>DASTGU010000058.1:0-21376 GCA_035718845.1 Gemmatimonadaceae bacterium | reverse complement strand
CCTTTGATGTTCAGCCACAAGCCCCTTCGCTCGATGACCTGGGCGATGTGGCCGTGCAGTAGTTGGGAGACTTGAGTCGTTTTGACATCGGGCTCGCACAACATCGGTGCGATCGCCGCGATGGCGGTTACGCTTTCGTTCAATGCTCCGGCCAGTCGAGCTTCGGCGGAACCGTCAGAGGGGGCTCGGGTCTTTTCTGTACGCATGATTTGCAGAGCGTGACACCGCGGAAGCTGCAGATGACGCAGATGAACGTCCCGCAGTCGGTGCACGGATAGCCTTCGGATGCACGCTCCTCATTACCGCAGGAGCGGCAAACCATCGAATCCTTTTCGCGCAGGTTCTTAGCCATCACACTCGCAAGTGGAGACTGCTTTGGGCAGCCCGAGATTTCCGGAAACTTGTTAACTGACGAATCAACCGTCTTTTAGAAACGCCAGTTGCGGAAGAGGTCGAAGCCCAACTGGGTCGGCGCCTGGATCGGTGAGAAGTTCGCCGTGGTGCCAGGACGTGTGCATTGGCTGCTGCTGGCTCCCGGCTCGACGGCTGCCTGTGCGCTGTAAATCGGGCTGATCCGATACTCCACCTGCAGTCCGAGATTCTCCTTGAAAGCGGTGCTATTCACGAAGCAGAGACCGGTGCTCAAGCCAACGAACCACTTGCTGCCAACCTGTTTTCCGAGGATGGCGCGGGTATTCAGCAGTCCAAGGTAAGCTGGCGAGTTTGCGAGATTAGGATCGGAGCCTGGCGCTGCCGTCTGAATCTCCAGATAGTCGACGACGTTCCTCGGCAGTGCACTCTGTAAGAGGTTTGCTGCCGTGCGCACACCCAGCGCCGCCACCTGATTGCTCGTGTTGTCCAAGCCAACCGCGGGTTCGCCGGTCACGAGGTAACTCAGCAAATCGCTCTCGGACAACGGCAGGTTATCAGGATTCTTGAGTGCCAGCTGCGGCCGCGCCAGGGTTCCCGTAATGTCGACCTCCACACGTACATCTCGACCGTTGGCGCTGGCGCGCGGCTGTCGGACCGTGTGGATTGCCGCGATGTCGAGAAGCGGGTTCAAATCCGGCGTACCGAAGAATGTCAGCGTTCCGCGTTGCACGTCGAAGGTCGGCTGCACAAACGGGTCGACGAGATTCAGCCGGTATGTTCCCTTGTCCGCGCTTAGCGTCCCCTGCAACGCGAGCGTCTGTTGCTGTCCCGTCGGCCCAGGTGCCATCGCCACATTCAGCGAGCCGCCGAGCTTGATGTTCGCTTCCGATGAGCGCAGCCAGACATCCGGCCCGATATCGACGTTCACGTCTTCGAGCGTAAGGTTGCGCGCGACTGCTTTCGGCGGCCGCGGCATCACTTCGCGATTCTGGGACAGTAGGGTATCGACCGTCAGCTGCAAATCCGGATCATTCAAATCGACGACGTTCTTCTTGATGACTTCCGGGATGTAGATCGACCCGCGCTCAACTCGCACTGCGCCGTGGAGCACGGCATTCTGCGTCGAGCCCGTCAGCGTCACCGGCGGACCGGTCGAAATGTCGAGAGCAGCCAGACCGGGTTTGTCGATGGCGTGGAAGTTCGACGCGTTCGCTACAATCGAGAATGACGGATTGTCGTAGTGCTCGAAGCTCACCGACCCCGTCACGTTCACCGTGCCGCGGCGATCCTTGTTCGTCTCCGCCGACAGCTGATTGATGTGGACCGAATCGCCATCGAGCGCGATGTTGGCGCGGATCTTCGTGAATCGCGTCCCAAGATTCGAGAACGCCATCGTCCCGTCGGGCAAAGTGATCTGCCCGAAGAGTCGCGGCTGCTTCACTGCGCCGCGTACGTCGACGTCGGCCACAATCGCACCACGCGCATCGACCAGACCCGGAACGAACGCTCGGAAGAGGCGCATGTCCACGCTGTCCGTACGCACGTGACCGTTGATCGAGTCACCGGTGAACCGCAGGTTCTGCACGATCAGCTTGGCGTTGCTACTATGCTGCAGAATCAACGAATCAAGTGACACGAAACCTTTAGACAGCACTGCTCTGCTCGGCGATTGCAGGCGATACCTGTTGTCCGCATCGACATCGACCGCCGCGCTGTCGAGTCGCACGATCGTCGTGTCTTTGCTCCGGGTGATGTTGCCGGCCAGCTCAGTCGAGACGCCACTTTGGCTCATCATGGACGCGCTGAAGTGGCCGGAATTCGGCGACGTCAGCGCAACGCTCGCGCGCATGCTGTTGAATCCAACCGGACCCAGCGCGACGGTATCGGCACCAAAGAGGAAGGACCCGGTCGGCTGCTTGGTTACATCGGCGAGAAGGAGCGTCCCGCGGATGCTCGCGACACTTTGTCTGCCAAGCTGAATGTCATTCGCGCGTAGAACCCCGTTGAGGCCGAGATGCTCGATGCTGCCGGAAATTTCGCCGGTGAGCTGACCGCTACCGCGCAACGAGTCGAGCTGCGCGTTGTTAGCCAGCGCGGGGACAAGCGCGCGCAACCGCGACAGTGAATCCATCTGCGCCGAGAATTTGAGCGAGCCTTGGTGTGTTCCGCTGAGCGCAAAGGTTCCCGACGCGTTCGCCTGAAGACCGGACG
The DNA here is from genome assembly GCA_035718845.1 of Gemmatimonadaceae bacterium. Classification (GTDB taxonomy): domain Bacteria; phylum Gemmatimonadota; class Gemmatimonadetes; order Gemmatimonadales; family Gemmatimonadaceae; genus UBA4720. The sequence goes on along the minus strand of DASTGU010000058.1, from coordinate 18,793 downwards.
CATTGACCGCCAGGGTGTCGACTGTCGCCACACCGTCGGCGAAATGCAATCGCGCCACCGACGGCTCGACGCGGAAGCCGCCGAGCGTCGATCTCTCGATTTGCGCGACCGCGGTGCCGGTGAGCGTCGGCAGATCCGCGCCGTGCAGATCGAGATCGTAGTGACCCGTGAGCTGAGTGTGCGGCAGCTGATTGTTTTCCATGAGCGTGCGCAGATCCAGCGCTGTCGATGTCACCCGCCCTTTTGCGCCATACACGAGCGGATCCGCATCGACGAGTCCGCTGTAAGCGAACTGTCCGGCGGGACCCGTCAGCGTCGCGTTCACCAGGAGGTTGGGCGACTGCCCCTTCACCTGCACCGGACCCTGATAGCTCCCCCGCAACGGCAGCAGCGGATACGAGTTCACCAGCGCAGTGAACGACAGCGGCTCGGCGCGCAGATTCAGATCATAGGTGAGGTACTTCTCGCCCCAGGTGACGCGGCCGTTTCCAGTCGCGTGGGAAACGGGAAGATTGCCATCGTGATGGAACAGGCTCGCATTGCTGAATCGAACATCGAGCCATGACGAGTCGAGCGTCGCCGTTCCTGACACCGTTCCCTTGATGCGCGGGAATTGCGGGTTCAGGAACTGCAGCGTGCGCAGATCGAGCGTCGCGACATCGACGTTGAAACCGTGAAAGGCGGTGAACGCCGGGAACAGAATGTCGAGCTCGCCGTTGCCGCGCGCTTCGGTCACTGCACCGGGGACGTTGGCGTCGTCGAAGATCAGCGCCGATTCCTCAACCTTGAAGTGATTCAGCGGGCCGCCTGACGCGCGCACCGTACCAGTGATGTTGCCCTGCCAATTGTACGGGAACGGCTTGCCGTTCAGCGTGCGCAAGAGATTGAAGTTCACCGGTGCCGCCTGCAGCTCGACGTTCTTCACCGCCAGCACATTGCCACCGGTGCCGAAGGTCATGTTGCCGATCAGGTGCGACCGTGTCGACCGCACATCCATGTTGCTGATGATGTAGTCGAGATACTTCGGATTCCGCTCGCTCCGGATGTCGAGCTCCATCTTGCCGCTGCCGGTCGTCGGCAGCGTCGGATACACCCACGCCACATCCGCGAGCGAGACGGAGTCGCCTACCACATGGATGTAGTAGCGTACCGGCAAATCGCTGCCCCACACCACGCTGCCGTGCGCGCGGCCTGTCGATCCGGGTAAGTCAAAGTGATCGGCGTCCACGAATACGGAGTCGCCGAGGTTCAGGAAAGTGCCGACGACGTTGCGGAACTTGAACGGCGGGTCTGTCTCGGCAACGCTCAGGTTGCGAATGCGAACGAGTCGGCCAACTGTGTCTGGATCAGCGATGCGCGCGTAGCCGAGGTCGGCGTCGATATCGCTCCAGCGCCAGGTGCGCGCGTAGCCCTCGCGCGTCTTGCGGATCTCGTGATCCGGGCGCGTCAGCTCAAAGCGCAGCGCACTATCGCGCTGATATCCGCGCAGAGTGTCCGACAGATGCCATGGCAGCGTAAGTACCAGACGCGCGTCGCGAACGATCGAGGTGTCGGCGACGATGTACTGGCCAAACCCGCGCTGATTTCTTTGCTCTTTTTCTACGCTCGCCGGGAAGATGCGGCGGAAATTCCAGTCGCCGTTCTCGTGCTGACGCAGATGTACGTACGGATGCTGCGCCTCGAATCGGCTGAACAGAATGCGGCGATCCAGGAGATCTCTAGGATCGTACTCGACGGTGATCGGTCCCGACGCGAAGAAAACGGAATCTTCATCGTCTCTAATCTCTACCGAATCGATTGTAACCCCGCCGACCAGACCGCCACTGACGTGGCCAAGGTAGACTTTCCCTTTGACCTTACCCTCGAGCAGGGTTGCGATCATGCTCCGCACGCGCTCCTGGCCCACGCTCGTATGCGTGACACCAATGAACGCGAGGACGACAATCATGATCAGCCCGAACAGGATGATCGCGCTGCCGATCGCAATGCGGAGACGGCGTGTCATTCAGAATTAGAAAGCCTGACCGATTGCGAAGCTGAAAGTGAGCTTGCTGCGGAGACTATTGTCCTTCGCCGGTTGGTACGTAGAAGGACAGACTCCTCCAGGCTCCTGACTGATTGCAGCGGGTTTCGGCGGCGAGGCGTTGTCGTAGGTGATGTGTGTCTTGATGGTGTTGAACGGACTTACGCACAAAAGCTCACCGCCCAGATTCGTTCCTTCGAAGTAGATCGGCCCAGGCGGTCGGCGGTACGGATTATACCCTATTGCAAGACGCACAGGTCCCACCGGAGAGAACGCCGTAAGTTGAATTCCCGGCGTGACTTTGAGCTTCACCTGCTTGAGTTGGCCGGTACCCCGGTTCCAGACCTCGCCGGCGTCGGTAAAAAAGGTCCACTGGAGCAGGTCCGAGAGGAACGGGCTTCGCATTCGGAGCTCCAGATTGCCCACCACCAGCGAGTTGCCGCCGACGGGCACGATCCGCCGGTAGCTGCTGTCGTTGTGGTTCTGCAGTAGCACGGTATCGCGACTGCCGTCGGGATTGTCGACGAAGAACGCTTCGTACGTTCCCGAGATGTAGATCAGCGACCCTAGCTCGTTCTGCGAGAATCCTCTCACCGTCGTCGGGCCTCCCGCGTACAACCGCTCCTGCGGCGGGATGAATCCGGTGGCGGACTGCACGTTGCGACCGAACACCGAACCCCCGCGAACACGCATCGCGAGCACGCTCGAGCCGATCGCGACGTACCGCGACGCGTCGCCAATCACCTTGTTGAACTGCAGATCCTTGTTCGAGAGAATCGCAGGCGATGAATGCCGCGCCTCGAGCCGGATCACCGATCCTCGCGTCGGCGACAGCAGGTTGTTGGAGTTGTCGCGCGTGACCGCCAGACTCAGAATCGCCAGCTGCTGCGTCCGCTGGATTCTCTCGCGCTCCGCCGCCTCGCACAGATTGAACACCGCGCAGAACAGTGCGGGCTGCGCTTCAGTGCGGCCGAGATCCATCGAGTAGGTGAGATTCACCGGCGTGCGCGTAAGTCCGCGCCAGATCACGGATGCCGCGCCACCGACCGACGTCGTGCGCAGATACGCGTTGTACTCCGAGATCCGCTGCGAGTAAATCGTCAGCGTCGGTACCGTGCGCAAGCCGAGGAAGACCGGCTGCCGCAGCGTCGCACCGGCGTAGTAGTTGAGACGATTGCTGAACACGTCCTTTTTCGCCGCCGGACACAGATTCGGCTCCCAGTCCAGCGGCCGGCCGATTCCGATCTTCGACACGCGGGTGTTCAGATCGAGTCTGCGCGCGCCGTTCAGGAAGTTGTAGTCCGTGTATTCACCGGTGAGGCGGAAGCAATCGAGCGTACCGTAGCCGGCACCAACGCGCGCCGCGTGCATCGGGGCTTCCGCGAGATTGACGTACAGCGTCACCAGTGAATCCGACGCGCTGTCCGTCGTGATCGACACGTGCTGGTACGCTTCGGTCTGGTAGATCGCGCGCTGGGCGTCGAGGATCTCGCTCTCGCGATAGAGCTGGCCCGAGTCCAGTCCCATGATTTGTCGGACGACGCGAGACGGTATCTGCTGCCCCTTTCCTGAATCCAGGGGCGTGACGGCGATCTTGATCCCGCCGATGCGCGTGCGCGGACCCGGTGATACCGTCAAGGTGTCCCAGCCGCTCAAAGAGCTGTCGTTGACGATGTAATGGTTTTCTGCGACGGCGCGCGGGTACCCGTTGTTGTTGAGACGGGCACGAATGCTGTTGGCGGTTGTATCCATCACCGTGCGATCGAACCGCATTCCTTCGCGAATGTTGATCGAGCGCCGTATCCGCGCTCCTTCCGGCACCGAGTCCAGCCCGCGCACGCCGAATCCGCGCAGAATCATCGGCGGGCCTTCGGCGATTGTGAACGTCACCGCGACCGCGCCTGGTGCCAGCACTTTCACCGCGGTATCGACCTTCACTCTCGGGAATCCACGGCGTCGGTACAGAATGATCAGCCGCACCCTGTCGTTCGGCAGCTCGGCGCGGTCGAGACAGTGCTTGGTGGTGAACGGCAGGTGCAGGAAGCGCCGGGCCCACGACGACGGAGTCGTAACAATCGCCCGCGCCAGCTCGGCGTCGGAGAGCGCGTGGTTGCCCTCGAAATTGAGCTGCATCACCTCGAGATCTCCGCGCTCGCACTCGATGTCCTGAGCGCCGGCGCTGGCAAGCGGAGTCGCGACGAGGAGAGCGAATGCGGTGAGGAGCCCGAGTCGAACCCGGGTCAGCTTCACCCTTTGAGTGCGCGCGCGCCCGGCGGTTGGCCCGCAGGCAGCTCGCGCGCGTAGTGCGTCTCGGTCTCCGGTTCGGTGCGATCGCCGAGCATTCTGCGCGGTGGCGTCGTCGGCGCCCGCTGCAATTCGCCCTGCGGAACCAGTGGTGTGCGCTGGATTAAGAGTTGCACAACGTAGAAGGCGGCCAAACCCGTGGCGACGGCGGCGCCGATGGCCGGCAACAGATCCTTGGCGCCCAGTCGGCGGCGATAATAGTATTCTGCGCTCACGATGAGGCCTTTTTGGGTGCGCGAAAGTTCTCGTATTTCGCCCCTTCATGTCAACCGTCAGAGCACACCATGCGGCGACTAATCCTCTTCGTTTTACCCGCACTTCTCAGCTGTGGTGGCGGTGGTGGTGAATCATCGGCTCCTCAACGCAAAACCCTCATCGATTCGCGCGACACTTACGATCCACGATCGATGGATCCGGCTCTCAGCACCGACGTTCCAACGGGCCGCGCAGTCGCGTACATCTTCGATGGACTGACTCGATTTACTCCGGACGCGAAAGTCGTCCCGGGCCTCGCGAAATCGTGGGACGTCACCACTGACGGACTCACCTACACGTTCCATCTGCGCAGCGGCGTAAAGTTCCACGACGGGTCGCCGTTCACAGCGAAAAACGTCATCTCGACTTTCCAGCGCGTTCTCGATCCTAAGACGAAGGGCGGGCGAGGTTGGCCACTATTTCCGATCAAAGGCGCCGAGGATTTCGCCGGTGGCAAAGGACAGACAATCACCGGCCTCACGGCACCCAACGACACCACTGTCGTCATCACCCTCAAGGAACCGCTGTCGATCTTCCCGAAGATGCTGGCGATGCCCGTCACTTCGATCGTTCCGGACAACGCCGGCGCTGACTTCGGCCAGAAGCCGATAGGCACCGGTCCGTGGAAGTTCGTCGAGTGGAAGCACGACGATTACCTGAAGTTCGCCAAGAATCCCGACTACTTCGACGGGCCGCCCAAGTCGGATTCGTTGATGGCGCGCATCATCCCGGAGATGAGCACCGCCACCGCCGAGTTCGAGGCCGGCAACGTCGATGTGCTGACTGTGCCCGACGAGACCGGCAAGTCGTGGCAGGCCGATCCCGACAAGAGCAAGCTGCTCCAGTCCGCGCCCGCTCTGCGCTTCTGGTACGTCGCGATCAACACCACCCGCGGCCCGCTAGCGGACGTTCGCGTGCGCCAGGCTCTCAACTACGCTATCGATGTCAGCACCATCCTCAGCGCAGTGATGGCCGGCCGCGGCAGCGTTGCCAACGGTGTGATTCCGCCAAGCCTGCCGGGGTACGACGCCAATCGCAAACCGTACGGCCACGATGTCGCCAAAGCCAAGCAGCTGCTCGCAGCCGCCGGCCACCCCAACGGCATCGACGTCGAGCTGTGGGCCGCAACTACCGACCAATCGCCGCGTCTCTCGCAGGCAATCCAGGCCAATCTAGCCGAGGCCGGCATTCGCGCCAAAATCGTCCAGCGGGACGCATCATCAGTCCGTGAAGCAGCGCGCAAAGGAGCCGCCGATCTCTACGTCAAAGAATGGTGGGCGGATTATCCCGACGCCGAGAACTTCCTGTTCCCACTGTTGCACAGCAAGAACAAGGGACCGGGCGGCAACGTCTCCTTCTACTCCAATACGAAATTCGACGCGCTCGTCGACCAGGCGCACCGCGAGCAGGACGAAACCAAGCGTAACGCGCTCTACACTCAGGCCGATGCGCTGGAGTTTCAGGATGCGCCAATCGTCTACCTGTTCTTCTACAAAGACATGTACGCAGTGCAGCCGTGGATTCGCGGCTTCACAGTTCCGGCTGTCTTCAACGGTCAGCGCTGGACCGACGTGACGATCAGCAAGTAAAGCGTGATCGCTTTCATCGTCCGCCGACTGCTGCTCGCCATCCCGACGCTGTTCGGGGTGCTGGTGGTGACTTTTCTTCTGCTCAACGTCGCGCCTGGCGATCCAGTCCAGGAGATGGTTGGCGAGCGCGCCGATTCGGCGACCATCGCGCGACTTCGCAAAGAGCTGCACCTCGATGAGCCGCGTCTCAAACAGTTCGCGCTCTACGCCGGCGGCGTAGTGCGCGGCGATCTCGGCAATTCCTATATCACCCAGCGCCCGATCATTCGCGACATCATCGAGCGCTTTCCGAAGACTCTCCTCCTCGCCGGATCGGCGATGCTCCTCGCTTCCATCCTCGGCATCACCCTTGGCGTGCTCAGCGCGCGCGCGCCCGGCGGATGGTTCGATCGATTGGGACTCGGCGTTGCATACCTCGGAATTTCCTTCCCGGTCTATTGGGTCGGTCTGATTCTGATTTTGATTTTCGCGGTGATGCTGCGCTGGTTGCCGCCGTCGGGCTACGGCGGAGTCAAGTATCTGATTCTTCCGGCGTTCGCACTCGGCTCGCGCTCGATCGCATTTCTCGCGCGCGTTACCCGATCGGCGATGCTCGACGTGCTCGGCGGCGACTACGTGCGCACCGCACGCGCGAAAGGACTGAAGGAGCGTGCTGTCATCGTTCGACATGCACTGCGCAATGCACTGATTCCGATCATAACTGTGCTGGGACTCGATTTCGGTTACTACCTGACCGGCAGCATTCTCACCGAAACCATTTTCAGCTGGCCTGGACTCGGTCGTTACGTCGTGAATGCAATCACCCGCCGTGATCTGCCGGCGATTCAGGGCTCAGTGTTGTTCCTCAGCGTAATCTTCGTGCTGGTGAACCTCCTTACCGACCTCGCCTACGCCAAAGCCGACCCGCGCGTAGCGTATTCGTAAGCCGCAGATGTCTGCCAAAGAAACAACCCCTCCGGCTCGTCCGGCCGGCACGGCTGCCCCCAGCGAATCAGCGCTCGAGCGCGAGATCGAGAAGATCGCCAAGGAATCCAACGCGAAATCGATCGCCGTCGCGCTGCACGATTTCGAGACCGGATTCGAGCTGCACTGCAATTCCGATCGCTGGTTCCACGCCGCCAGCACCATCAAAGTGCCGATCCTGCTCGGCGTGTTTGCCGCAATTGACCGGGGCGATCTCCTGCCGCACTCACGTGTCCATGTGCGCAATCGTTTTTTGAGCGTCGTCGAAGACATTCCGTTCCGCGTCGAATCGGGTCGCGACGCCAATTCGGCGGTGCACAACGCGATCGGGAAGATGATGCGCGTCGACGAGCTGGCGTATCACATGATCACCACCTCCAGCAATCTCGCCACCAACCTGGTGCTCGGTGTGATCGGGCCAAAATCGGTGAGCGAAACCCTGCACCAGCTGAAGCTCGACGATGGCATCGACCTCAAGCGCGGCGTCGAGGACGAGCTGGCCTTCGAGAAAGGCATCAACAATCTCGTGACCGCCGACGGCCTGCTCAAAATCCTCACCATGCTCGCGGCGGGCAAAGCGTTCTCGCCCGCGCTGTCGCGACGGATGATGGACATCCTGCACGGCCAGGAATTCAATCAGGGCATACCGGCCCGGCTGCCGAAAGGAACCCGCGTCGCGCACAAGACCGGTGAGATTTCTACGGTCGCCCACGACGCCGGCGTCGTCTATCTGCCCAAGCGCAAACCTTACGCGCTGGTGATTCTCACGGAGTGGGATCCGAACACCTCGGGTCGGTCGCGGACCATCGCCACCATCTCCCAGGTCATTTACGAAGCCCTCACCAAAGGGCCGGCCGAGGAATGAGCGCTTCATCAAGCTTCGCCGAGTCGAGGCACGAGTCGCCCAACTTCCCGCTTCGGGTCGTTGACGGCCTGACGCTGCCACCAGAGTACCGCAAAGCTCTGAGGCCCGGTGAGGAGTGGAAAGACGCTACCGGGTTCCCCCGGCAGCTTCCCCGGTACTTCTACGAGGTCCCGTCCTGGGATTCGGCCATGAAAGTCGAGCTGTCCACCCACTTCCTCCTTTGGGAGTTCATCCAGGTGGACGTTCGGGAGGCCGCGCCTTTGCGCACATTCCCCCGGTACGTTCCGTGCGCAATAACCCTCCTTGCCGTGTGCCTGGAGAGGTTCCGGGAGGCTGTTGGGACGCTCGTTCACATTGCCGCGAATGGCGGCTACCGGTCGCCATCCCATCGGTTTTCGAAGAACGCCACTCCGCACGCCTGGGGGACCGCCGCCAACATCTATCGAATTGGCGACACCTACCTGGATAACCGGAGTGCGATCGAGCGCTTCAGCTTGATCGCGCGAGAGACGCTGCCCGGCGTTTGGACGCGTCCCTACGGAACACCGACCGGCTACGCGGAGGATCATCTGCACCTCGATCTCGGCTACGTGATCTCGGTGCCGCGGGACGTGAAGAGTTGACGGAATTGGGACGCAAAAGAGTCAAAAAGATTGGAGCACTTTGGGTAAAGCAGAATGGCGGAGCTGAAGAAAAAGAAGGGTCCGGAGAACAAATCATCGACGCACGAGCGCATCCAGCTCGCCGCGATCGGCATGGAAGCCGAATTCGCGGTGATTCAGGATGGCGTGCAGGTGAAGCCTGAGGATCTCTTCGGCAGCCCGCACAAAATCATCCGCGAGAAGATGATGCACCGCAAAGGCCGGTCGTATCATCTGCCCACCGGCGGTGCGGTGTACTTCGACACCGGCGTGATCGAGGTTGCGACGCCGGTGATCGAGATCGAGCGCGGCTGCGCCGCCCGCGCTGGACGCTCGCTGTGGGAAGCGATTCTCTTCGTGCGTCAGGAGCTCGACGCCTGGGAGCAGGCGCACGACACCGACGTGCAGCTCGCCGGATTCAGCACCCACTACAACATCTCCTTCGAGCTGCCGCGTTACGAGCAGGGCACGACACGCACTGTGGAGCAGTTGGCCTATCTGCTCGCGCACATCCTCCCCATCCCGGTGATGCTGCTGGCGGCCAATCGCCGGTCGACCGGCATTGGCGTCCGTCCGCGCGGCGATCGCATCGAGATCACCGCCGATTTCACGCCCGATGCGCCCCTGATGATCGCGACCGCGACGTTGATCGTCGGCATCGTCCGCGAGGTGATGCGCTGGCCCAGCTATGAGATTGGCGTATTGGAGGACACCGACATTCCAGTCATACGCGGCTTCCGGCCGATGCCGCACACCACGCGCAAGGGTTGGCTGGCTCGTTACGACTGCTATCCCGAAAACCCGTTCGTCAGCGACATCGACATCGACAAGTGGCCGACCACCGATGGCCGCTTCATGACGATGCGGGAGATGGCCGGCCAGATCACCAAGCACTTCTGGCCATTCATCCGCCGCTATTCGGATCCGTTTACCCTCCGCCTGATCGGCTCGGTGATGAAAGGCCGCGCGCCGTCATTGCTCGATCTCGACGATCGCCCAGCCGGCTACGAAGACGTCGGGCGCCTGTGCACCTGGGACAATCTCTTCCCCGAGCGAGTACTCCCCCGCTCGCAGTACGAGCGCGTCCTGATCCGCGCCATCAACGGCGACAAGCTCCACATGAACGGCGAGTGGTACACGCCGACCGGAATGCGCGGCTGGTCCCGCGTGATTTTCCGCCGCAAAGCCGACAACTCGCGCCACGTCTTCTCACTCGACTACCTGCTCGATCATTTGCGGGAATGGGAGCGGCCGTATAGGACGGCTAGGCGAGAGGCGAGAGGCGGGAGGCGCAGGAACGCCGGCAATGGCAGGCGCGAAGAAGAGAGCGAAGCACGATAGAAAAGCTCGCGGCTCCAGGCTGACGGCAGCAAGCCGCTAGCTGGTATTTTTCAGTGAGTAGTTTACCGCCGTCCTCCACTAGTAGCCAAAACTGACAACCCATATCGCGCTCATCCGCGGCATCAATGTCGGCGGGCATCGCCAGGTCGGAATGACCGACCTGCGAAATTTTCTCACTGCACTCGGCATGGAGAACGTCCGCTCCCTCTTGCAGAGCGGAAATCTCATCTTCGAGAGCAAAGTCAGAACTGGCTCCGAGCTCGAACGCTTCCTCGAGAGCGAAGCGCTCGATCGCATGTCACTCGAGGCGGACTTCATCGTGCGTACGCCCGAGGAGTGGAAGACCATCATCCGCCAGAATCCATTTCGCAAAGAAGCCGAAAAGGACCCCGCGCACCTCGTTGTGATGTTTTTGAAAGCCGAGCCCGACGTTGCGGATATCGTCGCGCTGCAGGGCGACATTCGCGGGCGAGAGGTTGTGCGCGCCAAGGGTAAGCAGGCTTACATCTACTTCCCCGACGGCCAGGGTCGCTCGAAGCTCACCCACACGGTTCTCGAGAAGAGACTCGGCCGCGGGACGGGCCGAAACTGGAACACCGTGCTGAAGCTGGGATTGATCTCCAAGGCGGGATCAGCGCGACTCACGCCGATGGTCCCCCGCCGCAAGATCTGAATCGCGGCGAAGGAATCGAAGGCTATTTCGATTTCAGAGCGTCGAGCAGCTTCTGGTGAATCCCACCGAAGCCGCCGTTAGACATGATCAGAACGACGTCCTTGTCGCGCGCGCGCGGCGCGAGATCGCGCACAATCGCATCGGCGTCCTTTAGCTCCTTCGCCGTTTTGCCATTGGTGCTCAGGTCGCGCACGAGCTTGCCGAGATCGAGCGCGGTTTCCTTGGTATAGCGATCAGGGCGATACAGCGATGCGAAAACGACCTCGTCAGCGCCGCCAAAAGCGCGCGCGTAGTCGTCCTGAAATTCCCGCCGCTGCGCCGTGTAGCTGCGCGGCTCATAGATCGCCACGATTCGCCGGCCCTTGTATTTCTGCCGTACCGCGTCGATCGTCTCCCGAATCGCGGTCGGGTGATGCGCGAAATCGTCGATCACCGTCACGCCGCGCACTTCACCGCGCACTTCCATTCTTCGCTTCACGCTGGCGAAGGTCTTGAAGCCCTGCCGCACTCCGTCGCGATCCGCCTTCACCGATTCCGCGGCAGCGATTACAGCGAGTGCGTTGCGGACATTGAAGGCGCCCGCCAGCGGAGTGTCGATGATTCCCCACTCTTCATTCGACTTGAAGGCGCGGAAGCGAGTCCCCCTCTCACTGAACTCGACGTCCCGCGCGTGCCAGTGCGCCTGGTTCACACTCGGCTTGATCGAGTCATCACCGTACGCGAATGACTCGACCGGCGCAGGCGACTTCGCCGCCAGCTCGCGCACGATCGGCGAATCCCAGCCGGCAACCACGACGCCGTTTTTTGGAACGAGATTGATGAACCGCGCAAACGCGAACTTGTACGCCTCTTCGTCGCGATAGATGTCGGCGTGGTCGTACTCGATGTTGTTGACGATCGCGGTGTCCGGCAGGTAGTGCCACATCTTCGGACCCTTATCGAAGTACGCCGTGTCGTACTCGTCCGCTTCAATGACGAAGTAACGCGAGCCAGTAAGTCGATAGGAACTGCCGAAATTCTCAGCGACCCCACCAATCAGAAAGCTCGGGTTGAGTCCGGCCGATTCGAGCACCCACGCCAGCAGCGAGGTCGTGGTCGTCTTGCCGTGAGTACCCGCGACCGCCAGCGAGTGCCGGCCCCAGATGAATTCTTCCTTGATCGTCGCCGCGGCTGAGGTGTAACGCAGCTTCCTGATCAGCACCTCTTCCAGCTCGGGATTCCCGCGCGAGATGACATTGCCGACCACGACGATGTCGGGAGTCGGTGTCAGGTTTTCCGGCTTGTACCCCTGGGCGTAGGCTATCCCCATCCGCTCGAGGTTGGTCGACATTGGCGGATACACGTTCTCGTCCGACCCGGTGACTTTGTGTCCCGCCGCCTTCAGCAGCCCGGCCAACGAAGCCATCGCCGTCCCGGCAATCCCTATTAGATGGTAGTGCAATGTGTGCTTTGTCAGACCGCCCTCGTGCATTGATGTCCTCAGCGCTCACCGCTCACCGCTCACCGCTCACCGCCTCCCACCTCCCGCCTCCCGCCTCCCGCCTCCCGCCTCCCCGCCTCCCCGCCTGCACTGGAATCTATAATGCGATGGCTAATACTTCGGATTCAGCCAGTCGTCCCTGTCCCAGCGAAACGCGACTGTGTACGGCGCCGTAATGGAAGAACACCCTAACGATATTCATGCCGCAAAGAGCCAATAGATTCTGGACGATTTTCCTGCTGACGGTTCTCGTTGATGTCGTCACCAAGAAGCTCGCAGTGAATCGTTTTTCGCCTGCCTACGTCCCACACAACATCGTCGACGACATTCTGCGCTTCACCCTCGCGTACAATCCCGAGGGCGCGATGAGCTTCTCACTGGGACCGTCGTCGCGCTGGTGGTTCGTGCTCCTGTCAATCGGTACGCTGTTCGTCCTGCTCTATATGTATCGGCAGACGCCGCGCGAAGATCGTCTGCAGATCGCGTCGATCGCTCTCATCTGCGGCGGCGCTGTCGGCAATCTCCTCGATCGCATCAAATCCCCGCGCGGCGTCGTCGACTTCATCGACATCGGCATCGGCTCGCATCGATTCTGGACCTTCAACTTTGCCGATCTCGCCGTCACGCTCGGCACCGCGCTACTTACCTGGATTCTTTGCATCCGCGCCGCGCGCGAGGAACCCGCCCCGGCGGTCGTTGGCGCACCGACTCCAGCGCCCGCACTCAGCCGCACCAGGATCGACGAGCCTAATTAGCTGGTTGAGGATGGCTACTGAGCTAGCCCCGCCAGAAGCGAGTTAATCGTCTTTTTGTCCGAAGATTGCCATGTTCGAGCTGTGTCCCGGATTCACCTTCTTGTCCGGATAAATCCAGTGCACGGCCTGATTCACGGCCGTCGCTGCCTCACCGAATCCGGTCGCGATCAGCTTTAGCTTGCCGGGATAAGTCGTGATGTCGCCGGCGGCGTAGATCCCCGCGCGCCCCGTCTCCATCATGCTGTTGACGACGATCTCGTCGTTCTCACAGTTCAGCCCCCACTCGGCCAGCGCGCCGATATCACTGTGGAATCCGAGCATCGGCAGAATCGCGTCTGCTTCCACATCACGCGTCGTCTTCGCCTTGACGTCGCGCAGCGTGACGCCCGTCAGGCGATCATCCTCGGAAAGCACATCGTGCAGCTCATGGAACGGCAGCAATGTTGTCCGGCCCTGGCTCGCCGCCGCGACGACGTCGGCCACCGTCGCGCCGTGCGCGCGATACTTATCGCTGCGATGGACCAGAGTCACCGCTCGTGCGCGATCGCGCAGCTGCTGCGCCCAGTCGAAAGCCGAGTCGCCGCCGCCGATGATGACGATACGCTGACCGCGGAACTCGTCCGGATTCGCGACGCGATCGAAAATCCCCCGCCCGTACCACGGCTCTGCGCACTGCTGCGGCAGTCGGCGCGGTGAAAAGGCGCCGATCCCCGCTGCGATGACGATCGACCGGGTTGGGAAGCGATCAGTCTCGGTGACGAGCACGAACTGATCGCCGCTCTGCTCCAGCGCTACGACGTTCTGGTTCAGGTGCGACTTGAAGCGGAACTGCGCCGCCTGCTCGACTAACGCAGTGACCAGGTCCTTGGCGAGGATCTTGGAGAAGCCACCGACGTCGAAGATGTACTTCTCCGGGTAGAGCGCGGTGAGTTGTCCGCCGAGCTGCGGCAGCGCGTCGACGATCTGCGCCGTCGCCCCTCGCATCCCGGCATAAAAAGCGGCGAACAGCCCGGTTGGACCGCCGCCGATGATGGTGATATCGACGATTTCGTGGGTCATCTCTAAGCGAAATATATAGTAGGCCGATGGCCCGACCTGCCGATCAGACCTCGATGAATCGCGCTCAGCCAGAGCGGACTATTGATCGAGCGGCGTGAGACTCACCTGCGCCGTCCCATCTCCGCTGTAGTGCAGGTTTACAGTCCACGGCTGGCAGCAGATCTCGCAGTCCTCGACATACTCTTGTGACGGTCCCCCACCAGGATCGATCGCGATTTCGACGGTCTCGTTGCAGTACGGACAGTAGACCGTAGCCGAGGTTTCGGCGGTGCCGTCACCTAGTGGGAACTCAGTGTTCAGATCAATGTCGTCCGGACCACCATTGTCTTTGCTCATCATGCCGAATACTGCATGAATGCGGGCGCGCGGAACAGCATAGATTTGGTCGCAATGAAGATCTACACCAAGACCGGCGACAAAGGCGACACGGGATTGTTCGGTGGCGGAAGAGTTCCGAAGGATGATCCGCGCGTCGAAGCCTACGGCGATGTCGATGAGCTCAACGCAGTCATCGGAATGGCGCGCGCTATCGAGCCGCTACCCCGCATCGATGAAGTTCTTGTCCCAATGCAACGCGATCTGTTCAGCATCGGCGCGCTGCTCGCCACGCCTGACCTCGACAAAATGCACAAGCATCTCGAGAAGGCGAACATCGACGAGGGTCGCATCACCGAGCTCGAGCGATCGATCGACGATTGTGATCGCGACCTCGAGCCGCTCAAGGCCTTCATCATCCCGGGCGGCAGCAAAAAGGGAGCGACCCTCCACGTCGCGCGCACCGTCTGCCGCCGCGCCGAGCGGCGAGTAATCAGTCTTCAGCGGGAAGTAGAGATTCCGCAGATCGTCGTGGTGTACCTGAACAGGCTTTCCGACTTGCTCTTCACGCTGGCCCGATTGGCCAACGTTCTGACCGGCGCGGGTGAAGTAACCTGGTAGCCAACACTTCGCCGACTTCGGCTACTCAGACCCATCGGATTGGACTCGGCGCTGCGTCGATCCGCGTCGCCCCCGGTCTCCTCGCCCAGGTCCCGGCGATTGCCAGAGAGGTGGCCCCTGCCCATCGCTACGCCATCGTCACCGACGCCAACGTGGGCGCCATTTACACCGGCCAGATCCGAAAGGGCTTCAACGGAAACGAGGTCGAGGTATTCACAATCGCCCCCGGTGAGTCCCACAAAACCCGTGAAACCTGGGCCAGCCTGACCGACCAAATGCTGGCTCGCGGATTCGGCCGAGACTCGGCGGTGATCGCCTTGGGTGGAGGGGTCGTCGGCGATCTTGGCGGGTTCGTCGCCGGCACTTTCATGCGCGGGATTCCGGTCGTCCAGGTACCCACCAGTTTAATGGCGATGGTGGACGCCAGCATTGGGGGGAAGACCGCAGTCGACACCCCCGCCGGGAAGAATCTGGTGGGCGTTTTTCACCAGCCGGCTGCGATCGTTGTGGACCCGCAAGTCCTTGCCACGCTTCCACTTAACGAAATGCGTGCGGGATTTGCAGAGGTTGTCAAGCATGGCGTAATTGCGGACGAGCCTTATCTTCGTGGGGTCGCCAGCAACGCTGAAAATCTGCTGGCCAGGGACGGGACGACGAGTAGTGACACCATGCTCGCCGCCATCGTCCGTAGCATTGAGATCAAGGCCGGCATTGTCTCGCGTGATGAACGGGAGGAAGGCCTTCGAAAAACTCTGAATTTTGGCCATACCATCGGCCACGCGATCGAGCTGGTTAGCGGGTATTCGGTCCTCCACGGCGAGGCGGTCGCGATAGGGATGGCGTTGGAAGGGCGGCTCGCGGAACGGATTGGAGTCGCAGAACCGGGGACAGCAGATGCCATTACGGGCGCCCTCCGGGCCTTCAGCCTCCCGACGACCTTGCCCGACTCCTTCGAGCTGGAGGCGGTGATTTCCGCGATGGGGTCGGACAAGAAAGCGCAGGGCGGTAAGACGAGGTTTGCCTTGCCCAGCCGGGTAGGCAGCATGGCAGGCGAGGAATCAGGTTGGACAGTCGCAGTCAGTAACGATCAGCTACGGGAGGTGCTTGCATGAAAAACAGCAATGTCTCTCGCGGTACCTATGAACAGCCGGTGGCTGGTAACCCGACGCGGTCGCGCGCGGACATTATCCGCACCGCCGCTGCGGTGACCCTCGCGGTCGCCCTGTTGGCGACTGGTGCCATTGCGCTCCCGTCGTTGTCGCCGGTGGAAGCCGCCAATGAAATCGCACCCGCAAACCTGCCGCAACTCGAGCCGCAGGTTCTTGCCGATATCGAAGGCGTGCACTCAGAGGCGGGTATGTTGACCGCGCCGATGCGCGCGGTAGCCACGCTCGCTAAAGCGATGCCTTCGGCAACCGTCAAAGTTGCGCGTGCGACGACAGCCGTTACCAAGCCGATCGCCAAAGGCGTCGAGTCGATTCCGCGCAATGTCGTGCGCGCCACGGCTCACGAAGCAATCAAAATGAAGAAGGGAATCCTGCCACTTATCCCGTCGAAGTTTGCGCGTGCGCAGGACGGAGTAGTGATTCCCGTTTCGCTGACCCAGTACTGCGTCCAGGGCGAGACCCGTCGCGGCCGGCAGACCCGTCACGGCATCGTCGCCGCAGACCCGCGCATCTTCCCGCTCTCTCGGTACGTCGAAGTCTTCCTCGGCAACGAATACCTCGGCCGCTATCTGGTCGACGACACCGGCGGCAACGTGCTCGGCGCGACGCTCGACATCTGGAATCCGGACTGCCGAGAGGCTGCGAGATTCGGCCGCCACTGGGGCAGCGCGATCCTGGTCGCACGCGAGGTCGAGTCGGTGCCCAACGATACTTTGGTTCCGACTCGCTGGGATGGGCTGGCTAAGAGATAAACTGCAAAAGAAAACTACCAGCTAGGGTGGCGGCTTTCAGCCAGCCGCTTCGAGCTTTTGTGAAATCAAACGGCCAGCGCATTTGCTGGCCGTTTTTCTCAGCTCAGCGCCGCAGGCCATTAGCCGCCAGCAGCCGGCTGGTCGTTTTCAGTATGCAGTTACACACCTGGACTTGGTACAAGCATTGCCGTTTCTGGGCGCCGACTCGAACCCGAGACAACAATGTCCTCGTTCAGCACCTACCTGATCGGATTCATCGTTCTCATCATCGGTCTGGCGATCGCGGCGATTCTGCTCGGCGTCTCGCAGACTTGGGTAATTGTGGGCGCGATCATCCTGATCGGAATTGCGATCGTCAGTGCCACTACTCGGACGAAGACCAAGGACCCGCCGGCGCCTCCAGCGTGAGGCCTAGGGGTTTACCCCGAAGAAAGGCGAAAAATTTAGCAGTCAAGCATTGGCACAAAACATGGCTGTTGACTGCTGAGCACACCCGTTATTAACGTGCGCGTCCATCGGAAGCCGGGCGCGCCACCCAGGTACGCCCGTCCATAGTGTCTCTACCAAGGGGCTTATGCAGACTACGGGCGAGAGTAGATCCAAAGGTTTCTTCCGTTCTTCCCCCTCCACCGCTTTCGACCAGTACCTCCAGGACATCCAAAAGCTCCCACTCATTACCGACGCTGAAGAAGAGCGTCGACTTGCGCGACGCGCGCAAGCTGGGGACGAAAAAGCAGCAGAGCGGCTGGTCACCGCTAACCTTCGATTCGTTATCTCGTATGTGAAGAAGTACCAGGGCCACGGACTCGACCTCGGTGAGCTCGTAGCGATCGGTAACGAAGGGTTGCTTAAAGCGGTAAGGAAGTTCGATCCGGATCAGGGCGTCAAATTCATTAGTTACGCAGTGTGGTGGGTCCGGCAGGCAGTACTGAAGGCATTGGCAGAGCAGACCCGGAGCGTGAGAATCCCGCTCAACCAGAATTCGCAGCTGATCAGGCTCGCCCGCGCACAGACGGTTCTCTCCCAGGTTCTCAAGCGCGATCCCACAGACAACGAAATCGGCCGCCTCCTCGAGGAGACTCCCGACGCCGTTCGTTCGGCGAAGCAGATGTCGGCGACTGAGATTTCGCTCGACGCCCCCATCGATCGCTCGGATCGCGAAGCCTGCACCCTCGGCGAACGGTTCGCCGGCGTCGATGGCGGCGAGATCGAAGACGTCACCGACTTCCACCTGATGCGCGAGTTCATCGACCGCGTCTTCCGGAAGTATCTGACGCCGCGCGAACGGAAGATTCTTCATCTGTACTACGGTCTCGAGCAGGGCTCCGACGCGATGACCCTCGAAAAGATCGGCGCACTGATGGGGGTCACCCGCGAGCGCATTCGCCAGATCCGCGAGCGCGCATTCGAGAAACTGCGCGAATCCCCGGACGGAGCAGCGTTGGCCGGATTCTGGAGCTAGCGCGAGAGGCGAGAGGCGAGAGGCGCTGAACGAACTTCGACCGTGACGCCGACTCAGTTTTGGGTCGGCGTCTTTCTTGTATAGTCGAGAGTCCGCATTTCTCATTATCGCCTCTCGCCTCCCGCCTCCCGCCTCCCGCCTCCCGCCTCTCGCCTCTCGCCTCTCGCCTCTCGCCTCCCGCCTCTCGCCTCCCACTATGCCCGCGCTCAAAGCCTTCCTGAATAGCCAATGCGGCAACGCCGAGAAGGCGCGCGAGGCGCTCGACTCCGTCGGTTACGATCTCGAGGTCGTTGAGCCGGGGGAAATGCAGAACAAACTCAAGGCGGCGATCAACGGCGATACCCGCCGCATCGTCGTCGCGGGTGGGGATGGGACCATCGCCGCCGCCGCGTCACTCGTCGCCAATACCGACGTCGAGCTGGCGATCCTGCCCGGCGGCACCCTCAATCATTTCGCCAAAGATCACCACATCCCCACCGACCTCGGCAAGGCAGCAATCACCGCGGGGGAGGGCGAAGTGGTCGGCGCA
>DASTGU010000057.1:0-11205 GCA_035718845.1 Gemmatimonadaceae bacterium | reverse complement strand
TAGGCCTCGAGCAATCGGAGGTACGCGTCGCGCGTCTTCGGCGCGTTCGGATGCAGCCGGATGACGTCCTTGAAGTAGATGATCGCGGAGTCGAACGCCTTGCGTTTCAGGTACAGGTAACCAGTGTCGTAATCCTTCTCGGCGAACCATTCGTCGAGCTTCGCGAGCTCGCTCTTTGCGCGCGGTGCGAACGGTGAGTCCGGATAAGCGCTGAGCAAAGACTCGTACGCGGTCACCGCCGATTTGCCATACGTCGCATCGAGCTGCGGAAGTCGCCACTCGTGCTGATATGCCTTCCCCGAGAGGAAAAACGCATCGTCGACGAGGGTGTCCTGCGGAAATGCGTCGATCAGACGGTTGTAGGTTCCGGCGGCCAGCAGATACTCACCATTTTTGGTCTGAGACTGCGCCAGATAGTAGTACGACAACGGCAGTCGCGGATCACGTGCCGTCAACTGGAGCGTGAGCTGCTCGAATGCCTTTGCCGCGTTGTCAAAGCGCCCCGCCTTGTACTCGGCATTCGCGACCTGCCACAGGCGGTCGGGATTGTCCTTGTAAGTCGTAACGTTGAATGCAGGCTTGCAGGCCAGCGGTGCAACGATCAGCAACAACGCCGGCCAAAATGATTTTCGATTGAACATCCGGTTGTTATTACCCTCTGCGACAGAGCGGGTTCATCCGCTATGCCGTCGCGTAGGAACCCGCCGAAGCGAGTGAGACGATGCGCCCCTTACCCTTCGCGAGCTTGGCAGTGGCGTTTCGGGAATCGACCACGACCTTGGCGAGGTGAACTACGCGCTGATAGTCGATCTTGGTGTGATCGGTGACAATGACAACCGCGTCGGCCTTGGTGAGCTCGTCGTCGGTGAGTGGAACACTGGAGTGCTCGTGTCCGTCCTCGCGGAACTTCGCCACGAACGGATCGTGGTAGCGGACCTCCGCACCCTGCTGCTCCAGCAGGCGAATGACATCGAGCGCCGGGCTTTCGCGCATGTCGTCAATGTCTTTCTTGTAAGCGACGCCAAGTACCAGCACCCTGCTTCCGTTCACCGCTTTCCGCTCCTCGTTCAGTGCCTGCGCCACCTTGCGCACTACGAGCGCCGGCATCTCGCTGTTGATCTCGCTGGCGAGGTCGATGAAGCGTGTCTTGTAGTTGAGCGTCCGCATCTTCCAGGCGAGATAGTGCGGATCGAGCGGAATGCAGTGGCCGCCGATGCCAGGGCCCGGTGTGAACTTCATGAAACCGAACGGCTTGGTGGCGGCGGCATCGATCACTTCCCAGATGTTCACGCCCAGTTTGTCACAAACGATCGCCATCTCGTTTACCAGGCCGATGTTCACCGAGCGGAAAGTGTTCTCCAGCAGCTTCACCAGCTCCGCGGTCTCGGTGCTGGAAACCGGGACGAGCGTCTCGAGACAGGTCGCATAAAGCGCCGTCGCAACTTCAGTGCAATTCGGCGTAATTCCGCCGACAATCTTGGGTGTGTTCTTGGTGTTCCACACTGGATTGCCGGGATCGACGCGCTCTGGACTGAAGGCGAGGAACACGTCTTCGCCGACGGTAAGTCCCGCCGCTTCGAGCTTCGGCTGCAGCATCTCTCGCGTCGTCCCCGGATACGTCGTGCTCTCCAGCACCACGACGATTCCCGGACGGCAGTTCCGACCGATCGCGTCGGCAGCCGCGATCACGTAACCCATGTCGGGATCGCGTGTCTTCGCCAACGGCGTGGGAACGGCGATCGAGATCGCGTCCATCTCCTGCATCCGCGTCTCGTCCGACGTCGCTTCGAACTTCCCAGCCTTCACCAGCCTGGCGAGGTCGTCACTCGGCACGTCCTGAATGTGCGATTTGCCGGACATCAGGCTCTTCACCACCCGCTCGCTGACGTCGTAGCCAATCACCTTGAACCCGGCCTTGGCGAATTCCAGCGCCAGCGGCAGTCCGACATAGCCAAGCCCGACGACACCAATGCACGCGGTTCTGTTCTCGATCTTCGAAAGGAGCTGATCTCTTAATTGCACCGTCGTCTGCGAGTGAGTTGGGAGAAAGGAGCTTGTGTCAGCGACCGTAGAAGCCGCGGACCGCGTCGATGACTTCGTCGAGCTGCGATTGCGCCAGCTCCGGATAAATCGGTAGTGAGATGGCTTCCTGCGATGCTCTCTCGCTCTCCGGCAGCGCACCGCGCTTGTAGCCGAGGTATTCGAAGCACGGCTGAAGGTGGAGCGACAGCGGGTAATACACCGCGGTGCCGATTTGCTTTTCCTTCAGGTACGCCTGCAGTGCATCGCGCTTCGCGACGCGCAGCGTGTACTGGTTGTAGATGGATTCGTTCGCCGGATCGATCGTCGGCGTGCGCACGTCATCGAGATCGGCGAACGCTTTGTTGTAGTACTCGGCGTTCTTGCGGCGCGCCGCGCTCCACGAAGCGAGGCTCGGCATCTTCGCTGCGAGGATCGCTGCCTGCAACGCATCGAGCCGACTGTTATAGCCAACTTCTTCGTGGTAATACGTTTTCATTCCGCCGTGCACGCGAAGTCGCTTGATGCGCGTTGCGATCTCGTCGTTCTGCGTCACGACCATTCCGCCATCGCCGAAGCCCCCAAGGTTCTTCGAAGGGAAGAAGCTGAAGGTGCCGATCGTCGCGGCTTCGCCTGCCATCACCCATTTGCCATCGATCTTGCGACGCGCGCCAATCGCCTGCGCCGCGTCTTCGATCACCGGAACCTTGCCGGCGACATCCATGATCGACTCGATCGGCGCCATCTGACCGAACAAATCGACGGGGATAATCGCTTTCGTGGACGGCTTGATTGCCGCCGCGATCGCCTCGGTCGAAATGTTGAAGGTGTCCGGCTCGATGTCGACGAAAACCGGCTTCGCGCCGACGTTGTGTACCGCGCCGGCGGTGGCGAAGAACGTGAACGGAGTGGTGATGACTTCATCGCCGCGAGCGATATCGAGCGCGCGGAGACTGATCAACAGCGCGTCAGTGCCGTTGGCGACGCCGATTGCGTGGCGGGTGTGCGAGAGCTGGGCGACTTCGCGCTCCAGTCGCTCGACGGGTTCGCCGAGGATAAACGCCTGCTCGTCCACGACCCTGGACATCGCATTGATGACCGAGTCGCGGATGGTCGCGTATTGGGCTTTAAGGTCTAGAAGAGGTACTGCCATTTTGGGATCGAAAATCGGGTCAAAGCTATGAAGCCGTTAAAGATACAACCTTTCGGCTCAGACTTGTGCCCGAAGTGGTAGAGGAACGTCCCGACCCGTCTTGGCCGACTCGTAGATACCCAGAATGAGCTCCAGCGACTTCCGGCCCGCCCGTCCGTCGGTGTCCGGCTTTGCCTCTCCCCGCAAAACGGCCAGAACGTTCCGATAGTAGCCCTGGTGCCCCAGGCCGTAGACGTTCGGAGGATTGGTGTCGACGGACTCGATCGCCTTGTCGTCATCGTCGTATTCGGCGAACTGCCAGAACTCAACCTTGTTCACCGCCGTACCGCCGATTTTGACCGATCCCTTCTCGCCAAGGATCGTGATCGACCCCTCGAGGTTGCGCGGATAGGCGAGCATGGTGACCTGAATCGAGCCAAGCGCGCCCGATCGAAACTTGAGGACCGCGACGCCGGTGTCCTCCGTCTCGATGCGTCGCGCCAGCGTCGCGGTCTTCGCCATAACCGATTCAACCGGTCCCATCAGCCACTGAATCAGATCGACGTAATGCGATGCCTGGTTCATGAACGCGCCGCCGTCGAACTCCCACGTCCCGCGCCACGGCGCCTGGTCGTAGTACTCCTGCGGCCGGGCCCAGTGCACTGTGCAGCTCGCCATGTAAATGCGACCGAAGCGATTCTTGTCGATCGCTCGCTTCAGTAGCTGGATCGGCGGGTTCAGTCGATTCTGCTTCACCACGAACAGCTGCACACCCGCCTTATCACAGGCGTGCACAAGGGCGTCGGCGCCGGTGAGGGAGATTGCCATCGGCTTCTCCATCACCACGTGCTTGCCCGCGCGGGCGGCGGCAACGCCCTGATCGGTGTGCAGACCCGACGGAGTGGCGATCGTAATCACGTCGGCCTTCGATTCTTTCAGCATCTTCTCATACGACGTGAAGCACTCGACTCCGCGCTCCTTTGCCGCCTGCTCGGCGCGCGTCGGATCGACGTCGCAGACGGCGACAAGCTCGAGCCCATCGATTTTTTCAATCGCATCGAAATGGTTTTTGCTGATGCGCCCGCAACCAGCCAGTGCGATGCGGAAATTCTTTTCCGAAGCCACTACGACGTTCTCCTCAATCGATCTCCTTCCTGCTTGTAGCGCGTGCCGCAAACCTTGCACGCTTCGGGATTCTTGTCGGGCAAGCGCTCGCCGCACTGACACATCCAGCCAACCCGCCGCGCCGGCACCCCGACCATCAACGAATACGCAGGTGCGTCTTTCGTAACGACGCTTCCCGCCCCTACGAACGCATACTCCTCGAGGGTGACGCCGCAGACAATCGTCGCGTTGGCGCCGATTGTCGCACCGCGCTTCACCAGCGTCTGCTTGTACTGATTCTTTCGCGAAACGTGGCTGCGCGGATTGACGACGTTGGTGAACACCATGGAGGGCCCGCAGAACACGTCGTCTTCCAGAATCACGCCCTCGTAGACGGAGACGTTGTTCTGAATCTTCACATTGTTGCCGATCTTGACGCCGTTCATCACCACCACGTTCTGGCCGAGTGAGCAGCGCTCGCCGATTACTGCTCCGCCGAGCACGTGACAGAAATGCCAGACCTTGGTGTCATTACCGATCTGCGCCCCGTCATCGACGTACGCAGACTCGTGAATGAACGCCTTGGCCATCAGACGCTGGCTTCCTTCGGGATGCGCGCGTGCCACTCCTGCAGCGAAAGCACCGACGGCGCGCGAGAGCGCAATGCCAGGATGGCGTCACATGCCGCGTTCGCCGCGGACAGCGTCGTCGTATATGCAACGCGGTTCGCGATTGCGGCCTGCCGCATCGTATAGTCGTCGCGCTGCGATTCCTTACCGAGCGGAGTGTTGATCAGCAGCTTGATCTCGCCGTTGAGCATCAGGTCCACGCCGTTTGGCCGACCTTCATAGATCTTGAGCACGCTTTCGGCGGGAATTCCCCGCGCGCGCAGATACTTCGCAGTGCCGGCGGTAGCGACCAGGCGGAAGCCCATCTCGTAGAACCGGCGTGCGATCGGCGTCAAACCGCGCTTGTCCGAGTCGTTGACGGTGACGAAGATCGCGCCCTGCGTCGGCAGGATGTTGTCGGCTGCCAGCTGCGCCTTGAAGAACGCCGCGCCGAAGGAATCCGAGATCCCCATCACTTCGCCGGTGGAGCGCATCTCGGGGCCGAGGATCGGGTCGAATTCGCGGAACTTGTTGAATGGGAAGACTGCTTCCTTCACCGAGATGTACGCCGGGGCGACTTCTTCGGTGAATCCGATTTCATCGAGGGTCTCGCCCAGCATGACACGCGCTGCGTACGCGGCGAGGGGCACTCCGATCGCTTTCGACACGAACGGCACCGTGCGGCTGCCGCGCGGGTTCACCTCGAGCACGTACACCTGGCCGTCCTTGATCGCGTACTGGACGTTGATCAGGCCGACGACGTTGAGCGCCTTCGCCAGCTCTACGGTGTGCTCGCGCATCTCCTGGATGTCTTCTTCATCGATCAGATACGGTGGGAGCACACAGGCGGAATCACCGGAATGGATTCCCGCGTCCTCGATGTGCTGCATGACGCCGCCAATCACCACTCGCTGGCCATCCGAAATAGCATCAACGTCCGCCTCGAACGCGTCTTCGAGGAAACGATCGATCAGGACCGGCTTGTCCTCTGATACCCGCGCCGCACGCTCGAAGTACTGCTTCAGCGAGCCTTCATCGTATACGATTTCCATCGCGCGCCCGCCCAGTACGTACGACGGCCGAACCAGCACCGGGTACCCAATTCGCCGCGCGGCCTCGACGGCTTCGTCGAGACTCGTCGCGGTCCCATTTTCCGGCTGGCGAATGTTGAGTCGGCGCGCGATTGCGTCGAACCGGCGACGATCTTCGGCGATATCGATCGAATCTGGCTGCGTGCCAAGGATGTTCACGCCGGCCTCAGCAAGCCCGTTGGTGAGCTTGAGCGGAGTCTGACCACCGAGCTGCACGATCACACCAAGCGGCTGCTCGCGCTCGACAATATCGAGCACATGCTCGAGACTCAGCGGCTCGAAGTAGAGCTTGTCGGAGATGTCGAAGTCGGTGGAGACTGTCTCGGGATTCGAGTTGATCATGATCGTCTCGTATCCCTGATCGCGCAGCGCCAGTGCAGCGCGGACGCAGCAGTAATCGAACTCCACGCCCTGACCGATGCGATTTGGTCCGCTGCCGAGGATGACGACTGATTTCTTTCCTGTGCGGGGCGCCTCGCTCTCTTCGTCGTAGCTGCTGTACAGGTACGGAGTGGCGGAAGGAAATTCGCCTGCACATGTATCCACCATCTTGTACGCCGGCGTAATACCGAATCCGATGCGACGCGCGCGCGCAGCTTTCTCGGTCTCACCCCGGAGCTCGCCCAGCTGCTTGTCGGAGAAGCCCATTCGCTTCATTCGCCACAGCACGTCTTTGTCGATCGTGGGCAGTGCGGCGAAGCCCCGCTCTGCATCGAGTAGCTCCTGCATCTGCGACAGGAACCATTTGTCGATCCGCGTCAGCTCATAGACTTCGTCGATCGACATCCCCGCTTCGAACGCGCGCTTGATCTGGAAAATCCGCTCGGGGCTCGGCTGTCTGAGTCCGCCGCGCAGCGTCTCCAGCGAGTCGTCAACGAGTCGGTCATCTGCAAGCGAAGCGGTCGTCCAGCCTGTCCGACCGATTTCCAGCGCGCGTAGCGCTTTCTGAAACGCTTCCTTGAAGGTGCGGCCGATCGCCATCGACTCGCCCACGGATTTCATCTGCGTGGTAAGTCGTGGGTTGGCAGCGCGGAATTTCTCGAAGGCAAAGCGCGGACACTTTACGACGACGTAATCGAGCACCGGCTCGAACGAAGCCGGAGTGGTGCCCGTGATGTCGTTGGGGATTTCGTCGAGACGGTAGCCGACGGCGAGCTTGGTACCGATGCGCGCGATCGGGAATCCCGTCGCCTTGGACGCGAGCGCCGACGAGCGCGAGACGCGCGGATTCATCTCGATCACCAGCATCTCGCCGTCTTCGGGATTGATGGCGAACTGGATGTTGCAGCCGCCCGCCTCCACGCCGATCTCGCGAATGACGTCGACGGCGGCGTCGCGCATGATCTGATACTCGCGATCGGTGAGGGTCATCGCCGGAGCGACTGTGATCGAGTCGCCCGTGTGCACGCCCATCGGATCGATGTTCTCGATCGAGCAGACGATGACGACGTTGTCGGCCCCGTCGCGCATGACCTCGAGCTCGAATTCCTTCCACCCGATCACGCTGCGCTCGACGAGGACCTGGGTCACCGGTGAGAGATCCAGCCCGCGACGGACGATGTCCTCGAATTCCTGCCGATTGTACGCGATGCCGCCGCCGCTACCGCCGAGTGTGAAGGCGGGACGGATGATCGCCGGGAAACCCGTGACTTCGAGAATCTCACATGCCTGCTGGAGGGTAGTGGCAATCCCGCCTTCGGCGACCGCAAGCCCAATCCGCTTCATCGCATCCGCGAACTGCTTGCGATCTTCGGCCATTGCGATCGCGCGCGCATCGGCGCCGATGAGCTCGACACCGTAATTGTCGAGCACTCCGCGCTCCGCGAGCTTCATCGCGACGTTGAGCGCCGTCTGCCCGCCCATCGTTGGCAGCAATGCATCGGGCCGCTCCTTCGCGATCACCAGCTCGACGTACTCGGGCGTCACCGGCTCGATGTAGGTGCGATCGGCGAACTCGGGATCGGTCATGATCGTCGCCGGATTCGAGTTCACCAGTACCACCTCGAACCCTTCCTCGCGCAGCGCCTTTGCCGCCTGGGTGCCGGAGTAGTCGAACTCAGCGCCCTGCCCGATCACGATCGGGCCGGAGCCGATGACGAGGATTTTGCGGAGGTCGGTGCGTTTAGGCATTCGAGGTTAGATCAAACTTAGCGAGGAATTTAGTAGCAGAGGACTGAGGCGTTCGGACCAACGGCATTCCTGATTGCTGATTAAGTGAGGATCAAGGGCAATCGAGAATCCTCGGTGTCTGCAGTCCTCGCTTCATCAGCAATCTGCAATGCACTTAGTCCTCGTGCCTCGGTCTCACAAAAAAGGGGAGCCCAAAGGCTCCCCTTTTCTTTCACTGCAAAAAATCAGCTTACGCAGCAGTCTTGCCTCTCGGCGCGCGCTGCACCTTCCCAGCGTGAATGCAGCGAGTGCAAACCTTCACCTTGGTGATCTTGCCGTCGACGAGCACACGCACGACCTGGAGGTTCGGCTTCCAGGTGCGACGCGTCTTGTTATTCGCGTGCGAAACGTTGTTGCCGTAGGCGACGCCTTTGTCGCAGACGTAGCAGCGGTTTCTCTTGATCTGCGCCATTGCTTAGCCCTCCGCCGAAATCAGCTCGATGCGAGCCATTTCCGCGCCGTCGCCCTTGCGATGACCCGTCTTGAGAATGCGGGTGTAGCCGCCTTTTCTCGTGGCGAATCGCGGTGCGACATCCTTGAATAATTTGTCAGCAGTCTCGCGATGCGGGACGTGACGACCAGTGAGACGACGGCTGTGCAGCGTCCCGGTCTTTGCCTTGGTGATCAGCTTCTCGACGAACGGACGAAGCTCCTTTGCCTTCGCCTCGGTCGTCTCGATCGCACCACGCTCGATGAGCGCCTTTGCGAGGCTTCTCATCAGCGCAAGCTTCTGCTCGCTGGTGCGACGAAGCTGCTTGCCTTTCTTGCGGTGACGCATGCTTAGACTTCCTCTTCCTCGTCGGCACCAACAGTGGCGACGTTGCGATTCGGCGGCGTGCCCTGATCGGTGATGCGGACTCCGTCGGCGGAATCCTCGTACTTCATGCCGAAGTTGAGGTTCTCACGCTCGAGCAGATCAGCGATCTCGTTCAGCGATTTCTTGCCGAAGTTCTTGACCTGAAGGATCTGGCTCTCACTCTGACGGACCAGATCACCAAGGGTGCGAATGTTTGAGTTCTTGAGCGAGTTCACCGAACGAACGGAGAGCTCGAAATCTTCGATCGGCGTGCGCAGCAGCTCGCCGAGGCGGTGGGCGTCGCCGCCCGACATCTCGGTGCCCGGTGTGAGCGGCGCCGAAGCGTGCGAGCCGAAGCCCGCGAAATACTGGAAGTGCGTCTGTGCCAGCGCGGCGGCGTAGCTGACCGCCTCTTCGGGCGTGATGGTGCCGTTGGTCTCGACCGTCAACGTCAGACGATCGTAGTCGGTGCGCTGGCCGACACGGGTCTCAGCGACCGCGAAGTTGGCGCGACGAACCGGGTTGTAGATCGAGTCGATTCTCACGACATCGACCGGCAACGTCTTGTCGACGATGTGCTGGTCGGATTCAACGTAACCCCGACCGCGGCCGACGTAGAGCTCGACGTTGATCTCGCGATCACCCTGGAGCGTGAAGAGGTGGTGGTTCCGATCGATGATCGTGACACCACTCTGGTTCTCGATGTCCTGCGCGGTGACCGGGCCCGCCGAGCTGCGCGAGATGCGGAGCACGGTGTTCTCGACACCTTCGTCGAGCGACAGCGTCAGCGACTTGAGATTGCCGATGATCTGATGGACATCCTCCACGACGCCCGGAATGGTCTGGTGCTCGTGCAGGACGCCGTCAATACGGAATCCCCACACTGCCGACCCGCGGAGCGAGGAAAGAAGGAGACGCCGCATGGCGTTTCCGAGGGTGTGTCCGAAGCCGCGCTCGAGCGGCTGAAGTCTGAATTCTGCGACGTTGGGATTGTCTTCGCGCTTGGTGGCTTCGACCAGCTGCGGACGGACAAGCCCTCTGAGATCAATTGCGGTTGCCATTTCTGTTTTTTCCTTTAACAAGCCACCCCGCCCCTAACGCGCGGTGAGCCCGTAACGAGAGTTAGGGTCTCGTGTTCGAACTACCATTGCGAACCAACTGCACTGCTGACTGCTGACTAACTGCGGACTGGGAGACCGTGCGAATCGCGGAGTTCGAACTTACCGCCTCTCGCCTCTCGCCTCCCTCCTCCCGCTTTACTTCGAATACAACTCGACGACCAACTGCTCCTGCGCTGCGATCGGAATGTTCGGACGCGTCGGGCGCTCCAGCATCTTGCCGCTGAAAGTGTCGCGATCGACGGCGATCCACGACAGCGGGGCGCCACGGCTGGCCTGATCCATCGCCGCCATCACGCTCGCCTGCTCGCGTGACTTCATGCGGACGCGGATCTCCTGACCCGGCTGCACCAGATAGCTAGGAATGTCGACCGACTTCTGATTCACCTCGACGTGGCGGTGACGAATGAGCTGGCGCGCTGCCTTGCGGCTGCCCGCGAAGCCCATGCGATACACGACGTTGTCGAGACGCGACTCCAGTGCCGCGAGCAGGTTGTGTCCCGTAATTCCCGGCAGCGGTGCAACGCGCTCGAAGGTATTCCGGAACTGTCTCTCGCTGACGCCGTAGATGCGTTTGATCTTCTGCTTCTCACGCAGCTGCTTCGAGTACTCCGACATCTTGCGGCGGCGGGCAGTCGAAGCTCCGTGCTGACCGGGTGGCGTCGGACGACGCTCGACGGGGCACTTCTCGGTGAAGCACTTGGTCGCCTTGAGGAACAGCTTGGTTCCTTCGCGGCGGCACTGTCTGCAGCTCGCTCCTGTATAGCGCATCGGTTAGACTCTCCGGCGCTTGGGCGGGCGGCAGCCGTTGTGCGGAATCGGCGTGACGTCCTTGATCGACTTCACCTGCAGACCGGCGGCGACAAGCGCCTGGATCGCCGACTCACGACCCGAGCCCGGTCCCTGCACTCTCACGTGCACGCGACGAACGCCGAGGGTGAACGCCTCGCGTCCCGCCTGCTCACCAGCAACCGTCGCGGCAAAGGGCGTCGACTTCTTCGAGCCTTTGAACCCCGCTTTTCCAGCTGAACCCCACGAAATCGTGTTGCCCTTGCTGTCGGTGATGGTGATGGTGGTGTTGTTGAATGTCGCGCTGACGTGGGCGACGCCTTCCGCCTCGATTACGCGCTTAACCTTTTTGCCAACTGCCATTCGTTATCCCGTTAAC
>DASTGU010000056.1:0-31982 GCA_035718845.1 Gemmatimonadaceae bacterium | reverse complement strand
CTACAAGTCGTATCCGCGGATCGTCGGCGAGACGGGCGGCAAGGATTTCATCGTTGCACACTCGTCAGCGGACCCGGTCGCGCTGTCGGTGGCAATCGCGCGCGGCGGGTTCGAGTACCAGGGTCAGAAATGCTCGGCGGTGAGTCGAGTGTACATCCCCGAATCGATCTGGCCTGAAGTGCGCGATCGAACGGTTGCGATCATGAAGGAGATTCGGATGGGTGACGTGACCGATTTCCGCAACTTCATGGGCGCGGTGATCGACAAGAAGGCGTTCTCAAAGATTGGTGAATACCTCGAGCACGGGCGCTCGAACGCGAATGTGGTGTCGGGTGGAGTCGTCAAGGGCGAGCAGGGCTATTTCATCGAGCCGACTCTGATCGAAACGAAGGATCCGGCGTTCCGGCTCCTTTGCGAGGAAATCTTCGGTCCGGTAGTGACGGCGCACGTCTATCCCGACAGGCGCTGGTCGGAGACGCTGCGCATCGTCGACGAGACTTCACCGTACGCCTTGACCGGCTCGGTGTTCAGCACCGATCGTCGTGCGATTCGTGAAGCGAATCTCGCGCTGCGTAACGCTGCCGGCAATTTCTACATCAACGACAAGCCCACTGGCGCAGTTGTTGGTCAGCAGCCGTTCGGTGGAGCTCGCGCGTCCGGTACGAACGACAAGGCCGGCTCGAAGCTGAACCTCGTGCGCTGGATCAGTGCGCGCACGATCAAAGAGACCTTCTCGCCGCCGACGGACTATCGCTACCCATTCATGTCGGCCGAGTAGAGTTTGCGCTGCGGATAGATCGCGGCTTGGGTCGGGGCGGGGTATCCGCTACAGCAGCCTCTCGCTTACACGCTGCGAGCCTCGCTGTCTCCAATTGCGCGTAAGGCACCGTGTAGAATCGCGAGTCTCTTGCTACGCGAGGGGCTGCCTTAAGCGGACACCACGCCCCTCCTGCACCGATCTGTAACTGCACGCGCGCGCGGCGCGCGGGGCCGAGTTGCCCGGACGTCTGCAAGCCAACGCCGCCGAGCCTGGGCCGGCGTGGTTCGCACTTACAGATCTGTGAAGGAGGGGCGTGGTGTCCTCGCAGGCAGCGTCGCGCGTAGCAAGAGACTCGCGATTCTACGCGGAGCTTCATCGCCCCAATGGACAAGCGAGGCTCGCAGCGTGTAAGCGCGTAGCTGCCGAAGAGGATACCACGCCCCGACCCGCACAGTGATCTGTAAGAAACGGCCCTCAATGGCATAAAGATTGGCCGGATCGCGGACTGGACGGCTGGTCCGCGTGTTGCTCATTTAGGTGGCCCGTTTCAAAGCGACGAGATGAGTACCGCAACAGAGCCACTGATCGACGCGGAGCAGTTGGAAGTTTCGCGCATCCGCGCCCTTCGCGGGCCCAACTACTGGCGCCTCGCCCCCGTTATTGCCTGCGACGTCCAGCTCGGTTCCCTCGAGCAGGTCAGCTCCGCAGATATCCCCGGCTTCTACGACCGCCTTACGGAAGCCCTGCCCAGCCTCGCCGAGCATCACTGCACACGGCAGGAGCCGGGCGGATTTCTGGAGAGATTGCGCGAAGGGACACACCTGCCGCACATCCTCGAGCACGTCGCGCTGGAGCTGCAGTCACTGACCGGCAGCGACGTCACCTTCGGACGAGTAGTTCCCTCCGGCGATCCCGACACCTGGTGGGTGATCGTCGCCTACGAGGAAGAGGAAGTCGGACTCCAGAGCATGCGAGACGCCGTCAAGATCGTCCGCGCCTGCATCGCCGATCGTCCGATCGATGTCAGCTCCATCATCGAGCAGCTGCTTGCACTCTATGAGGCAGTGCGACTCGGCCCTTCCACCGCCGCAGTTGTCGAGGAAGCGAAACGGCGCGGCATCCCCGTGCGCCGTCTCAACAACTATTCGCTCGTCCAGCTCGGTCTCGGCAAAAATCTGCGGCGTATCCAGGCCACGCTGTCCGACTACACCAGCGCCATCGCCGTCGAGATCGCCCAGGACAAAGACGACACCAAGCGCGTACTCGGCAATATCGGGTTACCCGTGCCGAAAGGCGATGTCGCACGCTCGCTCGAGCGCGCTCTCGAGATCGTCGATGAAGTCGGGTACCCAGTCATACTCAAACCCCTCGACGCCAGCCACGGTCGCGGCATCTCGGGTCGCATCGACAATGACGAAGCTCTGACCGAGGCGTGGGACGAAGCGCGCGAATTCGGGAATCGTATCGTCGTCGAGCAATACACCGAAGGCCGAGACCATCGCGTGCTGGTCGTGAACGGACGCGTCGTGGCTTGCGCTGAGCGGATCCCGGCGCGCGTGATCGGGGATGGCACGAGCACCATCGCTCAGCTTATCGAGCGTGAGAATCGCAATGAGCGACGCGGCGTCGGTCACACCAAAACGCTCACCAAGCTGCCGTCCGACGCGCGCACTATAGCGTTCCTCGCGAAACAGAAGCTGACGCTCGATTCGGTGCCCGAGAAAGGTCGAGAGGTTTTTTTGCGCGGAACCGCCAACCTGTCGACGGGAGGCACTTCGGTCGATCGAACCGACGAAATGCATCCGGACAACATCACCGCCTGTGAGATGGCGGCGGGCATCATCGGCCTCGACATCGCAGGCATCGATGTGCTGACGCCGGATATCTCGGTTCCTTTCCGCGAGAACGGGGCAGTGATTATCGAAGTCAACGCCGGCCCCGGGATCAGGATGCACACGCATCCGACCGAGGGCACGCCGCGAAACGTCGGCGCGCCGATCGTCGACATGCTGTATCCGCCCGGCACCAAGGCGACGATTCCTGTCATCGCGGTCACCGGTACCAACGGCAAGACGACGACAGTTCGCCTGATCGCCCACCTTTTCCGACTCGGCGAGAATGTCGTCGGCTTTACCACCACCGACGGAACGTATCTGCAGAACAGACTGGTCATGGAAGGCGACATGACTGGTCCGTTCTCAGCCAACATCATTCTGTCGAATCCCACCGTCGACATTGCAGTACTCGAGACTGCGCGCGGCGGCTTGCTCCGCTCCGGACTCGGCTTCGATGAAGTCGACGTCGGCGTGGTGCTCAATGTCAGCGCCGATCATCTCGGCCTGCGCGGCATCAACACCGTCGAGCAATTGGCGGACGTGAAGGGCGTCGTCGCCGCGGTCGTGAAACGCGAGGGACACGCCGTTCTCAACGCCGACGATCCACTAGTCTACGCGATGAAGGATCGTACGCCCGGCGATCTCGTTCTCTTCTCCACCAGGCCCGAGGGCGAGAGCGAAGAGTTCGAGAATCACCTCTCACGCAATGGCATTGGCGCGCGCATCGAGAACGACACCTTCGTCATTCGACGCGGACGGCTTCGTATCCCCATCGCGCCGGTGCGCGAGGTGCCGCTGATGCTCGGCGGGGCAGCGAAGTTCCAGCAGCAGAACATTCTTGCCGCGATTGCGACTGCTTACGTACAGGGCATGCGCTACGACGACATTCGTGCGGGACTGTTGTCGTTCTTCCCGTCACCATCGCTCACGCCCGGCCGGCTCAACTTGCTGCGTGTGCAGAACGGTCGTGTGCTGGTGGACTATGCGCACAATGCCGCCGCTATCAGGGGCTTGATGGAGTTCGTACAATCGATCGACGCTACCCGTCGCATTGCCGTTGTCACAGCACCGGGAGATCGCCGAGATGAAGACCTGCGTAACGTCGGCCGGCTGGTCGCACATCTCGACTATGTCATCGTCAAGGAAGACCACCACACCCGTGGTCGAGCGAAAGGCGCCATTGCCGAGCTGATCGTCGACGGCCTGATGGAAGGTGGACTGGGCGAGAATCAGTACGAGGTGATCTACTCCGAGGTCGAGGCGACCCAGCGCGCTCTCGCGCAGATGAAAGACAACGACCTCGCCGTCATCCTCGCCGACGACGTGAAAGGCACGATCGAATGCGTGCGCAAGTATTCCCCTGACGGCGCGCGCTAGTGAACGGAGATCGCTTTCCAGATCCAAAATCCGAAATCAGGATGACGACGCTCCACGCGACCCGTGGCGCGAACTACTGGTCGCGGATGCCGATCACGCGAATGGATCTCAACATCGGAGCGTACGAGAACATCTCCTCGGCCGACGTTCCCGGCTTCACCCAGTCGCTGGTCGCGGCGATGCCAGGCCTGCGCGACCATCGCTGCAGCATCGGCGAGCCCGGTGGATTCATCATTCGCCTGAAGCGTGGAACGTACTGCGCGCATATCGTCGAGCACGTCGCGCTCGAGCTCCAGAGTATGATCGGGTACGATGTCGGCTACGGACGCACGCGCGGCGGCGACAGCGTGGGGGAGTACACGCTTATCTTCGAGCACGAGCACGAAGCGGTGGGAATGCGCGCGGCCGCGCTGGCGCTGGAGATTGTGCAGGCAGCCTTCGCTGGTACGCTAAAAAGCGTTGATCACGCCGTGGCAGAGTTGGAGGCCCTATCGAGAACACCCAAGACTCCGCCGCTGATTCAGCACGTCCTGTGCGGTATCACGGGCGGTAGTTATCGCGACGAGACCAGAAATGAGCTCGTTCGACTTGGTTTTGGCAGCCGCGATCTCATTGTCGATGTTTCGCCCGCTTACATACTGCAACAGGGTCTGCCTTACTCGCGCGCTGACATCGGCATCATTCTCGATTCCGACCTCACCGATGTCTCCGAGCGTTATCGGGTGCGACGGCGCGCCGATCGACTGGTGTCGGTGCTGGCCGACGCAGTACCCGAGGATGGTGTGGTGATCGTACCGGCGAAGAACTGGGAGATTCAGGATCTCGTTCGGGATGCTGGCTGCCGTGTCGCGATCTTCTCCGCCGACGAGGACATCACCAGCCGGGACAAGAAAGTCGCTCGTGCATCGGCTAGTGTCGACGGTCGCCGCATCATGATCGAGCAGTTTGACAGTGTTGTGGAAGGCGGTTGGCTGCACGACCAGGCGCCGGTGGCGGCGCAAGTCGCGGCAAGCCTGGCCGCATTCACACTCAACGAATTCGAGCCAGTCACCGCGCAGCCTGGAGATGGATCGGCGCGCCGCTCATCATCCGATGAGCGCGCTGGAGGACGCTGATTACCGAACCCACTTCCAACGGTCGGTCACGTCGCCGCCTGCGCGACGCGAAGGGATCGCTCATACTCATCGGGGGCGGCACGACCGCGACCGGCTCTGCACTCGCTGCGTTCATCGAGATGACGGGCGCGCGAGACGGCGCTCCGATCATCGGGTTCACGACGGCATCGAGCCAGGTCCAGGTCGCGCGCGACATGTGGCTCGCCGACCTGGCGCAGGCTGGCGCGACGAACGCGTCGATTCCAATCGTCGATTCACGCGAGCACGCGGCCGATCCTCAGATACTCGCCAAGGTGCGCAAGGCGAAAGGGATTTTCCTGGGCGGAGGCGATCAGGTGAAGCTGGTGTCTTGCCTGAGTGGGACCCCGCTCGAGGAAGCCATCCGCGACGCGTATCTCGACGGCGCCATCATCTGCGGCACGAGCGCGGGCGCTGCGGCGCTAACCAAGACGACGCTGGCGGGCAACGAAGTCGACGATGAAGGAAAGCTCGTCGAGCAGTACATCGGTCCCGGACTCGGCTTACTCGGTCACCACACCCTTATCGACACGCATTTCACCCAGCGCCGAAGGCTCTATCGTCTTTTCGTTGCGATCGCCGAGTTTCCGGCACTGATGGGGCTCGGCATCGACGAGGACACCGCGCTGATCGTGAGGCGCGAGATTGGCACGGTGGTCGGCAAGGGCGGTGTGACTTTCGTCGACGGCAGCAGCGTGCGCTTCAACAACGCCAGCGATGTCACCAAAGGCCCCGAGCTCACCATCAGCGCACTGCGCGTTGGAATCGTGGGAACGGGACAGCAGTTCAATTTGAAAAAGCGCGAAGTCCTCGCGCTCCTCTCCCCTCCCGCCGCGCACGACGTCGAATCTCGCGTCACCTCAGCGCGTTAGCGACTGCGGACCCGGTCGTTCTGGATCGTCGCGCGGTCAGTCGGTGAGGTGGAGGGTTTGCGGAGCTTCTCGCCGCGCTCCCTCAGCGAACACCTTGTAGTCGGATTCGGAGTTGAGGCGCGGCTGCGCGACCTCCGCAAACCCTCCACCTCGCCTCCTTCCCTCTGTCATCACAGCACGACCGAGTGAGCGTCGTGCGCGCCAATGGCGCGCCCTCGCAGTCCGTGCGCAGCAACTGGAGAGCCGCGCTTATGGCCGGGACAGTTAAGCATCGTGACCGGAGAGGCGAGGGGCGTTCCCTGAACAAATCCGCAGACCCGCCCATCCAGAGCGCCACCCATACGGCTGCACCACCGTAGCGGGTCGAGTTTTTTTCAGGGAATGCCCCTCGCCTCGACCCAAGCCGCGATGGCAACAGTCCTCGCTCCTAGAAGCGCGCCTCGACGTAGAGATTCGCGCGCACGGATTTCTCCGGATAAATGCCCTTGGCGACGTCGAAGCGAATGAGACCGTCCATGAACGACGCGCCGACTCCGGCACCGCTCAGCGGTCTGCCCGGATGCGAGAAGTCTTCACGTGATCCTGCCCAACCGAGATCTCCGAAAACGATCGGACGGAATCCGACATTGCTGGATCCGAGCTCGAGACTCGTCGTCCAGAACGAATCACCAATCGCTGCACCCGCGCGCTGGCCGCGCACGGTTCCCACACCGCCAATGAAGAAATTCCTCTGGATCGGCAGATGGCCGCCCGACGTTCCGCCACCGAGGGTTAGCGCGGCATCGATCGGCCCGAGCCCGTGCGAAAGCGTCGTTTGCAACAGCCCGCGCGAATAATCGAAAGTGCCAGTCGCGCCCTCGAGCTTTAAATCCGTCAGCGCACGGAATCCGTGTGGATCGAGTCCGAACGACGAGTGATGCATCACAGCCAACCCAACAACGTTTCCGTTCACTGCATCGATATTCGTCAGCGGATCCTTCACGCCGCCGGGATGCGCGAGTGAAAAGTCGGTGTGAACCGTCGCGTCGAACTGCTGTTCGCCAAACAATCGCCACGTCGTGAACAGTGGACCGCCTTCACCGGTCAGCTCCGCCCCCCACGTGCGATAATAGAATCCCTCGTCGCGACCGAAAAACAGTGCCGATAGCGAGCTGCTGAATCCAAGCGGATCTCCCCAGTCGTTGGCGGCAACTAGCCTGCGATAAACGCCAACGCCGATCTTCCGCCGGCCGTCGGTCCGATCGATCGACGCTTCGGCATTTGGCGACCAATCGGCCACACCAATACGGAACGTCGTATGCGCCGAATAGCCTTCGCCGAGCACCTTGTCGACCGCGACGCCACTCGACAATCCCTCGATACGGTTGAAGCGCGTCCACGGCAGACCGTAGGAAACGTTCGCCGGCAGCGGCGAGAAGCCGGGCTGAGCTCCCAGCGTCAACGCTTCCGCTACCAGGGCATCACGTTCGCTGGAGCCAAAAACCGCTTCGCCCTCGTCGTAGATCGACTTCGGTAGCGCGCTCGAATGGGCAAGAGCGACGGTATCGCAGGGAACTCTGACCATGATCTGCAGATTCTCCTCGGTGCGATCGTGCACCCGCACCCGCTCACTGCCCGACTTGCACTCGTCGCGATGTCGTTCACGACGCGCTGCGCGTGAAAGTGAATCCGTCGCCGTGTCAGCAACCGCAATCATCACCGGCGTCATTGGCTCGTCGCCGTTGACACTCGAATACGTGTAGCGCTGCTCGAGCTTGAAGGGGATGCGCATGAAGCTGACCTGTGCCTCGCCCTCAATGGTCTGCGCGCGTGGCAGCCAGAACTGTCCTTCGTGCAACCCGTATTCGACGGTGACAGCGCTGACGTTGGCTTTCATCGGGGTCATGATGGGCTTCAGCCAGCCTGGTATGTCATCGTCGGGGTCGTGCTCGTCCTGCGATTCCTCCTTCGCGACAGCCATGATGTCCATCTCCTGCGCCATGCGATACACTGCGCGCACGAGATGCGCGCTCGCCATGTCGAACCAGAGAGAGCCGACGCCGACATTCCATTTTGGCTGGCGCGGTCGCACTCTCAGCTCGCGCAGCTCGATCCGCTTTCCACCCGGAAGCTGGAAGGCAACCGAGTCGCCAGTCTCGTAGGTGTAGTAAGCCTCTGCACCTTCGGCGAGTGGATGGATCATTTCATTTTCATCGATTCTCGCCCTGGCGAGACCACCGCCGATCCAAAGCGTCTCGCGGCCCGGTGCGTATGGGATGTCGGCCATCTCGCCGCTCATGTTCAGATCGGGATCACCGTCATTGATCCCTTCGATCATCGGAAACACAGCGCGTTGTCCCGTTACATCGACAATTGCGCCTTTGCCGCGCTGCCACACCACGTGCGACGCCCGCTCACCGCGAAGCAGCAGCCTGTCACGCCCGATTTTCCTGAAGCCCATCCCAACCGACATTCGCTCGTAACCGTTCGACTCGTAACCGGTGAGAGTGGAATCCTGGATCAGTCGCGCGGTTCTCGCGCGCTGCAGCAGATCGCGGGCGCCAGGGTCCTTGAATGCATTGGCCAGGACTTTTGGCGTTATCGGCAGCTGCCGGGCAATCCGCGCAATGCGCTGCAGCGAATCGCGCCGCTGTTCGCGCCCTCGCAACGAATCCCGTCTCAGCTCACGCGCGTAGGCGATCGAATCTCGTTTCGCCTTGTCGACGCTGTCTTTCTTCTGATTGCCGATCGTTATCGAGATCTGCGACTGCGCAAAGACAGCGAGGGCGAGCACGAGCATACTACCTGCCTGTTGACTGGGGAATCGCGTAGTGGATGCCGATCTGCCACAAGACGAGATCGGTTTTGCTGCTGCGCACGTTCATCGTGATGCTGCCATCGGGGTTGTCGACGATGTCGCCCTTCTTCAGGTACGTCGCCTTAGCGCCGTAGTGGTAGCGCGCACCGAGATTGATCGAGAACGACGTGCCGATTGGGACAAGGAATCCGCCGCCGAAAACTCCGGCACCGGCCCAGTCACCATGGTTGGTATTACACTGATCCTGGATCGAGTTGTCTTCGGCCGATATGCACGACTGAGTGTAGAAGCGCACCAGCGCATATGAGCCGCTCGCATAGGGGCGAATTGGCCCATCGGGAAACTGGAGCTGCAGACCGAGCGAGCCGAAGGCGAATTTATTGTCGGTGGTGAGATCGAGCGGAATGCCACCGTAGTAGCCAATGAAGCCTCCTTCATGGCCGTACTGGACACTGCCGCCGTCGGCGCGAAGCGCAATCCATCCTTGCGGGTCGATGTTCAACAGACCGGTGAAATCGAATCCATAACCCGTCGGAATACCTGCGGTCGCGAACTCGCCTTTCGGCTGTGAGATCGCGAAGTCCGCCCCAACCGCGAATCGGGAGGGGGCACTGTATACCGGTACAACTTGCGCGACCGCGGCCGAAGCGGACGCAAAAAGACAAGCAGTGCTCAGTAGAATCACGGCCTTCGACAGCATAGTTTCTCCCCTCTGGTTTCCTGCTAGCGTTCGCACAGACAATGCCTCTGCCGGAGCCAACGCTAGATCATTGTACGCGAAGAGGTTAGATGGGGTTTCACCCTTCCTCGGCGCGCGAGTGACCTCCAGCCGTGACAACCCGCGTCGATTTATGGTGACAGTTTCGGAAAATCACGACGCTCTTCGCGTTCAGGGACTGCGCAAAGCATACGGCGATGTAGTCGCCGTCGATGGCCTCGATCTTCGAGTCGCAGCCGGCGAGTGCTTCGGACTGCTCGGGCCCAACGGCGCAGGGAAAACGACCACCATCGAGATCTGCGAAGGACTTCTCACCGCAGATTCCGGAACTGTCGAAGTGCTCGGCAAGCGCTGGGAAACCGATGCCGATCAACTCCGCGAGCTGCTGGGTATTCAGCTCCAGGACACTCAGCTCGCGGAGAAGCTCACTGTCGATGAGACGCTGACGCTCTTTCAGAGCTTCTATCGCAACGCACGCGACATCAACGAGGTCATCGACGAAGTCGAGCTCGGCGAGAAGAGATCGTCGCGCGTCGGCACGTTGTCGGGCGGGCAGAAGCAGCGACTGGCGGTCGCGTGCGCGCTGATCGGCAATCCGCAGCTGATTTTTCTCGACGAGCCTACCACCGGTCTCGATCCACAATCGCGTCGGCAGTTGTGGGATTTGATATCCCGCTTCCAGTCGGAAGGCCGCACCATTCTGCTCACTACGCATTACATGGAAGAAGCCGAGCGTCTTTGCGATCGGGTGGCAATCGTGGATCACGGCCACGTCATCGCGCTCGGTACGCCCCAGGAGCTGATGGAATCCATCGACGTTTCGCATCTGCCGCCGCCGGAGCCGCGCCAGACCACCGCGACGCTCGAAGACGTGTTCGTCGCCATGACGGGGAGGCATCTGCGCGATGAGTGATGCCGCACGAACCCTGTCGCGAGCTGAGCGTGGCTTCGGACGCAGCTCGCTGGTGCAGCTGACACTCGTCCGTTTCCGCGAGTTTATTCGTGAGCCGGAGGCCGTTTTCTGGACCTTCATATTCCCGATCCTGCTCGCAGCGGGATTGGGAATCGCGTTCAGGCAGCGGGGTCCGGACAAGCTGGCGGTCGGTGTCGTCACGGCACCGAATAGCCCGACATTTTTGCAGTCTCTGGCGAAAGATTCGACACTGGTCGTCGACTCCTTTGCCGATAGCGCCGGCGCAAAGGCGCTGCGCACGGGCAAGATCGCATTGCTCGTCGTGCCCACGTCGCGCGCGGACAGCGTCGGTTACATCTACGACAAGAGCAGAGGCGACGCTGCCAACGCGCGCGTGATCGTCGATCGCGCAATCCAGGTTGGCGCCGGCCAGGTCAATCCAGTGCGATCGACGGACACCTTCGTCACCGAGCCGGGCTCGCGCTATATCGATTTCCTCATTCCAGGATTGCTCGGCATGAATCTGATGGGCTCGAGCATCTGGGGACTTGGCTTCGCCATTGTGACGGCACGCAGCAAGAAACTGCTCAAACGATTGATGGCCACGCCGATGTCGCGCGCGCAGTATCTCGCGTCTTTCCTGTTGTCGCGGCTGTTCTTCCTGATTCTCGAGGTCGTCACGCTGCTTGGCTTCGGCCACTGGGCATTCGGCGTCCCTCTGCGTGGCTCGCTGGCGACACTGCTTCTGATTTGTCTGCTCGGCGCGCTGTCGTTCGGTGGGCTCGGCTTACTGAGTGCTTCACGCGCTAAAACAACAGAGGCCGTTTCCGGCATCATGAACTTCATCATGCTGCCGATGTGGATTTTCTCCGGTGTGTTTTTCTCCGCCGCGAATTTCCCCAAGGTCGTGCAGCCATTCATCAGAGCGCTCCCGCTGACGGCGGTAAACGATGCCTTGCGACTCAACATGCTCGAAGGAGCGACGCTGCCCGCGATCACGCCGCAGCTGACGGTGATCATAGTATGGGGCGTGGTGACGTTCTTCGCCGCGCTGAAGCTCTTTCGTTGGCGCTGAGGTCGCATCGTGGCTGACGACAACTCCCTGTACGTCAACGGATCGCTGTCGATTCCGCGGCACGAGCTCGACGTGCGCGTGTCGCGGTCTTCCGGCGCGGGTGGTCAGCACGTGAACAAAACGTCGTCGCGCGTGGAGATCTTCTGGAACATCGCCACCTCGCGCGCGCTCAGCGACGAGCAGCGCGAACGTCTGCAGCAAAAGCTGTCGTCACGCCTGACCGGCGATGGAAGTGTCCGTGTTGTTGCGAGTGATATGCGCAGTCAAACGAGAAACCGGGAGATCGCCGAGGAGCGCCTCGCCGAGCTGATTGCGCGATCGCTGATTGTGCCGCTGAAGCGGAAGCCGACAAAGCCAACGAAGGCATCGAAGGAAGCGAGGCTCGACGAAAAGCGACGCCATTCGAGCAAGAAGCGCGACCGGAGTGAGCGATCGTTTGACTGACGGCCACGCTCCCGCCTCGCGCACCCAAATTCTCGCTGCGTTCGCTTCGATCTATGTGATCTGGGGCTCGACTTACCTTGCGATTCGATACGCCGTAGAGACGATCCCGCCATTCATTATGGGCGGAATTCGTTTTGTCGTTTCCGGCGCGTTGCTGTTTGCGTGGGCGCGCTATCGCGGCGCCCCGCGTCCGACCATGCGCCATTGGAGGAACGCCACCATTGCCGGCGGCTTGCTGTTGCTCGGCGGGAATGGCGCTGTCGTATGGGCCGAGCAGTTCGTGCCGTCGGGACTCACCGCGTTGCTGGTGTCGATTCTCCCGTTCTGGCTGGTGATCATCGAATGGGTGAGACCGCCGCGACGTCGTCCACACGGCGCAGTGTTGATCGGTTTGATCATCGGCTTCATCGGCATCGTCGTGCTCGTGGGCCCGGGCAACATCGGGGGACACGGTGATGTGCGCCCAATTGGAGCGGTGGTATTGATTCTCGGATCGTTGTCGTGGGCAATTGGCTCCTTCTTCTCGCGCGACGCTGACCTGCCGCAATCGGGACTGTTGACGACCGGAATGGAGATGTTAGGCGGCGGGACCTTGATGCTGATCGCGGGAGCATTGAGCGGCGAGTTGTCGCACTTTGACCTGCATCACGTATCGCATGCGTCGGAGATCGGACTGCTCTATCTGATCACATTCGGCTCATTGCTCGGTTTCACTTCGTATATCTGGCTGCTCGACAAAGTTTCGCCGGCGCGGCTGGGCACATACGCTTACGTGAATCCAGTAGTGGCGGTGATACTCGGCTGGGCGATTGCCAGTGAGAGACTGTCGATGCGCACGGCGGTTGCAGCAGTGATTGTTATTTGCGCGGTCGCGTTGATCACGACGGCCAGGAGTGCAACACGAGTGCAGGAAGCTTCGGGATGACGAGCAAGAACACAATCCAAAGTCTGGTTCTCTTTCTAGTCACGCTCGGCACTTATCAAAGCGCAGCGTTGGCACAACAGCCGCTGGTGTGGCGGGCTGCCGACTCCAGCCAAGCTGGATCCGCTCAGTTAAGGACAGAAGTATCATCGGCCCGGCGAGTCAGAATAGTTCTCGCCAGCGGATCCAAGGCATTGGCAGGGGCGGATATGGATCCGTCGTTGTTGGCGCGCTGGATTGAGTCCGTGCGTGTCGGAATAGCGCTCGGGGCTCAACGACCGTTCCAGTTCGAAAATACGCTTGCATTGCAACCAGCCGTCAAAGGAGCCGACACGGCAGGATTTGCAATTACTCTCGCTGACAGCATTGGAGACGAGCAGACAATCTTTGCCAGTGTGCCGGAGACAGCAGCCTTCGCAGCATCAC
This sequence comes from Gemmatimonadaceae bacterium, assembly GCA_035718845.1. Classification (GTDB taxonomy): domain Bacteria; phylum Gemmatimonadota; class Gemmatimonadetes; order Gemmatimonadales; family Gemmatimonadaceae; genus UBA4720. The sequence goes on along the minus strand of DASTGU010000056.1, from coordinate 18,710 downwards.
TGGAACACGCGATTGAAAGACTATCGGCGGTCTCCGATCAGGACCTGGCAACAGCCGCGGCGCTCCATGCTGATTCGACCGAGTACCGTTGTGAGCGCGTACGAGACAGTGTCTTCGTTCAGGTTAAACCGCAGGACTGGCCCATCGCCAAGTGGCCAGGGCAGCCAGGTACCTATCATTCGCCGCGTGGACCCGAAGACGCTGCCCCCGGAATCCCGGTCGTTGCTGCCGCTGTCATTCTCGCGGATGGTTCGATGGACTCCACGTACTTCGACGTCGCGGGAACCAGAGACGCTGCCTACAAGCGCCGCGCGCTCGACCTTCTGTCGTCGGTCAAATGGTCACCGGCCCTTATCGCTGGCTGTCCGGTGGTGAGCAAAGCGTCGCTCGCTGTCATGCGAATGGGAATTCGTCGCTCGCGATGAGTTTGTCGATGGTGATCGCGCCGTGAGAAAGGCCACGCATTCACAGCGACGCGTTCACTCGGGGCACGACGCGGCAAGGATGTGCGCCCTACGTTTGGCCAACCAGCATCTAACAACGCCGTCGCTGAAGACAGCAGGCGAAGTCGTTAGCCTGCTCGCCGCAGTCCAGGCGCAGGATTATGCGGGGGCGAAGTGGGCGATCGCGCAGCGTACGCCGGGTGCAACCGACGACGATGTCGAGCGTGAAATAAGCGAAGGCAGGATTGTTCGCACGCACATCCTTCGCCCGACGTGGCATTTCGTCGCTGCCACTGATCTTCGCTGGATGCTCGAGCTCAGCGCACCCCGAATCAGAGCCGCCATGGCGTCTTACGATCGAAAGCTGGAGATCGACGCCAGCGTTCGTCGCCAGACGCGTAACGTGCTGACAGAGATGCTGCGCGGCGGAAACCATCTCACACGTACGGAGCTCGCAGCCCAGCTGACGAACGCCGGAGTGAGGTCTGACGGTACGCAGCGGCTTGCGCATCTCATGATGCACGCCGAGCTCGATGGGCTCATTTGCAGCGGCGCTCGACGTGGCAGGCAGTTCACATACAGGCTCGTTGATGAGTGCGTGCCGCCAACGAAGTACCTCATGCGCGATGTCGCGCTTCACAATCTGGCCACGAGATATTTCGCAACGCGCGGCCCCGCGACTGAAAGCGATTTTTCGTGGTGGTCGGGGCTGACTAAAGCTGACGCGAGAACGGCTGTTAACTCCGTGGAGAACGTGCAGAGTGAGGTTTTTGGCGGCCGGACCTATTGGTTCGTCACCGGAACAGCAGCCACAGAAAAAGGCGTCACGAGTTTGATTCCTGCCTACGATGAATACCTCGTGAGCTACGCCGATCGCAGTGCAGCGCAACGGAGAGTGAAGCCGGAACGAGTCGGCGAGACGTTCAGCTTTCTTGGCAGCTACGTCGTTCTCATCAACGGTCAGATCGTTGGTCGATGGAAAGGCGAGATCAGGAAAGGAGCAGCCAACGTCGAGCTCGAACCGCTGACTCGATTGACCCGCGCCGAGTTGGATGGAGCTGAGGAGCAAGCCGAGCGATTCGCAGCCTTTCTCGGGCTCCCGCTGGAAATGGAAACGCGCAAGCGAAAAGCGACGCGGCGCAGGTTGTAGTATCATGCTGATAAGCGTCACCTGAGCGAGCAGACGAATGCCTCCAATTTCTCGCGGATTTCGTGGCCGCCGCCCCAGCGGCGACAAGGCGTCCCGCCTGCCACCAGGCCAGTACGAGACCCGCGACTTCCCAGTTCTCTCGGCGGGTCCAACGCCGCGCAGTCCGCTCGATAAATGGGATTTCACCCTCGCCAGCACTGACGGGAAATCAGCGCGCTGGACGTGGGACGAGTTCCAGAAACTGCCGCGCGATAAAATCACGACTGACATCCACTGCGTCACCAAGTGGTCGAAGTTCGGCACCAACTGGGAAGGCGTTGCAATCGACACGCTGGTCGAGGCGGCAGCAAAGCAAGGAGTGGAACCGGCTCCTTACGTGATGGCGAAATGCGACGGTGGTTATACGACCAACGTTCCGCTCGCGGATCTCACGAGCGGGAAAGCGTGGATCGCATTCATCTACGAAGGAGCGCCGCTCCATCCAGAGCATGGCGGACCGGCGCGACTCCTCGTTCCGCATCTCTACTTCTGGAAGAGTGCGAAGTGGGTGCGTGAGCTGCGCATGATGAACGAGAACGTGCCCGGCTTCTGGGAAGATGCCGGCTATCACATTTACGGAGATCCCTGGCGCGAACAGCGCTACGCGGGCGACGAGTGACCGTACCCGTTCCACCGCGAATCGAGTGGCGACTCGGCAAGGTGGTCGAAGTAATTCCGGAGACTCCACGCACTCGAACGGTGTTGCTTGACGTAGACCGGTGGCCGGGTCACCGCCCGGGACAACACGTCGACGTTCGTCTCACTGCCGAGGACGGCTATCAAACCGAGCGCAGCTACTCGATCGCGTCGCCGCCGGAAGACAAGCGACTCGCACTCACGGTCGAGCGACTCGAGGAGGGCGAGGTTTCGCCGTACCTCACCGAGGAGCTCCGCCAGGGCGATCAGCTCGAGATCCGCGGACCGATCGGTGGCTACTTCGTGTGGGACGTCTCAGTCGGTGGTCCGCTGTTATTGATCGGCGGGGGATCGGGCATCGTACCGTTGATGGCAATGCTGAGACACCGCGAGATCGCCCTCAGAGCACGCGATCGTGCAGCCCACCAGCAAATACCGGCACGGCTGCTTTACTCGTCGCGCAGCTGGGAGGAAATCATCTACCGCGACGAGCTGGCGCGGCTCGCGGGCAACGACGACACTCTCCAGGTCGTTCAGACCCTGACCCGCCAGCAGCCCGACGACTGGAAAGGATTTCGACGGCGAATCGATCGCATGATGCTGGACGAAGTCGCGTGGCCCGCTTCGGAAAAGCCGCGAATCTTCGTCTGCGGTCCCACCCCGCTCGTCGAATCAGTCTCCGCAACACTTGTCGAGCTTGGCCATCAGCCGGCGCTGGTGAAGACCGAGAGGTTCGGGCCAACTGGCGGCACGGCATAAGCAGCAAATTCACCTTGTCCATCGAGCTGGCGTTGCAGATGAGGTCTCTGTAACAAAGCCACTTGTTTCCTTGACAGGCACGGTACCTATTCTGGAAATCATGGATACACACCTTTGCAGGAGCGTCCTATGAGGGCTGACGACATCACACACCCCAAGCCGACGATCGTGTTGATTCACGGTCTTTGGCTGACTCCAAAAAGCTGGAAGGGTTGGATCGACCGCTACCAACGAGCAGGCTACAACGTCATCGCACCACCGTGGCCAGGTCTATCCAGTGATGTCGAAGCAGTACGCCACCATCCGGAAGTGCTCAAAGGTCTGACCATCAAGAAGATCGTCGACCACTACGAGCGAATCATTCGCGTGATGGAGAGACCGCCGATCCTGATGGGCCATTCGTTCGGCGGGCTCATCGTGCAGCTCCTGCTCGATCGCGGACTTGGTGCCGCGGGAGTGGCAATCGATTCCGCGCAGAGCGCGGGCGTTCCAGTCCTTCCGCTCTCTACCCTTCGCTCCACGATTCAGATACTCGGCAATCCGTTCACCTTCAATTCAGTCGTCGAGCTGAGTCCGGAAAAATTCCACTACGCATTTACGAACTCGCTGAGCGACGAAGAAGCGAAGCGAGTCTACGAAAATCTGGCGGTGCCGGGACCCGCGCACGTTCTATGGGAAGGAGCCCTCGCGCTGCTAAATCCCAACGCGTCTTCGAAGGTGAACTACCACAACGACAAACGCGCTCCTTTGCTTTTCATCGCCGGCAGCGCCGACCACCTCGTTCCACCTTCGATCAACAGGGCCAACGTCAAGAAATATCAGGGCTCGACGGCGGTCACTGACTACAGAGAATTTCCGAACCGCGATCACTTTATCGTCGGCGAAAAGGGCTGGGAGGAAGTCGCCGACTTCGCGCTGCAGTGGTCGGAGAAGAATGCCCAGGCTCAGGTTCCATTCACCGATGTCGAAGCGGCGTTCGATCCGGACATGACTTTCACTAGCGCCGTCAGGCCGCCTCAGCCGCCCAATCTCACCGCCTGATCTCACGGACCGGACATGTCTACAGCCGGCGCGTGCGAGCATATCGAAGCCATCGACGACGTCAAGCACCCGAAACGCAAAGAGTGCGAGGACTGCGCCAAGATTGGCGCGCGGTGGGTTCACTTGCGCACGTGCCAGCAATGCGGGGGAACACGTTGCTGTGACAGCTCACCGAACAAGCACGCCAGCAAGCATGCGCATGCGACCGGTCATCCGGTAATCGCGTCCGGCGAAGATGGCGAGCGATGGTTGTTCTGCTACCCCGACAACGCCTTCGCCGAATATTGATCCGAGGGGTCAGATGCGAAAAACCTCCGCGATTAGAACCGCGGAGGTTTTTTCTTGCCGCCTCTCGCCTTCCCGCCTCTCGCCTACCGCTATGCCAGCTTCTCGATCCTCTCGCCCGCCGGCGCCGGGTGGACGCCGCGCGGAATCGGGTGCTCGGCAGTCCGCGGCTTGTACACTCCAAACCTTCTGAACACCCACTCTCTCCACTCGTCGAGGATCTCGTAGAACGTCGGGATCACGACGAGGGTCAGTAGGGTCGAGGTGATGACGCCGCCGATCACCGCTCGACCGAGTGGCGCACGGAACTCGGCGCCTTCGCCGACGCCGAGCGCAACCGGAATCATACCGGCGATCAGCGCCAGCGTCGTCATCAGAATCGGACGCAGACGAATCGCGCCCGCCTGAATCAACGCCTCGCGTCGGGTCACACCTTCCTTCTCACGAGCCCACTTCGCAAAGTCGATGAGCAGAATCGCGTTCTTGGCGACGATCCCCATCAACAGAATCACTCCGATCAGACTCATGATGTTGATCGTGGTGTTGGTGAACATCAGCGCCAGCATCACGCCGATCAGCGACAGCGGCAATGACGCCATGATCGCCAACGGCTCGAGGAACGAGCCGAACTGCATCACCAGGATCAGATACATCAGCATCACCGCGATGCCGAGCGCGGAGAAGATGCGCCCGAAGACCTCGGCCTGATCCTTTGCTTCACCACCTTGGGTGATACGCACACCTGGAGGCAGCGTGATCTTCGCGATCTTGGCAGTGATGTCACGCATGACTTCCGTCAGCGGACGTCCTGATGTGTTCGCCTGCACTGTCACCACGGGATCGGAATCCAGATGGCTGACTTGTGCGGGGCCGAGCGACTGGGTGACCGTTGCTATCTGACCGAGTGGCAATGTCTCCGGCCTGCCGTTCGGGCCCATCACCACGATTGGAAGCTGCTCGAGATCGGACGCGCGCTGTCTGGCTTCCGGTGCGAGTCTCACGTTCACTTCACGAGTCTCGTCGCTCGGATCGACCCAATCGCCCGCCTTGATGCCTGCGAACGCTGGACGCAACGATTGAGCGACTTGCGCGACTGTCACTCCGAGCGAACCGGCGAGGCCACGATTGATATCGACGCTCAGTTCAGGCTTTTGGCCTTTGGTGGACAAGCCGATATCCACTACGCCTTTGATGTTGCGCAGCTGGTCGGCGATCAGCTCCGCTGCTGGAGTCATCGACTTGATGGTCCCGCCGCGCAGCTGAATCTGAATCTGCTTCTGATCGCCGCCAAAGGTATTGGTGAAGACCGACATCTGCGCGCCGCCGATTTGCCCGACTTCTTTACGGAGCTGTCGGCCGAAATCTTCCGCGCCGATTTTGCGATCAGCTTTCGGAACGAGTCGCACGTAGACCTGCCCGACGTTGACGTCGCCGGTCTGCCCACCAGTCGTGGTGTAAGTAAAGCGGACGATATCCTTGTGCGATCGCGCGATCCGCGCCGCTTCCTCAGCCTTGATCTGGGTGTAGTTGAGATTCGAGCCGGGCGGAGTCTCGAGCGCGATGATGACCTCGGATTGATCCTCGGTGCCGAAGAAGCTGGCCCCGACCAGGCCGAGCGCCGGCAGTGCCAGCGCGCCGACGAACGAGGCAGTCGCAATGAGCACCATTGCCACGCGGTGGTCCAGCGCCCACGCGACGAGGCCTTTGTACTTCTCGGCCATTCGGTTGAACCAGGCGTTGAAGCGGTCGAGGGTGCGCGCGATAGGATTACGCCGCTCGTGTGCTTCGACCTGCGGATCCGGCCAGTACGCCGAGAGCATCGGGTCGAGTGAGAACGAAACGAACAGCGACACGAGCACCGAAGACGCGATGGTGAGCGCAAAGGGTTTGAACCACTGCCCTGCCACGCCGTACATGAACGCGATCGGCACGAAGACCGCCACGATCGAGAACGTCGTCGCCGCCACCGCGAGACCGATCTCGTCAGTGCCTTCGTGCGAGGCGGTGACGTGGTCTTTGCCCATCTCGATATGTCGTACGATGTTCTCGCGCACCACGATCGCGTCGTCGATCAGAATACCGATCGCGAGCGAGAGGCCGAGCAGCGACATTGTGTTGAGCGTGAAGCCGAATGCCCAGACGGCGATGAACGACGCCATCACCGACACCGGCAGTGCCAGACCCGTGATGACCGTCGATCTCCACGAGTTGAGGAAGACGAAGACGACGAGCACCGTCAGCAAAGCGCCCTCGAGCAGCGCCTCTTCGACGTTGCGCACCGAGTCCTGGACTCGCTTACCGGCGTCACGCACGATGTCCATCTTCACACCCGGCGGCAGCGTTTTCTGGAGGTCCGCGACTTGTGCCCGAATCTTGTTGCTGACGTCGGTGGTACTGTAGCCCTTCGATTTGACGACGTCGATGCCGATACCTTCGACGCCGTTGTAGAGCGCAATCGAGCGCTGTTCCTGAGTTCCATCGATCGCGTTAGCGACCTGTCCGAGTCGGATGATCTGACCGTTGCGCTCGGTGACGACGAGGTTCTCGAAATCCTGCGGACCTTCGAGGCGGCCCTGCAGTCGGATCGCACGCTCCTGCAGATCTCCGTTCACACTGCCCACCGGCACCGCGAGGTTCTGCGCCTGCAACGCGCCAACGACTTCACCGACGCTGACACCGGCGGCCTGCAACGCTTCCGGCTTGAGCTGAATTGTCATCTCGCGCTTCACGCCGCCGACGACTCGCACCTGGGCGACGCCCGGAATTCCCTTCAGCTTGCTGGTGATCCCAGGATCGGCGAGTCGGGTCAGCTGCGCCGGCGTCATCGTCTGCGAGTTCATCGTGATCGACACGATCGGGATGTCCGCCGGATCGAAGCGCTGGAGAATCGGCTCCTTCATCTCGACGGGCAGATCCGCGCGAATACCGGAGATTGCGTCGCGAATGTCCTGCGTCCCAACCTGCGGATCCTTCTCGAACAGGAAGAGCGTGATGATCTGCGCGTAGCCATCGCCGGCGGTGCCGAAGATCTGATCGACACCGGAGATGCCCTTGATTGCATCCTCGACCGGCTTGAGTACTTCACGCTCGACGCCTTCCGGCGATGCGCCAGGATACGGAATGAAGGTGAGCACCACCGGCTGTTGAATGTCGGGGAACTCGTCGGTCTGCAATCTCCAAAGCGCGAACAGGCCAAAGACCACCAACGCCACCATCGCGACGACGGTGATCATCGGGCGCTTGATCGCGAAATCTGATATGACCATGGCTACTGCCCTCCGCCCGCCGTGGTGCTGGCGGTCGTCGGCGTGATTGCCGGGGCCGTCACCTTAACTGGCGTTCCTGGAGTGATACCCTGCGCTGCACCAAGCAGCAGTGTGTCGCCGGCGTAAAGTCCGGCGAGAATTTCCGTCGTCTCCGTGCTCTTGTCAGTCAGTCCGATCTGCACATTTACATGTTCGGCCTTGCCACCCTTCACTCGCGTGACGACGGGCTGCGTGCCGCGCACGTCCACCGCTGACGCGGGAACGACGAGGCCGTTCTTCGTCGCGGTCGAGACACGACCCGACGCGAACAGTCCGCCGACGAGAGTTCGGCCCGCGTTGGGGATCGACACGTAAATGCGAACCTGCCGCGTCGTCGGATCAGCGGTCGGATTCACACGCGTGATGTGCCCGACGAACTGGCGCCCCGGATAACCGCTGACGGTGAATGCCACGGGTACACCAACGCGGATGAGCGAGAGCTGCTCCGCCGGCACCGACGCTTCGAGTCTCATGCTCGAAGGATCCACCACGGTGTAAAGCGCGGTTCCCGGCTGCACGACATCGCCTGCCGAGACCGGCCGATCGCTGACGACTCCCGCAAACGGCGCCGTCACCGTGGTGCTCCGATACTGCCTCTCCGCGCTCGCCAGACGTGAGTTGGCGTCCTCGAGCGCTGCCTGCGCGGCAATTGCCGCGCGACGTGACTGCTCGATGTCGCGCTCCGCGATTGCTCCCGCGGCGAGCAGCTTCTCGTTACGCGCCTGGTCCTTGGTCGCGATGTCGTACGCGTTGCGCGCGGCTACCACTCCGGCGCGCGCCGACGTGTATGCGTCCTGAATGCCACTGGCATCGATGCGCGCGAGGACGGTGCCCGGACTGACTGCCTGACCCTGATCGGCATACGTCTGCAGCACGCTGCCCGAGACCTGCGCACGCAGCACTGCCTCACGTTCCGGCTCCAGCGTTCCCGAGATCGACGGGCCACTCATGATGGTGGTGTTGCTCACGACCGCGATGTTCTCAGGACCGACGGTGATCGCATCTGTCTTCGATGTCTCTGCCGCCGAAGCGTTGTCGCCTTTGCTGCGCGAGAAGATGGCGAACAGAATGAGCACGACCAGCGCAATACCACCACCGATTTTCCAGTTCCTGCTGATTTTCTTCATATAGAGTCTCGTCTTATCTGATTTACTGTGGTGGAATTCCGGTCCCTTGCTGTCCTGCTCCCTGCGCCTGCTGTTGCGCCGCCTGCGTCGGCTGACTGCTCTGTTGCTGGGTCGGCTGCTGCTGCGTCGACGTCTGTGCCTGCGCCTGCGCGGCAGTGTTCGTCGATTGCAACGGCAGATCTCTGAGCAACGCCAGCTTCACTCGCGCGACCTGAAGATTGCGCGCAGCAAGTGCCCTGTTCGCGACTGCCTGCTCCAACAAAATTCTGGCATCGTTGAGCTCGATCTGCGTCGAGATTCCTTCCTTGTACCGGACCGTCGCGATTGAGTATGCGCGCTGAGCCTGCTCGGCGGTGCCAAGGCTTGCTTCCCATGCCGCGCGCGCCTGCTGAAGGTTGTTGATCGTGACGCGCGCATCCAGCGCGGCGAATTCACGCACCTGATCGAAGCGTGCCTGCGCCTCGCGCAGATTCGCCTCGGCGACCATGCGGTCGCCTCGCAATCTGCCACCGGTGAACAGCGGCATTTGCGCCGCAACGCCGATCGTCCAGTTGGTGCGAAACTCTCCCGACTGCGGCAGCCCGTTGAGCGGAAACGCCACTTTCCCATAGCTCGATGTCAGCGCCAGCGACGGCAGATATTCCGCCTTTGCCACCCGCAACAATCCGCGCTGTGCGTTGATCGCCTCCGCCGCCTGTCTGACGGTAGCGCGATCGATTGCAGCGGTATCACCCTCGACGCCAAGGCGCGCGAGTGCGGCATTGGCAGCGGCTGAATCGTCGACCGCAGTCGTCAGAGTGACCTGCTCGTCGAGCGGGATGTTGAGCAGCTGCTTCAATCGCAGGTACGCGACCTCGCGATCGCTTCGGCGCTGGATCACGATCGGACGCTGATTGGCGCTCGACACCTGCGCGCGGAGTAGCTCGAACTCGGAGACATTGCCCACGTTGCGCGCGAGCTGAGTCTGTCTGAGGACATTCTCGGTCTGCACCGCAGACGATTCCGCCAGCGCGACGAGTCGATCGGCAAGTGCCGCATCGAAATAGGATTGGGTGACATCGAGCTGTAGCTGCGCACGCTGTGCAGTGAGCTCGATGTCAGCGCTGCGGCGTCCCGCATTCGCCACCCGGTTCTGCGCAATGATCCGTCCGCCCGCGAAAAGATTCTGCGAGAACGTCAGGCCCAGGTTGTACTGATTTTTGGCGCCGAAGCCGAGGTTGCCGAATGAAGAGAACGGATTTTGGCCGAGCGCGCAGCGTGATGCGTCTTCGAGACCGGCGAGACGTTCGTCGGTCGTCGCGGTCGCGTCACGCAGGTACTGATCGCAAGGAGCGGCCGGAGCTGGTGGCTTGGTGGTATCGACTGCAGGTGCGCCACCACCGATGTTCTGGAACTGAGACGCCAGGGTGCGAGTGTAGCTCGCAGAGCCGTTGAGCTGCGGGAAGTATTGGCTGCGTGCCTGCCACTGCTGGCCATGCGCGCGCTCGACGCCGGCGCGCGCGATTTTTACCGCTTCGCTCTGCGACTCGGCGATGCGCACGGCCTCGTCGAGAGTCAGGGTCCGATGACCGATCGTGCGAATGGTGTCTAGCTGCGGAACTTGCGCGCGCGCGAGAACAGCGGGAGCAATTGCCGCCAGTAACAGGGACGTTCGAATCATTCCGCCGAGCCGTGTTGCACGGGTGCGGCTAGCTGAAAAGTTCACGAGTTCAGTGAGAGAATTGTTTTCTTAGGTGGCTCTGATTGTTCGTCGAATGAGCCGACTCAGTTTCGACACCAAGAGCTCGCAATAAGAGGCCGGCGTATTTCTCCGCTGCCGCCGATTCCGGCTGTGGAAATACATCTGGCATCATGTCACGGCCCATCGCGTCGGAGAAAATGGCACCCATCAGCATTGCGGCCGCGGTTTTAGGCTCGAAATCAACGCGGATCGTTCCCTGTTTTTTGAGCGCGGTCAGGTAGTCGCAGAGATCATTCGACGCCTGCCTCGGCACGTAGCTGGCGCACTCACACATTTCCGGACGCTCCTCGATCTCGCTCATCGTCTTACGGATGATCGAGCTGCGAAGTCTCAGGTGCTGAATGAACGATTCGCTCCACTCACTGAGCTCGCGATGAGGATCTACCGGCACGGCGGGCAAGGCAGCGAGATTGGCCGACTGCGTCAGGTGCTGCATTGCCTCGCGAATCAGGGCTTCCTTGGAACCGAACTGGCGGAAGATCGTGATCTCGTTGACGCCGGCGGCATCAGCAATGCGGCGTGTAGTTGAGCCGCGGAACCCGTGTTGGGCGAAAACTCCGCAGGCTGCGTTTAGAATTCCGTCTCGTGTATTCACGGCGCGCATTCTATCACCGCAAAGTTGGCGCTGCAAGTAGTCACTTGCTTACACAAGAGTTTCCCCCATCTCGATGACCGACAAACCTCAGCTGAACGAAGCTTTTGACGCAGCGATCGAATCAGTCCGGAACTGCAGAGCTTCGGAGATGGCCTGCGTCGACGGTAGTTCACCCGAAAGGAACCTCAACCGCCTCGAGCAGGAGCTCGTTGAGGAACGCACGCGCGCCATGCAGCGGGGCTCAGTCGACAAGGACTGGTTCCAGAAGACAGTGCGCTGGGTGGTCGAGTGGGCACCGGAGAACGATCTGACCTTGATCGCCGCACTCGGCGGAATTGCGCGAGCGAGACCGAGCCAACAGCTGTAGCGCTTTTCGATGATATCCGTACGATTGAAACGCCGCCTGGTCGAGCACCATTTCGTGCTCGCTGTCATCGTTGCCGCATCGCTAGCGCTCGGCGTCGAGTTTCTACCCTCGCCGAATCCACTGTTCCGGTGGAGCATGGCGACTGCTTACGTAGGATTGGCGCTGTTGGGTGCATCGCTCATCATCGGCCCATTAAACCTGCTCAACCGCCGCAGAAATCCGGTATCCACGGACCTGCGGCGCGATGTTGGCATTTGGGCCGGCGTCGTTTCGTGCGTGCACTTCGTTGTGGGCTGGCAAATCCACATGAAGCACCGCTACCTGTATTTCCTCAGCGAGAGTGAGGCGACCCGACAACTGCGGCCGCGCACCGACTTTTTTGGCTTCGCCAATGACACTGGCCTCGCTGCCGTTCTGATTGCGCTGCTCCTTCTCGTTCTGTCCAACGATTACTATCTCAGAAAACTTGGCTCAGCTCGCTGGAAATGGTTCCAACAATGGAACTATGCGCTGTTCGTGCTGGTCCTGGCGCACGGAATCGCGTATCAGATCATCGAGAAACGAGCCGCGGGATTTGTCGTAGCTCTCACCATCCTCTCAGTGTCAGCCATAGTCGCGCAGACCGTCGGTTACTTAAAAGTGCGTGCGCGTCCCTGACCTCTTATGCCAACGAAAGTAGAGCGATGCCATTGAATTGTTTCACACTGCGCCGCTTGCTCGGCCTGTTGGTGATGCTCACCCCAGCGTCCGCCTTCGCACACGCTCGCTTGTTGCGGAGCGATCCTGCGTCCGGCTCACAGGTGAGCTCGCTCGCCATCGTTCGTCTCTGGTTTTCCGAGCGGCCGAACGTCACGCTCACTTCGGTGACACTCCGCGGTGAAGACGGCGCAACGTTCTCCGTGTTTCCGCCAGAGGGTGCGTCGGGCGATCCCACAGAGGTTTCATTTCGGCTGAGTGCAGCTTTACCACCCGGACACTACGCAATCGCCTGGCGTACCGTCGCTATGGACGGGCATCCCTCACAGGGTCGATTCTCATTTACGATAGTCGGCCAACCCGTGAACGCCACCGTGAAAATCGGAAGCACGGCCGTCGCCACCAGCACCCCGGCGACAACAACCACTGCAGTGCAGCCTGTATCGGAAACTGCGGACAACGCAGCGTCGGTCGGCAACTCGCTGGCAAGAGCGTTCTCCTTCGGTGGCATCTTGCTCGTCATCGGAGTCGTCGTGTTCAACCTGCTAGTAATCACTCGTTGCGATCGCATCGGCAGCGACCTCGTGGCGTCGATGGAGGCACGCGCGGCAGTAGTGGGCGTCGCTGCCGGTATCGTGACAATGGCCGCGGGATTTGTCAGGATATTTCTCGAATCCCGTATGATGCACGATATGCCTGACATGGGTGGAATGGCGATGTCCGTGATGATGCTGCATTCGCTCTGGGGCATCGGGATGCAGCTACAAATCGTTGCCGCATTTGTGGCAGTCATCGCCTTCCTCATCTCGATTCGGAGGGTACGGTTTGCCTGGTTGATCGCGAGTGTCGCTGCCGCCGCACTCGCGTTTGCTCCGGCGCTGGCTGGCCACGCCGGGGCGTCCGCGCGTTTTCAGGGAGCGATGATTTTCACGGATTTCCTCCATGTCGCCGGCGCCGCCAGCTGGCTGGGGAATCTCACGTGCGTGATGCTCATTGGTGTACCGATCATCCTGGCGGCGGGAGGCGATGATCGCTGGCCGCGTATATCCGCACTCGTCAACACCTTTTCGCCAATAGCTCTCGCATCGGCGACGCTTGTCGTGATAAGCGGCGTTTTGGCAGCCGCAATCCATCTCGGAAGCGTGTCTGCGTTGTGGTCAACCAACTACGGCAGAGTGCTCGTGCTGAAGCTCGCGATGGTTTTAGTCACGCTGCTAATCGGGGCTTACAACTTCAGACGTGTGCAACCGCATCTGACCCGGGAGCACGGCGCTGCTCAGTTGCGAAGATCGGCCACATTCGAGCTGGGCGCGGCGGCAATAGTAATTGTGATCACTGGATTTCTAACCGGTGTGGCGCCGTAATCAGGAGACGGCAATTGGAGCGCTTTCCGGCTACGTCGTAAATTTATCGCCGTGATTAGAAAGTTCGTCGCCGCCAATCTTCTTTTCGCGCTAATCGCGCCGCTGATCGCGTTCGATCGCGCGCCTCTGATGTGCGTAATGGGCGGCGGCACCAGCATGGTCGCCCACACCGACCTCCATCAAATGCACCACGCGACGGCGACGCACGGTGCAGATACGCATTCAAGTGGGAACACCGGCGCGCATACCAGCTGCGTCTGTCCGTGGGAATGTGGGGCGTCGCGTTCTCCGGCCGACGTTGTTCACAACTCTCTCGCTCTTCACCGCTCTCCAGCACGCGAACTCTCGCGCTTTGTCGCCGCGACTGACCCGGTAAGCGCTGACGATAAGTGGCTACCCCCGACCACAGGCCCGCCAGGCAGTCTCCGCAGCTGAATCACCGCTGATCTCCTTCGGTAAGTGCCGAGGGATCCACACAATTGGAGACTGTCAATAATGAATTCGAGTCCACGCTCATCGTGGCTGTTCGCGCTTTTGTGTCCTTCACTTCTCGCTTTCGCTCTCGCGAGCAGCCCAGCCTTCCTTCCTGCGCAGGAGAACGAGCATGACGACGATCATGATCACCTGCACTTTTCGCATCCGCTCGTCACTGAATCACCAACTCCTGACACTAAAGTCCGCCTCGATTACGTGCTCCTCTGGACGAACGAGGATCCCCAGCTTCGTGACCATGTCGTACGCGTCGAAGGTGAGTACGCTTTCACGCACGGCTTGAGCTTGGCGGTCGTTGCTCCGTATGAGTTACGCACCTCGCCGAGCACCGCCCGCGCGCAGGGATTGGGGGATCTTGAGGTATCACTGAAGTTTGCGAGCGTAAGATACGGTGAGCACGGAGTACTGCTCGGTGGCGGATTGTCGGCTGGAGTTCCAACGGGCAGTGATGAAAAGCAGATCGGAAGCTCACACATCGTTGAACTCGAGCCATTTGTTGACGCTGGCTACAAGCGCGACCGACTCGAGCTGGTAGGTTTCGCTCGCCTGTCGTCGGCGTTCAATCGACGCGCTGGTGAAGAGGCTGAACGCGATCTCGCGTTTGACTTTTCAACTTTGTACCACCTTCATCCGCGGCTGGAAGCTCTAATGGAGGTTACAACGGCGCGATCTCTCGTCGGGGGGCAGGCGGGGGTTCCGCAGACTTTCGTCGCACCTGGGCTAAAGGTCTATCCGTTTTCGAATCCAAAGCTCATGTTCGGGACGAGTCTCTTGCTCGGTACGGGAGCCGTCAGCAGCGTAAAAGCGATTTCAATTTCGGCCTTTTACCACTTCTGATCGCGCTGAAATGTCCGTGGGCAGTGCGCCCACCGTAATGCTTTGACCAACGGAGGAACGATGTCGCCAATGGAACAGCACTCCGGCCACGACCACGTCGACCATCATCAGCATCACGGCCATATAGCGCACGGAACAGCGGACCAGTCGAAGGCCGCTTATACACGCGCGTATGAGGAAGCACGACCCGCGCCCGATCGCGAAGTCGTGTCTGTGAATCTGGAGGCAGGCGAATTCGATTGGGAGTTCTCTCCGGGCAGAAAAACTCGCGCGGCAGGATTTAACGGCACCGTCCCCGGACCCACCATTGAAGCGCGCGCCGGTGATGTTCTCGAGATTCGTCTGAAGAACAGTCTCGCTGAGCCGACTGCTGTGCACTGGCACGGGTTGCGTGTCCCAGCCGCAATGGACGGAACCGACATGGTGCAGCATCCGATCGCACCGGGTGAGACATTCACGTATCGCTTTCAGGTCCCCGACGCAGGCACGTTCTGGTATCACCCGCACGTGAACGAGACCGTGCAATTGGAGCGCGGACTCTACGGAGCGATCGTTGTCCGTGCGCCGGACGAGCCAGTCTTCGACCTTGAACGGGTGCTCGTTGTCGACGACGTGCAGCTCGATCGCAAAGGGCAGATCAAGCCACCGGGCTGGTGGATTGAGGCGCACAACGGGCGGGTGGGGAGCACTCGACTCGTCAACGGCAAATGTGAGCCGGAATTCGTAGTTGCGGCCGGGCAAGTAGAACGATGGCGTATCGTTAACGCCGCCAGCGCACGCTACCTGAGACTTTCAATCGGTAAGCGGCCTTTCAAAATCATCGGCACTGACGGTGGATTCATACCCGCGCCATTCGAGACGAGCGAATTTCTTATCGCGCCGGCCGATCGCGTCGAGATCGCCGTCGGTCCTTTCGAAGAGGGCGACACATTCTCCGTCGAAGCACTCAAGTACAATCGCGGCGCATTCGAAATCCCGAGAAATGAGCCGTTCGCCACTGTGCGCGTGGGGCCGCGTGCGCCGTCACGAGCGTCGATTCCAAGCAAGCTGCGCGATATCCAACCGCTCGTAACCGGCGCAGTCAAACCGACGCGGGAAATTCAGTTGGGCTGGAAGTTGAGCATGAAGCACGGCGTCGACTTTACCATCAACAAGGAATCGCACCACCACGACAAGAGCTGCCGCGTAGGCGAGCTGCAAGTTTGGGATATCGTCAACGGCTCACCAATCGATCACCCATTCCACTTGCACGGCTTCTTCTTCCAAGTCGTCGAGGTGAACGGCAAGCCTCCCGCATTTCTTTCGTGGGAGGACACAGTCAATGTTCCGGCGAAGGGACGCGTCCGAATCGCGTGGGTGCCTGACGATCGTCAGGGAGAATGGATGTACCACTGTCACATCCTGGAACATCACGCCGGCGGAATGATGGCGCACTTCGATGTCGTCGCCCCGAGTGCCGTTAGCTGAACCACTAGCAGGCATTCGCTTCACCGTAAGTGTTCGGACTGGAACTTGCCTTCACGACGAGGGTTCGTACTGCATTCACGCCCTGATGAGTTTATTTTCGCGTCGCCTTGTTGGATGTTTGGCTGGTGTGCTCACCCTCGTTCTGACGACGGGAGCACTCGAGGCACCGTGCGATGCATCTGCGCCGGGGGCGTCGCGCGCGGTGAGTGACAGTCAGCATCAACACCTAATGTCTCATCACACCCCTGGAAAGAGCTCAGAGCAATCAAAGCACTGCCCGACAACTACCGTTCCGTGCTGTAGTGCAATTGCATCCTGTGTACAGATGCTCGAGCCAACCGCGCGATTTTCAACGGTCGTAGCAGATCCCGCCAACAAAATCGACCTTCTTAATCTGCCGGCGCCAAGCAGCCGCGTAGCCGCGCCGGAATCGCCGCCACCTAAGGCGTAGCGCACTCGGTGCGCGTGGCTCCGCGCGACACTCCGCGCGGATCACCAGACATCGCTGTGAAAAAACTCACAGCTATCATCATACAATCTGGATGTGAAGATGTATTCGTTGCTCCATTCCATAACGGTGGGCGTTTTGGCGCTAGCCGTATCCATCGTCATCCCCGAAACGGCAATTCGTGCGCAGGGCACGCAGGACACGACTGCTAAAATGACCATGCCCATGAACATGCCGATGGGCAAAAAGCCACCGTCAAAGAAGCCGGCCAAAGCCAGCGCGGCAAAATCGACAACGGCGAAGAAAGCACCCGCCAAATCAAACGCCGCGAAAAAAACGACCGCGCAAAAAACGACCGCTCAAAAAACGGCCGTCAAGAAATCCAGCGCGGCCAAAGCCACGTCGAAGAGTCCCTCAGCGACCGACCATCAGACGCAGATGCCCGCGGGCATGCAGATGCCATCCGGCAAGCCAACCATGGCTGACTCAATGCAGCGCAAGCGAGCCGACACGAGCCAGGCCAAAATGGGCGGCATGAATATGCAGCCGATGCCTGCGCCGCCGGATTCCGCGCACGCGCGACCACCCCGGATGCAGATGATCACGCCCGCCGGCGTGGCCATGGAACGGATGGGTTCGGGCACAACGTGGATCCCGGATGCCGTCTCATTGCCGTCACGCGACAGGATGGCCGGTAGATGGATGCTGATGACCCATGGTTTCGTATTTGTGCAGTATGACAAACAAGGAGGGGAGCGCGGAGACGATCAGTTTGGCTCGCTCAACTGGGGGATGTGGATGGCGACACGCAATCTCATGGGCGGTCGCTTCCAGGCGCGCACAATGCTGAGTCTCGATCCGCTGACGGTAACGAATCGGGGATATCCGCTACTGCTACAGAGTGGAGAATCGTACAAAGGCGTGCCGCTGCACGACCGGCAGCACCCGCATGACTTTTTCATGGAGCTCGGCGCGCTTTACCAACGAGATCTGACGAAAAGTCTTGCATGGAGCATCTACGCTGCGCCGTCAGGCGAGCCGGCGCTCGGACCCGTCGCGTTCATGCACCGCCCATCGGCGATGGATAACCTCGCGGCGCCCCTGACACACCACTGGCAGGACGCGACGCACGTCAGCTTCGGAGTCATTACCGCCGGATTATTCACGCACTCGTGGCAGGTCGAAGGTTCTCTGTTCAATGGCCGTGAGCCCGACGAAAAGCGCTGGGACTTCGATCCCATCAAACTCGATTCGTACAGCGGACGCCTGACGATCAACCCAAGCTCACATTGGAGTCTTGCAGCTGGCTACGGTTACCTGAAGAGCCCTGAAGCACTACACCCTGACGACCCGATGCACAGAATGACTGCATCTGTACTCAACGGGTGGCGTCTCGGAAGTGATGGACAATTCTCCAGCGCCTTCAGCTGGGGCGCGAATAAGCACGTGAGCTCCGGCCGCAGCTGGTCCAACGGTTACCTGACCGAAGCCGAAGCAATACTCGACCGCAGCAACACCGTGTTTGGCCGCGCCGAGCTGGTAGAGAAGTCCGCGGAAGATCTCGTCGTCGATCGACCGACGACCCTCAGAAACGGGACGGTCCTTCCGGCGCTTCCCACTGACGAGCGATTCAACGTCGGTGCCTTACAACTTGGCTACATTCGCGAGATCGCAAAAACGCACTGGGCTACAATTGGTCTCGGCGCAGCGGGCACGATCAACTTCGTTCCCAACACGCTCGAGCCATACTATGGTTCGAAGAACCCAGCTGGCTTATTCCTGTTCTTACGACTTCGACCATTTCATCGCACCTCGCCGACGATGCAGATGAATCAGATGGGCGGAGCCCAGATGAAGCATGAGCACTGATGCTCCGATGAAAGATCCGCGAGCACGATAGTCGTCGCCATTAACGCGC
>DASTGU010000055.1:0-3477 GCA_035718845.1 Gemmatimonadaceae bacterium | reverse complement strand
GCTCGCATTTCGCGGGCGCGCTCGCCCTCTGCGATCGACCCGCCGATGCGGGCACATTCAAGGAGGACGTATGCCGTCCAGTATTAAACGGAGGGAGTTCCTGGAGTCGGGCCTCACGATCGTGGGTGCTTCGCTCCTGGGCGGTTCCCTCGCCGCGTGTTTCCGGGAGACCACCACTGCGCCAGTTGTAATACCGCCTGCGGGCAAGGATCTCCTCGGTGCGGCCGCTGCTGCGGGTGATCTGCTCGAGCCACCGGTAATCAAGAGTGTCGGCGGACGGCTCACCACGACGATCACCGCAAGTACCAACTCTGTCTCCATCGCGGGACGCACGGTGCTGCAACCCGTTACCTACAACGGCGTCTATCCCGCTCCCACTCTGTTGGTGCGTCCGGGCGACTTAATCGACCTCACCTTCAACAATAAAATCGTGGCAGATCAGGCCGGCACGAAGCCAGGCTACGGGCGTCCGCCGAGGGCGACCAATCAAACGAATCTGCACACCCACGGCATGCACGTCTCGCCAAACGGAAAGGCTGACAACATGGCCGTCATGGTCGATGCGAACGGCAGCTTCCGTTACCAGATTCCGGTTCCGGCGAATCACCCCGCCGGTCTTTTTTGGTACCATGCGCACGTGCACGGGCTGGTGACTAATCACGTCGGCCGCGGTGCGGCGGGCATGATTTACGTCTCCAACGCCTATACTGACTCGATAGCGCAGCTCGGCATCCGTCATCGCCTGATGTCGCTGCAACAGGTGTATTTCCAGCGGGACGGGAAGACAATCACCTTCGACGACGGCAACCACCTGGATCCGAATCTGTCGCTGTCGGTGATCAACGGCGCGCTGATGCCGGACATTTACATTCGGCCGGGCGAACCGCAGGTGTGGTCGCTGATCAACGCATCGACATCCGCATTCTATATGCTGCGGCTGGAAGGACACACCTTCGACATCATCGCCGAAGACGGCTTCCCGTACGCGAGGCCAGTGACCGGTCTGCAGACTCTGCTCCTGCCGTCGGCGAGACGGTACGAAGTGGTAGTGCGTGGCAACGGAGCTCCGGGCCGCTACGCTCTCTCGTACGACGAGTTCTTCCAGGGCGTCGACACGTGGCCGCAGAAGAACGTCGGTACGGTGGTTGTCGATGGCGCGGCGTGGACCGGCCCGTCACATCCGGGCGTCGATCCGACAACGCCACCCGAAGACCTCTCCGTTTACAAAGTGAAGAAGGCGCAGCAGCGCACCATCACACTCTCCGTGAACCCCAATGTTCCGGAAGGGACGTTTGGCCGCTTCCAGATCAACGGACACTCATGGGACCCGTCGTTCAGTGAGTGGACGAGCGCTCTTGGCAGCGTGGAAGAGTGGACCTTCGTGAACACGACGGAGCAGGATCACCCGATGCACGTGCATACGAATCCGTTCCAGATCATCTCGAGGAACGGAGTTCCGGTGCCCTTCAACGGGTACGCGGACACGGTGCTCGTACCGCGGTTCGGTCAGCTCGTTGTGCGCACGAAGTACACGGACTTTGCCGGTGATCTGATCCTGATGCACTGCCACATCCTCGATCACGAGGATATGGGAATGATGATCAGGTTCAAGATCGTCTGAGAACCTAATGGTGGACGCCGGACGGGTTACACCGCTCGGCGTCCAAAATTAGTCTCAGGTTTTTGGAAACGCGTCGATTCGCCGATCAGAACCAGCGGCCATACACGCGCTTCCACTGCTCGTGCGGGAAAATCAGACCGATAACCGCGCCGATACCAGCACCCCACTCGGCGCCGACGCCGGCTGCGCGCCAGTCTCTCTTGTAATGCGGCCCACCGCGCCGACGCGGGTCGTTCATAAGGGCGAAGGTGATTGCGCCGCCCATCGCTCCGCCGGCAGCATTCTCGAAAGCGCTCGCGATTGGATTCACACCGCGGCTGACATCGAGGCGAATGATCGACGGCCGCGGAATCGTCAGCGATCCGGCGCCGTTGACGTTTAGACGGAGTACGCTGCCATCGGTTGATTCGACCGTGCCGCGCACGAGCTGTCGACGTTCTGGCGCCTGCTGTTGACGACGAGCCTCGGGGAGCCAGACACGCACGCGCATGCCCGGCTTGACTTCCTCGGGGAATTGCGCCGACGCCACGTAAGGCAATGCGAGTAGAGAGAGAATCAGGAACGTGCGCATCTGCTATGACTCCTTTAAGGCAGGTTGAGGGCTGGCGCTTCGATCGCGCAGCCTTTTCACGATTGCGCTAACGTGTAACGCGGTGGTGTCCAGCGCGGGCACGCCGCCGATCGACGACGCCGAGAGGAGCAACGTCAGCTCTGTGCCTCCGAGAATCACGCCGTCGATCCTTTCTTCATTGCCGAGTCGGAGAATGATGCCGATGACTCCATCGCGAGTCTCCTCGCGGAAATCTCCGCGCAGCATTTGCCCGATGTAGCGCTCATGGATCCAGACGATCTCGCGCTCGTCCGGCGTTACGCATTCGATTCCGTAGCGCGCCAGGACGTTCGGGTAGAACGATCCTTCCATGGTGAATCGCGTCCCGAGCAATCCTACCCGCTTCATGCCGCGCCGCTTTGCCTCTTCGGCTGCCGCTTCGACGATACTGATCAACGGAATCGGCGAGCGTGCGACGAGATCGTCGAACACCACGTGCGGGGTATTGGCCGCCATCGCGCCAAAATCGCAGCCGGCGGCCGCGAGGCGTTGCGCTGACTCCAGCAGGTACTCCACGAGTTTGGGTCGATCGTGCTCGACGAGACTCAGGCCGTAATCAACATCGAGACTGTCGATCACGATGTGCGGTGACGGTCCGGGGCATTCCTCGAGGATGCGACGGTAGTAATCGATCGTCGATTCAGGGCCAAGTCCGCCGATGATACCGAGTGTGGTCACAGGCATTGTTCTCGCTTTGAAACTACAGAATGGCGGAGGGACATGCGGTGGCGCGCTGGGCTGACGCGCTGCGAGAACTCATTGGCGAACGAGTCGAGGAGATTCAGGTGCCGCCGCGCTGGCGGGAGCGCGCGGAGAAGATTCCTGGTGCGACGCTTACGCAGGTCCGGACCCATGGGAAGCATCTGGTACTGCAGTTCTCGAATGACTGGGTGGTACACACCCACGCCATGCAATACGGCTCGTGGCAGATCGGGCCGCTTGGGCAGGAGCTGCGCAAGGAGGCGCGGTTCGCTCGCCTGCGATTGACCACTCCACGCCACGAGGTCGTGTTCTTTCACGGGCCCGTGATGGAAGTTCTCTCGCTCGACGAGCTCGCCAAACACGAGCGGTTCACCTCGCTCGGCCCTGATCTGCTGCACGACGATTTTCCCGTCGATTCGGTGATCGACGCGATTCAGGCGCAGGGCGATCGCGAGATTGGCGACTTGATCCTCGACCAGCGTGTGGTGTCCGGAATCGGCAACATCTACAAATCGGAAGGTCTGTTTCTGGCGACGATTCATCC
>DASTGU010000054.1:0-67237 GCA_035718845.1 Gemmatimonadaceae bacterium | reverse complement strand
ACCTGATTTGGTCAAGCATCGAAAGAAAGCCCGGGACTTCGGTTCCGGGCTTTCTTTTTTTTCGGACTACCAGCGCGGACTAACGGCACTGCTGACTGCTGGCTGACTACCAGCGCGGACCAACGGCACTGCTGACTGCTGACTGAGTTCGCATTGGTAGACTAGGGCGGATTACGGACGCGGACTCCGACTCCGGACAGTGGACAGTGCGAACGCCGCAGAATTGCCCGCAGTCAACAGTCCGCAGTACGTCAGCAGTGCCGTTGTTAGTTCGCGCTGGCAGTCCGCAAAAGGAAAATCAAGGAGTAGCCACTGGTACGCTCCCTGCCTAGAATCCACGAAGAATCTTCCGGAAGGTGAGAATGGCCCTGCGCAATCTGTTCCCCGAGTCGATCTTTGGCCGCAAGCTCAATCCAAACGCTGAGCGGCGTCTTCGTTTGTCACAGGCGCGCGCCGAAGAGACGATCATACGTGGTCACGTCGACAACGCTCTCATGTTCGTCGACACACTTGCCGAAGACCTGTCGTTCGATCGCGCGATCGACACCTACATTCGCGTGATGGGCATCCCCGAGCCGCTCGCCAGCACCGTCGCCACGCGCGCACTTGTTCATCTCGGTCGCGATCTCGTTCCTTTCCGCCGCCGCATGCAGCGTGAAGGAGAAGACGTTGCCGCCGAGAACAAGCCGCGGCTCAGACTGGATGAGGCTGCGCGCGCTGGGGACATCAAGCGCGCGTAGACTCGAGACTGCGAGTACGGACAAGTAGCACGCGCTGGTGGCTGATAGCAGCTCGCTGATAGCTGATGGCTGCAGGCGACGGGACAGATCGCGACCTCTTAGAGGAAACGCGATCTGTTTTGCGTTTATGCCATCAGGTCTGTCCCTTTTCAGGCAGCCAATAGCCAATAGCTAGCTGCTATCAGCTACCAGCGCGTGCCGCCGTTCACTCCAGCGCGGTATCAGTTCCCGGCGCCCCGCCAAACTCGCGCAGGTCCGCAATGCTGACGAGCAGTATCACCGTCACGATCACCGCGGAAGAGACGCACCAAATGCATATCGCGTGGATCACGCCCAACTCGAGGTAGGTCAGCCAGGCTGAGAACAAGACGCCGATCGCGGACTGGGCGACCAGCACAATGGAGAAGGCGCGCTGGTCCTCGAAATGAGGGAATGTGCTGATCACCGCGACAGCGAAGACGTCGAGATAGAACATCAGACCCCAGGCAGCTACCGGCAGCCCGAGGAAACGCGACCATCTGCTGGTGTTCACCGTCTCGCACGAGCCGATGCTGCAGCTCAGCTCGCCGATGATTCCCAGTTTGTACAGCGTCAGGTAGAGACTGACGAAGATCCCGGCCAGCGCGAGCGCGGCCACGATCATCCGCTTTGTCACTTCGGCGTGGTCGAGGTCGTGGTGCTCGCCGTTGTTGTTCCGCCGGCTTTTGCCGCCGAATCGACCAGGCGTTTCATCTCATCGTACGAGCGCATGCCCGGATACAACCGGTTGCCGATGACGAACGTCGGCGTCGAGTTCACACCGCGGCGCAGACCCTCAGCGAGATTGGCGGCGATCCGCTTCTGATACTTGCGGGCGTCGAAGCACGCTTCCCACTTCGCGACATCGAGACCGACCTCGCCCGCATAGCGCTTGAAGAAGGGCTTTGGCGCTTCCGTCGCTTCGCCGTTCCACTCATCCTGGGCCTGAAACAGCCGGTCGTGCATCGGCCAGAACTTTCCCTGCTCGTCGGCGCACGCGGCGGCATTCGAGGCCGCAAGAGTATTCCGGTGCTGCGTAAGCGGGAAATCGTAGTAGGTAAGATTGGCCAAACCGGCGTTGATGATGCGCGTCCGGACGTCCGGCTCGGTAACGGTCGCCCAGCCACCACACGACGGACACTCGAAATCGGCAAATTCGACGATCTTAACCGGGGCATCGACTTTGCCTATCAGGTAACCCTGCGCAGGACCAGCATTGGTGGTGTCTGCCGAATCGAGCGACTGGACCGACGCCGACGACTTGGGCCTGGTGGCGACGTAGCCGAGCGCAGCGACGCCGATAAGTGCAATGACGCCGAGCAGCCAGAGGAACGCTTTCGGCCGGTTGGATTGACGGGTGTTTCTGACAGTATTTCGGGAAGGCGGCGGAGGCGGTGCACTGCCCCTTCTTGATGAGTCGTTTGTTGGCGACATCGGCGGATTAATTTCCTGTGCGTGTACGCTGAGCGCGTCGTTGCGCGAAAGCTAAGAGAGGGGTTTCGAGATGCAAGCTGACATACTCCGTGCTCCAGTTGGACCGGGAGCGATGCACGTCGACCGATACGGACACGGCGGCACCGCGGTCATTCTTCTGCACGGATTCGGCACGTGCAACTTCCTGTGGCGCGCGATTGCTCCGGCAATTACCGCTGCAGGTCATACCGCTTATTCCGTCGACTTGTTCGGTCACGGCCAATCTGATCGTCCACTTGACGCGGATTTCGGGATCGCAGCGCAGGCAGAGTATCTCGACGCGGCGATGACGGTGCTGCGCGTCTCGCGCGCGGTGGTCGTCGGCGTCGACCTCGGTGGCGACGTCGCGATGAAGCTCGCCGCGAATCGTCCCGATCGAGTCGAGAAGCTGGTGCTGATCAATACGCCCGCTTTCGATGAGCTGCCGGCACGCGACATCACCCAAATGCAGCGTCGCACCGCCCGCTTCGCTTTCAGTCTGCAGCGCGGGGTTATGGGAGCGGCGCCGCTGCTCGAGGGCGTGCTAAAGGGAAGCGTGGCGGATCAGGAGCACATGCCGATGAAGCTCATCGCTCGCTACCTGGCGCCATTCGTAGGCAAGGACGGAGCGAACCACCTGCTGGCTCTGGCGAGCGCGGTTCATCGCGGCGACCTGGATGAGGATGAGTACGGCGAGATCAAGGCGCCGACGTTGATCGTCTGGGGCGACGAAGACCGCTGGGTGGATCCAAAACTCCCCGATCGACTCGTGAATTCGATCCCGGAAGCACGGCTGGTGAGACTCGCCGGCGTCGCCAGACTGGTGCCTGAGGAAAACCCCGAACATCTCTCCGAGCTGCTGCTCGATTTCATCAAGCGACGCGCGGCGGCATGAACCTTTCTCCTATGAAAAGTGTCTCAAAAACAGTAGATTACTGAGACGATTTTCACCGGATTTTTTTCTCCCACCGAGATTGATGAACACCACCAAAAACAGATTCCGGAAGGAGCCAGTAAGGGTAGCAAGTCCGTTTGAGGAAGCCAGGGACGAGCTGTTTCAGCAGGTCATGCGCTGCGGAGTTATCGGCGCGGAAGCTGAGGACCAGAAGGAATGGTTCGACAACACGATGCAGTACCTGGCGGACCGCTATCACGAACTGGCACCGTCGGAGCTAGATGAGCTTCGGGTGCTCGGCGAGCGTTTCGCTCTGCCACCGAAGGCAAGAAAAGCAGTTTGATAAATTGGGGCGCAGTTGGCGCCCCTTTTTTTTGCTTCCTGGGGGCTTGAACGGCGGCTCCCGCTCGTAGCTGTTAGCAGCTAGCTACTAGCTATTTGCTGCCTGCCAAGGGACAGATCTCATAGCATAAAGGCGAACAGACAGCGTTTCCTCCGCGAGGTCGCGATCTGTCCCGTCGCACGCAGCTATCAGCCATCAGCGAGCTGCCATCAGCTACCAGCGCGAGCCGCTGTTCAGTCCGCAGTCCTCAGCAGTCCTAGCGCCGCGAGTTGATCCCCTTCCTCACCCCGACGCCCACTCGCGCGCCGCCGCCGAGGCCGACTTCAAACATCGGGACCCAGCCCTCGGTCCGGCCGAGCGGTAGGGGTCCTTCGAGTCCGACCACAAGCAGCAGGTAAGCGCGCGAGCCGCCATCTTCGCGCGTGCGGTAGCGGCCGCTAATGCCACCTCCTCCGTAGAGCGCCCACCGCGACTGGCGAAACGGATCGAGACTGAAACGCGACAATAGATCGGTCCGCGCCTCTGGGCCATGGCGGCCGACCCCGATTCCGCCGACCAGGCCGGTGCGCACGTAAATGCCTTGCGGGATGCTGACACCCAGCCCCGCTTCGACTCCACTCGTGCGCGCAAAGATCCCGTCCACGCGCCATTCAGTTTGCAGCGCTTGTTGTGGAGTTTGCGCGAGCGAGCGTGCGCCAAAGGCGCACAGGGCGACGGAAACCCCCATGAAAAACCGTGTCGTGCTCACGAATCAGGCGACCGTTGACCGGGCGCGGCCGCGCCAGAGCGCAATCGTGTAGTCGACGATCGAAGCTGCAGAGACGACAGCAATGGTGAGGATCAAAAAGTCCGTCAGCTCCGGCAGAATGGGGATCGTGAGCAGCGTAATGAGCTGTAAAACCGTCACAATCTTCCCCAACATCCTCGCCCTAAACACGGCCGGCCGCAGCGTTGGAATAATTTTGGCGACTAGGAATCCCACCGCGGTGGCGATGTCGCGCGTCAGGAACAGGAAGTACTGCCCGGTTGTGAGCTGACCTTCAACGAGGTACGTGGAAATCGCAACGAAAACGAAGATGCGATCGGCGAGCGGATCGATCAGTGCACCGGCAGTCGACTCCGTTTTGCCGTGGCGCGCCAGCCAGCCATCCATGAAATCGGTGAAACCCGCGACGGCGATCAGCACCACGCGCGCCCACGCGTTGGGCACGAGCACGAACGCGAGCGCAAGCACTACGCGCGACATCGAGATCGTGTTCGGGAGCGTGACCAGACTGCGTGGCATGCGAGCGAAAAGTACACTGCTTGCGGGGGAGTCACCACGTGTCTAGGTTCGCTCGATGAGCTCGCACAGGCTGCTGGGCGCTTTGTACCTCGCCCTCTCCATTGCGATGATCGCGTGGGACATCCTGAGAGCGGGCCGCATCGCGCAGCTGCGACGCATGCCGCGCAGCTTCCAGGCAATCACCGGCATCGCCGGCTTGCTACTCGTTCCCGCACTCGTCATCGCGTACACATCAGTGTCGCTGCTGTACGGTCGAGCGATCTACCTGGTTGCTTGGCTCTGGCCCTTCACCGCGCTGCTCTTCGTCATCCAGACCATCTACGCGCTGACTCGACGGCTGGTGAATCCCGCGCTCGGGTTTCCACTTCTCGTTTACAACACCATCATCGCGGTCGTCGCGATCACGAAGTTCATGATCTCGCACGGCTACGATCCGCTCGATTTTGGTCTCGCGCTCAACGCCGCGCAGGCGAGCATGCTGGGCTCCTTCTTCGGACCACCCGCGCTGTGGAATCCGATCTACCTGCAGGTGCCGATCTTCGCGCCGTCGCTGCCCGCCCGCTGGGGAGTCACGCGCCTCGCGCGTGTAGGGATGGCAGGCGCGGCGATCGCGATGACTGCACTCGTTGTCGTGGAGCTTCCCGGCGCGTACGCCGGCGTGAAGAGCTACGCCGTGCACGCCGGTGATCAGTTGCAGGAACATCCCGAAGGCGATTTCAAGCTTGGGCTGAAAATCTTCCCGGACCTGCGCAGCGGGCCGCCACCGGTCGCGCTCGACAACGATCTCTCGCTCGTCGACACCCTCGACGTCGATGCAATCAGCGTCGTCATCGACCCCGAAGGCGCGCGCGGCATCTCACTCGATTCGCTTGCCCGATCCATCGAACAGTCGCGATCCGATAGCACCGTATTGATCGTTGCACTCGGCTACCCGAAGAAAGGGGCCGAGGAGTTCAAGCGATCGCGTGATGCGTACACGACTGCGCGGCTCAAGGACATCGATCAAATCGCGCGCCGACTGAAACCCGATTACCTGATTCCGGCGACCGACCCGACGGAAGAAGGTCTTCGTGTGCTCGGCAGCGTAGATCCGACCTACTGGATCGACTATTTCACACGCGCTTCGCGACTCGCGCACTACATCTACCCGCGAATCAAGGTCAGTCTGCCGATCAGCAGCTACGGAACGCGCGACAGCATTCTGTATGCGTGGGGCGCGCGACCGGGCTCGCCGATCGATGTCATAGGCTTTTCGCTGCTGGCAGGATTTGACGGCGTGCGATCGATGGACACCGACATGAGAGTCGCGCGGCGCTGGATGCAGGAATTCCCCCGAGCGAAGGAGCACTGGGTATTCGCGAGTGGCGGCTATCCGCTCGTGCACGGTGAGCTCAGTCAGCAGCGCGCGGTTTGGGGCACGCTCGCCTGGGCCACCGCTCAGGCGCCGATCAAGGGATTGGTGGTGTACGAGGGCGGAGACTACAACACTGTGCGCGGCATTCGCGCGGCCGGCGGAAGACTTCGACCAGTATTCGACAAACTCGTCCAGGCAGAGAAGGGACTGCGCGCCAGCCCGCAATAGAGAGCGCGCGCGAGCTACACGGTGCGACCGACTCCTCGCACAATTCCCTCAACGCGCTTTTCCGGATCGAAGTATTTGCGCGCGACCTCTCGCATCTGCTCGGCGCTCACAGCGCGAACGCTGTCGTCGTGCTCGAGCAGCTCATGCAGCCCTTCGCCGAACATCCACGCATCGAGCATCTCGCCGAGCTGGGCGCCGCCACTCTCCTGCGCAATAGCGTGAGACCCGATCAAATACTCCTTCGCCTGATTTAGCTCGTCTGGCGTCACCGGCTTCTCCCGCAGCTTCGTGAATTCATTCAGCAGGCCGCTGCGCGCGACGCCTTCTTTCTCAGGTGACGTCGCAATGTACGAAACGAAGATGCCCGCTAGTCGCTTTTCACTCGCCGCAGCGTGCACAGTGTAGGCTAGCGACTGACGCTCGCGTAGCTCGTCGAAGAAGCGACCGCCGAGGCCGCTGGCGAGGGTTCCGATCAGTGTAGCAGCAAACCGCATGTCCTCGCTGCGCGACGGCGCGGGGAAAGCCAGCGTCATCGCCGTCTGCGCCTTGTCGCGCGACTCGGCGGCGATTTTCACGCGCTTCGGCCAGCGCGGCTTGCTTGCCTTGGGCGGGCGGCGTGACTCGAGCGCGGCAAACTCGCGCGCGACCAGATTGGCTGCTTCCTGCGGATCCACGTCGGCAACGATGCCGATGACTGCCGCTGAATCCATCACCTGGGTGCGATGCCACTCGCGCGCTTCCTCGATGGTGATGCCGCGCAGCGATTCTTCGGTGCCCATTGTCGGGGTGCCGTACGGATGACCAGCGAAGGCAGCGGTCATCGCCAGGCGCAGCGGGTAGCGAAACATGTCGTCGCGCAGCATCGCCAGGTTCGAGAGTGCGACGGTTCTCTCGGTCTCGAAATCGTTTGCGGGAAACGTCGGCCGCTGGATCACATCGCCCATCAGCTCGAGCGCATCGCTCAACCGGGCCGTCGGGACCGAGAACGACCAGCCGAAGCTGTCGCTACCCACACTCGCCGAGATCGTACCGCCGAGCATCTCCGAGTCTTCGGCGATCTGTGCGGCGCTGCGTGATGTCGTGCCCTTCAACATCGACCGCGCGGTCAGCAGGGTCAGGCCGGCTTTCTCCGGCTCCTCTTCGAGTGCGCCGCCAATGATATAGAGCGCGATACTAGCGATGGGTGCGCCGGGTTTTCTCCGCACGAGAATCGGAACACCGTTGTCGGTGCGGAAAACTGAAACGCCAGCCTGCTCACTTTCAAACACCGCGGTCTGCTCTTTGGGCGGTGCCACCGCTTTCCGCGCTGGAATCGCGGGAAGGCGCTCAGTTCCACCCTCACCGAGCAGACGCTTCATGTCGGTGGCATCCTGCGCGACGATCGCCGCGCTGCTCGGGCGGTAAATGAGCGCCGCCGCTTTTTCTTCCGGCAGGTGCTCGCGTACGACGCGCTGCACATCGTCGGCACTCACCGACATGTATCGCCGGAAATAATCGTCGCCGAGCTGCCACCCGCCGAGCGCTTCCCACTCGGCGAGATAATTGGCGCGGCCTTCGGCGGTCTCGAGCCGGCGGACCCAGCGCGCTTCGAAGATTCTGCGCACGCGAGCGAGCTCGGAGTCGTCGACGAGTCCGACGCGTACCTGGTGCATTTGATCCCAGATGACACGCGCAGCGTCGACCGTTGTCTCCGGTTCGGTTTCAGCGTGGACGACGAAGACCCCGAGCTCAGTCGGAGTGTAGTCGTACGCACTAACCGACGAAGCCAGCTTCCGCTCGCGGACGGCGCGATACAGCCGCGACGCGCGACCGGTGCCGAGCACAGCGGCGGTCACGTCGAGGGCAGCAGTATCAGAGTGAAGTGTGCCTGGAGTGCGCCAGCCAAAGAGCAGCTGGCTTTGTGCGATGTCACCCGCCAGCTCCTGATAGCGGAATCCAGTATGGTCGGGCTCCGGCGGACCTGGACGCCGCTGCGGCTCCGCGTTTTTAAGATCACCGTATTGCTCGACTACTTGTCGCAGTGCCTGATCCGGATCGACGTCGCCCGAAATGCTGAGAATGGTGTTGCCCGGCTGATAGAAATTCCGGTAGAAGCCATTCATCAAATCGCGAGTGAACGCGCGCAGACCGGGTTCGCGCCCAATGCGCCAGCGGCGCATGCGATGGGCGTCGTGGAGCAACGCATACAGTGTCTCGGTGGCGACTGCACCCGGCGAATCGGATTTGCGCTTCGCCTCCTGGATGATGACTTCCATCTCTTTGGCGAGCTCGCGGCCATCAATTACCGAGTTCGCGTACGCGTCGGCCTGGATCTCGAGCCCCCTGGCGAATCCGCTCGATGGCAACACCGTGTAGTAGGTCGTGTTGTCATAGATCGTGTGCGCGTTGAGATAGCCACCGCTGGCCTTGGTTTCCTTGGCGATGTCGCCGACGCCGCGCTTCGCAGTTCCCTTGAAGAACATGTGCTCGAGCGCATGCGCGAGTCCGTTCTCTTCGTCGGTCTCGTCGAAGTAACCGGCTTTGACGTAGGTGACGATGGCGACGACCGGTGCGGATTTATCCTGCTGAATCAGAACGGTGAGACCGTTGGGCAAAACAGTGCGATGAACGTTGAGCAAGCTGTTAACTGTTTAGCTGTTTTAGGTGGTTACATCGAGGACGGAGTACTACGAACTAACATAGCATTGCTAATCGCGGACTAATTGACGATCGAGGATCGCTGACACGCGTTCCCAGGCTCTTTAGTTGTAGTCAGAGTTCTCAATCAGTCCGCGATTAGCAATGCCGTTGGCCCGTAGTACGCAGTTCGGACAGCGCCTCAATCGGCCAGCGATCCATACCGTAATACGGCGAGGCCGATGACGAAGCACAGCAGGCCGTAGCCAACCAGCCAGACGACATCGCTCGCCGGCGCCGAGCCTGTTCCGATCAAGGAGTTTGCCACGTCGTCGAGGCGGTGCACGGGTGGCAGCACCTGCACGAGCTTGCCTTTGAAGCCGGCGTGGGGTCCGCTGTAGATCGCGCGGAGAATTCGCGCGCCCAGCCAGACGGCGGCAAGGGTGAGCCAGTCATATCGCGTCGCCACCGAAAGGAGAAAGCCGATGCCGCCCATCGCGACGTAGACGAGCGCGGCGTAGAGCAGGAAGTAAGCGACATTGAAGCTCGGTACTATCATCCGCAGCAACGCCGACAGAATTGCCATGATCAACAGCACGCCGATCATATAGACAAGAAACGTCTGCGCGTAGTACAACACCCGATTGATGGGCTTCGAGAACAGGAACCTGTAGTAGCCGTTCTTGCGGTCCGTCGCGACGATGCCATTCATGGCGATCAGCACCGAGACGGATACGACCGCCGAGGTGATCTGCAGCACCAGACCCCAGATCGGCGAGCCTGGGCCCATTGGCATTGGTGTCTGTGGACTCATCGCCGCGCGCAGCGGCGCCAGGAGCGTGTAGCCCCATAGCAGTCCGATGATGGCGATCCCGATTCCATGCTGCATGAAAAAGTCGCGGAATTGCCAGAGCGAGTATTTGCCGAGTCTGCCCGTCACGACGATTCTCCGACGGCTTCGCGAAACTGCTGCTCCAGAACGGAGCGCTCCGGCACCACGCTGGCGATCAACGCACCGCGACCAATCAGGTTGGCGATAGACGAGTTGAGCTCCTCGATGCTTTGCACCGTCACATCGTACTCGCCCTTCCCTGCTTCTTCGGCGCCCGGGAAGACGCTTCGGACCAAATCGAATCCACTCGCGAAGGTGATCCGATAACGAGTCGCCACCGGCGCGGCTGACTCGTAGCCGGTGCTGACGACCCGCTGCAGACGACCGCGATCGATGATCGCGACGCGATCGGCAAGCCGCTGCAGCTCGTCGAGATTGTGTGAGGCGATCAGCATCGTGCGATCCGGGCGACGCAGCTCGCCAACGATGTCGCGGAACCGCTGCGTCCAAACCGGGTCGAGACCATGCGTCGGCTCGTCGAGCACGAGAATCCGCTCGTCGCGCAGCAGTGCCTGCGCCAGTCCCAATCGCTGCAGGTTTCCCTTCGACAGCGCTTTCACTTTCTTGTCGCGATGCTCAGCGAGCCCGAGCAGATCGATCACGTACTCGACGCGACGGGGGATCTCGTCGTCGGAGAGTCCGGCGAGCGTGGCGTAGCGCACCAGCGCCGATTCGGCCTTCCACTTCGGGTTGATCGCAATCAGCTCGGACAAATACCCGATTCCGTTGCCTTCGACGTAAGAGCGCGCCGGCTGGCCGCTGATTTCTACTGCGCCGGTCGTAGGGCGCAGATAGCCGAGCATCAGCGAGATGAGGGTGCTCTTGCCGGCACCGTTGGGGCCGGCGATGCCAAGTATCTCACCTTCCCTGATCTCTAACGAAAACTCCTCGACCGCCTGAACAGAGTTGCCGAGGAGTGATTTGTAAGTCTTCCCGACGTTCTTGAATTCGATCACAAGGGCGGCGGAGCGGCGGTCGGTGTCGCGGGTTGCAGACAGTTCTGCCACGCTCCGGTGCCTGCGTTGTTGATGAACTTGGTTCCTTCCTGCACGCGGCCAAGTCGCATCAGCGCACAACCAAGGTAGCCCTGCGATGCGCGATCCTGCGGATTGTTAGTTACGGCGCGAACGAAGAACCGCCGCGCGAGATCGTACTGACGGCTGGCAAACAGAACGAGGCCCATTTCGCGCAGCGCGTTGGTGTTGCGTGGCTCGAGTCGTAGCGCGGTGTCGAGCTCCGCGCGCGCGGTGCCGAGATCGCCATCATTTCGCGCGAGGCGCGCCAGGAAAACGTGAGGCGTCGCAGCGCTCGGATCATCCTTCACAGCTTTGGCGAAGTTGCCGCGGGCGGTTTCGTTCTGGCCGTTCTTCATAGCCGCAATGCCGGCCTCCATGCTGTCGGAGGACCCGCCGCTCCTGCCAAAGAGCATGTAGCCGCCCCCGATGAGAACGAGAGCGACGACAGCGATGGCGATCCACACCGGCAATGAGAGGCGCCGGCGACTTTCTGCCGCGGCCAGCGCGTGCTCGACCTGACCACGTCCGACGCCGCCCGCACTGGGCGGAGTCTTGCCGCTGCCCGGGCCTTCCGACATGAACGCGCCCGGCAACTCGATGGTCGGCGGGCCCGCCATCTTCTTGCCGGTGTACGCAGGCGGCACGCGATACCCACCGCCGGCTGACGGCGGCGCATAGGGAGAGGCGGGCTGCGCCGGCGGCTGGGGCCGGGGCGGTGGCGGAGGAGGCGACGCTGGGCGTGAGCGCGGGGTGTACGCCGCCTGCAGCGGACTGTTCGGCGTCGGGCGTCCTCCGGATGACGATGCAGTCGACCCCGAACCGCTCAACGCAGTTTCGATCGCTTTGAATCCATCGACCGCCGCATCACCGTCGGCCTGGGTTGGCTTGTAGCTGGTACGATTGGCGCGGTCCCGCGCGGCGAGAAACTCGAGCAGCGAATGCGCCTGATCGAGGGTAATCAACTCCGCCTGTCGGGCAGCGCGAATCAATTGCTGACCGCCCAGCGATGAATTCCCGACGAGACTTTGAAGAGACGCTTCGACGCCGCTCCAGAGATCGATGATGTCGGCGGCGAGATCTTCCGCGGAACGCGGCTGGTCGAAGTGGGCCAGGACGGGGCGCGCGCCATTCAAAGAGGCGAGCGCCGCCTGGTTGTTCTGAGGACTCATCTCAGGATGCGCAAAAGCCCTGCATCCGCGCTACGTCGAATGAAGCTCTCTGCATCCTGCTCCGGTTTCGGATTCTCCTTGAGACACTTTGCATCGCGCATCTTGTCGACGATTTCTTCCCACGTTCCTTCAAATGTGTTGCCATCGTCGGTCTTGATGCGGTGAGACTCAGGCGTCGCCTTGGTTTCCGTGAAGCTGGAAAGCAGCGCCCCGAACAGCTCCAGCTGGCCTTTCGCCTCGGTCTGCGCTGTCTCCATCGCCTTTGCTTCGATCTCGGCAAGCATCTCATCGATGTCATCGAGCTCGCCGGACAGATCACGCAGCCTGTCCTCCCAGGGACGCAGCTCCGGATCATTGTCGCGCAGGCGATAGATCATCTTCTTCAGCTCGATCAGTCTCCAGATACCGAGCTCGTCCCAGTGGTCATCAGGCGACGAGCGATCGAGGTGATAGAGCGCGGCTTCGTAATCGCCGCGATCGTAGAAAATATTTCCGAGATAGATTCGCGCCTCGGTGTGATCGGGATCCATCTGCAGCGCGCGCCGCAGCGTGGCGATCGCCGATTCATCGTTGCCAAGTCTGTGCTCGGCGTAGCCGATGCACGACACCGCCTCGGCGGCGTCAGGTGTCTGCTGCGCGGCGATCTCGAAGAATTCCTTCGACTCTTCGATCAGACCTTCGCGAAAAAGCGCGCGGCCGATCTGGAGCATCAGCTCCACATCGTCCTGATAACCAAGCTCGAGGCAGCGGCGGAAATGCCTGACCGCGTACTCGTCCTGGCCGAATTTCAGTAGTGTCTCACCGAGTCCGGCGAGTGCGTCCTCGTGATCTGGATCGAGAACGAGAGCTTCCTCGAAGCTGCGACGTGCCCACGCGTACTCTTCACGTGCGTGGTGTGCGTAACCAACCCCTATGTGGAGCTCTACCGAGTTCGGGTAGAGGCCGAGTCCTTCTTTAAGTACGTCCAGAGCTTCGTCGTATTGACCTTCATTGTACAACTGGTGTGCTCTTTCGTCGTACTCTTCAGAACTCAAAAAAGGTGTTGGCATCTCTAGGCACCCTCCGAGGAGTCGAGTTTAACCTATTGTACTCCTTAGACACGCCATTGTTCAAGGAGTAACATCCGCCAGAAACTGATCAGGTGACGACAGCAATTTTTTCCGTGAAGCGTTGCCAGCTTCCGCTCTCGATACAGCGATCGATCTCGTCGACGACCTGCTCCACCTCTTCGTCTTTTGTAAAGAAGTGTGGGGCAATCCTGATACCAGCGCCCACCCGATAGTCGACCAGGATGTCCCTGGACAGCAGGACCTGAGCGACCTCGTAGCCGTGCGGAACGTCGACGGCTACCGTTCCACCACGGCGTTGCGGGTCGCGCGCCGCTGTCACCTTGTAACCACGTGCGTCAGCCAGCTCGATCAACCTGCTGGTGAGACGGAGACTCTTCGCCCTGATGGCGTCGATTCCGGCGCGACGGATTATTCGCGTGCCCTCGGTGGCGATATATAAAGCCGGGATTACGGGAGTGCCGTTCAACCAGCGGAAGGCGCCGGAGGCGTACTCCATCGACTCCTCGAAGGCGAACGGGCGCGTGTGAGCCTGCCAGCCGGTGAGTGCCGGCTTCAGTCGGTCGCGAACCTGCGGACTCACGTAAAGGAAACAGGCGCCGGGGCCGCCGCATAACCACTTGAGCACGCCGCCTGTCAGGAAGTCGACGTTGCTCCGTTTCACGTCCACGGGAATTATCCCAACGGCGTGGAACGAGTCCAGCGAAACCAGCGCTCCCATCTCGTGAGCGCGCCGGCAAATCACGTCGACGTCCATGACGTAGGCGCTACGAAACAGGACGTGCGACACCGCGACCAGTCGGGTCCGCTCGTCGATAGCGTCCAGCAGCTTCTCGATATCGATGCCGATTCCGTCTTCAGACTTCACCGAAACGATCCGCGCGCCGAGCCGCTGCGCCATCTCAGCGTAAGCGTAGCGAACCGAGGGGAAATCGAGGTCGGTCATGACGATGGTGTCGCGACCTTTCGGGAAATCGATCGCCGATAGCACCGCTGTTTGCGCGATGGTGACGTTGGGCATCATCACGATCTCGCCCGATCCGGCGTTGATCAAAGGCGCAATCTCGTTGCCGGCTTCAACCGGCAACTCCCACCAGCCACGATTCCACGCTTTCACCCCCATCTGGCCCCAGTCACGAGCGTACTCGGCCAGCTTCTCCGGGACGGTGCGCGGCATCGGCCCGAGTGAGTTCGAGACCAGGTAGTTGGTCTTCGCAAGGATGGGAAACTCCTCGCGAAACGAGAGCAGCGAATCGTCGTGCGCGTGCATCTTCTGCTTCGTCGGCACGCGCGAGCCGGGCACGAGCAGGCTCACTGTCCCTTTCGGGACGCCTCGCGCAACGCCTTGAACTCGGCGTCCGCGTTCCAAGTCGGCACCGACTCGGCGTTGGCGATGCTGGAACCGAATCGATACACGATCTGACCGAGCTCCGCTGCACCGGAGAGATCGAAGTCGCGACGATATTCGTCCGACGGCTGGTGATAACGATGCGCGGTGTAGTCTTCCGCTTGCTGCAAGCCCCAGCCAGCCGGCCGGCCGACGTAGTTATCGCCACCACCGATCGACACCGAGGGAATTCCGACCTTGGCGAACGAGAAGTGGTCGGAGCGATAGAAGTGTCCCGCTTCCGGGTGTGCGTCGGGCGCGAGCGTGATGCCCTGCGCGCGAACCAGTCGGGCGAGCGCTGGGCCGAGCGAGCTCTTGTTGTCGCCCATCACATTCAGGTCGCGCACACGACCATTGAGCGGCACGACGTCCATGTTGAGCGCGGCGACGATCTTGGATGCGGGAACGGTCGGGTGCTCGCCGAAATACTGTGAGCCGAGCAGACCTGCTTCTTCTGCGGTGACGAAGACGAACAGCTGAGAGCGTCGCGGCTTCACGCCTTCGGCGGCGGCATGAGCGATGGTGAGGACGGTCGCAGTTCCTGATGCGTTGTCGACAGCGCCGTTGTAGATCGAGTCACCGTTGACGGCCGGGCCGATGCCGAAGTGATCCCAGTGCGCGGAGTACACGACGTACTCGTCACGCACCTTGGGATCGATGCCGCGCACGACGCCGACGACGTTATTGGCGGACAGGTGCTGGAGGCTGTTCTGCATCGACGCGTCGATGACGATTCCGGTACTGACGGGACGGAAGTCACGAGACTCGGCCTGCTTGCGCAGGGTCGCCATGTTGAGGCCGGCCTGAGCGAGCAACGCCGTCGCGGCGCTATCGGTGATCCAGCCGCGCACGCCGAGTGGTGCTGGTGCGTTGGCGGGGCGCGGCAGCAGACGGTGCTCAGTGGAGTTCGAGGTGACGACTACCTGCCAGCCGTAGCCGGCAGCGGGTGTGGTGTGCACGATCAGCATACCCGCCGCACCACGACGCTCGGCTTCCTCGTACTTGTAGGTCCAACGGCCGTAATAGGTCATCGCTTTGCCGCCGAACAGGTTGGGCTCGGAGGCCGTCGCGGGAGGATCGTTCACCAGAACCAGCAGGATCTTGCCGCGGACGTCAGTGCCCTTGAAGTCATCCCATTTGTATTCGGGGGCGGTAGCACCGTAACCGACAAAAACGAGCTCGCCGCGGGCGCTGCTCGACTCGGTAGCCGAACCTGGCCACACGACAACGTCGTCGGTGAAACGAAGATTGGCGCTGGCCTTGCCCGATGCAGTGACTTTGATGGTCTTCGGGTCGGCTTTTACAACATCGATGGGGACGCGCTGGAAATACGACGTGTCGCCGACCCCCGGTCTTACCCCAAATGTCTGGAGCTGTGTAGCCAGATACTCTTCGGTCAGCTGGCCGCCGCGTGTGGCGGGGGCCCGGCCTTCCAGGAGATCGGAGGACAGGAACCGAAGGTGCGCATCGATCTCCTCCGGGGTAATAGCAGTAGTCGTTGCCTGCGCCGAAACACCGGCAAAGGGAACGAGCGTAGTGATTACCAGTGCGAGAAGCAAACGAATTTCGCGTCGCATCGATTTACTCAGTCAGTGTGATGGTAGTCCTTACATTATAGCTCCCGGTACGTCCCCTTAGCATGACCCCACAACCCCGGATCTCGCGCCTATCTCCCATGAAACCGCGCCGCAAAGCTCACAAGATTGCGCTTGTTCTTGGTGGCGGTGGCCTCAAGGGTTTTGCGCACATCGGAGTGTTTCGCGCGCTGCACGAGATGGGCATCGTGCCGACGGTTGTCGCGGGCACCAGCATCGGCGCGCTGATTGGAGCCGCTTATGCGCGAGGGATGCCGGTCGATGAAATGGCGGATCGCGCGCGGGCGCTGAAACGCCGGGATCTGTTCCGACTGAATCGAATGGGCATGCTGCTCGAGCGGCAGCACTCGCCGGCGATCTATCTCGAGGAGCCGTTGCGCAACGTCGTCAAGTCAGTGGCGACGGAAAAGCGGATCGACCAGCTCAGAACGACGCTGCTGGTGAACACGGTTGATATCCAGCGCGGCAGTCAGGTGGTGTGGGGTCTGCCCGGGCTACGGCACGTCAGCGTGGCCGACGCGGTGTACGCGTCGTGCGCGCTGCCAGGCTTCTATCCGCCCGGCGCGATCGACGGGCGGATGTGTGTCGACGGCGGCGTGATCGACAATCTACCGGTCTCAGTTGCGTCGCTCGGCATGGATGCGGTGATCGCGGTGGATACCGGCTCGAGCGATATGGAGCCGGAGAACGACATTGCGACGGCCGGATTCGCTTCGATCTACATGCGTGCCGCGACGACGATGATGCACGCGCTGCAGCTGGCGCCGTTCAACGGCTGGACGCGGCCGCCGATGATACTGATCCGCCCGAAGGTGAATCACATTGGCTGGTTCAGTTTCTCGAATACAGAGGAGCTGCTCGAGGCCGGCTACGTGGCGGCACTGGAAGCGTGCAAGCATTACGAGGAGTGCATCGCATGGGGCATCGGCGTCTTCCCCCGTCGTGCGATGCAGATCACCGTCGACCGGGCCAAGTGCATTGGCTGTACGCTGTGCACGGCGATGGCGCCCGACTTGATGGCGATGGACTCACAGCAGAAGGCTTACCCGCTGCAGCCGATCGTCGAGTGGTCGCCTGCCGACGGCGACTTCGTGCACCACTGTCCGACGTACGCTATCGAGGCAACGAGAATCGACGCTGAGGACGCGCCCATCGCGAGGCCGACTGTGGACCCCACTTCGGAGCCCACCACGCGGAAGACTGGCTGACGACTGCGAACTGAGAACTGGCCGTGCCGGCTCCCTCCTACTGGCGATCTGAAGTAACGGGTTCCGAGTGGCCGGTAGCACGGTTCCCTGTTCCCCGTAGAGTGCGCATTTAACCCTTCTGCCCGGATTAAAGAAAAGGCAACGGCTTGGTGCCGTTGCCTTTCTTTTTGCTTTTACCATAGGCCACTTCGAAGCGTTTCGAGCCGTAGTTAACGGACAACCGGGAACCGTGCTACTGGCAACCCGGATCCCGTTACTTCAAAATGCCAGTAGTGGGGTGGCCGCACGGCCTGTTCTCAGTTGTCCGTCCCCAGATACAGATATGAAAGAGAAGCAACGGGGCTGATTCGGGACCGAGGCCCGAGGACTAAGTGCGTTGCTGATTGCTGATTAATCGAGGACGGAGGACAATCGAGGATCCTCGGTTGTCCGCGATTCTCGGCTTGTCTGCAATTCTCACTTAATCAGCAATCAGCTATGCCGTTAGTCCTCGGGCCTCGCTCCTCGAATCAGCAATCAGCAAAGCACTTTAGTCCTCGGGCCTCGCTCCTCGCCATGTATTAGATTTCACGCAGCCTGACTCGCTACGACGTGGCGGATCAGTGGCTCCGCTCCTACCAGCCGCCCAATGCCGCGGCCAAGTACGAGAAAAAAGAAAATGACACACCCGAATTCCTTCGGTAGCCGATCAACGCTCGACGTTGCTGGTCGGCAGTACACGATCTTTCGGCTGGATTCCCTCGCCTCAGTTGCCGGCGGGAATGCGCAACGACTCCCCTTCAGCCTCAAGATCCTCCTCGAAAACCTGCTTCGAAACGAGGACGACAAGTTCGTCAAAGCAGATGACATCCGCGCCCTCGCGGGGTGGGATGTAAAGGGCAAAGTCGAGAAAGAAATCGCGTTTCGCACCGCACGCGTGCTGCTCCAGGACTTCACCGGCGTCCCCGCCGTCGTCGATCTCGCCTCAATGCGCGACGCGCTCGCTCGACTCGGTGGCGATCCACAGTTGATCAACCCGCTGCAGCCAGTCGACCTCGTCATCGACCACTCGGTTCAGGTCGATGAATACGGATCGGAAGCGGCACTTCTCATCAACGCCGACTTCGAGTTCCGCCGCAATCAGGAACGCTACGCGTTCCTGCGCTGGGGACAGAAAGCGCTGCACAATTTCCGCGTCGTCCCACCCGACACGGGCATTGTCCACCAGATCAATCTCGAGTATCTCGCCAAAGGCGTCTTCACCGAAGTCGTCGGCAAGCAGACCTTCGCCTATCCCGACTCACTCGTCGGCACCGATTCGCACACCACCATGATCAACGGCCTCGGCGTGCTCGGCTGGGGCGTCGGCGGCATCGAGGCAGAAGCAGCAATGCTCGGCCAGCCAGTGTCGATGCTGATTCCCGAAGTCGTCGGATTCAAGCTGCACGGCAAGCTACCACCCGGCGCGACGGCCACCGATCTGGTGCTCACTGTCACCGAGATGCTGCGCAAGAAGAAGGTGGTTGGAAAATTCGTCGAGTTCTACGGCGCGGGATTGTCGTCGCTCTCGCTGGCCGATCGCGCCACCATCGGCAACATGGCGCCGGAATACGGCGCGACGATGGGATTCTTCCCGATCGACGCCGAGACGATCAACTATCTCAGATTCACCGGTCGCGACGAGTCGCAGGTGCAGCTCGTCGAAGCGTATTGCAAGACGCAGGGAATATTCCGCACCGACGACACGCCCGATCCGATTTTCAGCGACACCCTGGAGCTGGATCTGCGCACCGTGGAGCCGAGTCTGGCTGGACCGAAGCGCCCGCAGGATCGCGTGCCGCTCAAGCTCTCGAAGAAAATGTTCAGGGAGGCGTTGCACGCCGATCTCGAGCGCACTGGCACGGTCGCAGCTGTCGCGGCAGCCAAGCAGGCGATGCAGGTGGCTGCATCACCACAGCTGTCGCCGTCAGTAGTTGCCACTGATCCCGACGAACAGGCGGGCGCCAACTCGAGCGTTCCCGTCGAAATGAACGGCGAAAAGTTTTCGATTCGTCACGGCTCGGTGGTGATTGCCGCGATCACCAGCTGCACCAACACGTCGAATCCGAGCGTGATGCTGGCGGCGGGACTGCTGGCGCGTAACGCGGTCAACAAGGGCCTCGCCTCGAAGCCGTGGGTGAAGACGAGTCTCGCACCCGGCTCGAAGGTCGTCACCGACTACTTCAAGAAAGCCGGCGTGATGGGCGCGCTGCAGCAACTTCGCTTCAACGTAGTCGGGTTCGGCTGCACCACGTGCATCGGCAACTCCGGTCCGCTGCCGCAGCCGATCGCTGAAGCAATCGAGTCGAACAAGCTCGTCGTCGCGTCGGTTCTGTCCGGCAATCGCAACTTCGAGGGCCGCATCAATCCGCTGACGCGCTTCAACTATCTCGCTTCACCGCCCCTCGTTGTCGCCTACGCGCTCGCCGGCCGCATGGACATCGACTTCAACACTGAGCCGGTTGGCGTCGGCAAAGATGGACCTGTGTTCCTG
Source organism: Gemmatimonadaceae bacterium (assembly GCA_035718845.1). Taxonomy (GTDB): domain Bacteria; phylum Gemmatimonadota; class Gemmatimonadetes; order Gemmatimonadales; family Gemmatimonadaceae; genus UBA4720. The sequence goes on along the minus strand of DASTGU010000054.1, from coordinate 47,460 downwards.
CGCGACATCTGGCCGAGTCCGAGGGAAGTCGAAGAAGAGATTCTGCGGTCGGTGAAAGCTGAGATGTTCAAATCGCAATACTCGAACGTGTTTCACGGCGATGACAACTGGCGCAGCCTGCCGGTTCCCGAGGGCGATCTCTACTCATGGGATCCGGATTCGACCTACGTCAAGAATCCGCCGTTCTTCGAGGGGATGACGCTGACGCCGCCGGGAATCCGGCCAATCTCCAATGCGAAAGCGCTCGGCATGTTCGGCGATTCCATCACCACCGATCACATCTCGCCCGCGGGTTCGATCCCCGCATCGAGTCCGGCGGGGAAGTGGCTGATCGAGCACGGCGTGAAAACCGCCGACTTCAACTCCTATGGCGCGCGCCGCGGCAATCACGAAGTGATGATGCGCGGCACCTTCGCCAACATTCGCCTGCGCAATGAGCTGGCGCCCGGCACCGAGGGCGGCTGGACGACGCGCGCACCGGGTGAGAAGGCGGTGACGATCTACGACGCGGCGATGGAGTACCAGAAGGCCGGAACTCCGCTCGTCATCATCGCCGGCAAGGAATACGGCACCGGCTCGTCGCGGGATTGGGCGGCGAAGGGCACGCTGCTGCTCGGTGTGCGGGCGGTGATAGCCGAGTCATTCGAGCGCATTCATCGCTCGAACCTGGTAGGCATGGGCGTGCTGCCGCTGGAGTTCATGCCGGGCGAAACGCGCCAGACCGTTGGTCTTTCCGGCTTCGAGACTTTTTCAATCGAAGGAATGACCGGAGAGATGAAGCCACGCGCTGAATTAACGGTACGAGCTCGCGCTGCCGACGGAAGCGAGAAGGTGTTCAAAGCCGTATCGCGAATCGATACGCCCGAAGAGATGAGCTACTATCGCCACGGAGGCATTCTTCCCTACGTCCTTCGGCAGCTTGTTGGTAAGCGGTGAGCTAGAACAGGAACATGCCAACAGCCGCGACGAACATCACGAGCGTCGACAAGATGACCGTCGCGGCTCCCAGCCTCGAGCTGGGCTGGCCGTGCATCAGCGTCCGATCGGTCGCCACCATTAGCAATCCCACGAGCAGGAAGGGCGCAAGAATTCCGTTGATGACTGCCGACCAGAAAAGCGCCTGCACGACGTTGACGTTCGCAAAGTCGAGAAAGACGCCCATCCCTAACGCGGCGAGTATCGCAGCGTAAAACGCAGGGGCCTGTTTCAGCTGTGAATCGATGCCTTCGCGCCATTCGAAGGTCTCGGCCAATGCATACGCCGCGGAGCCGGCGAGAGTCGGGATGGCGAGGGCTCCGGTGCCGAGGATTCCGAGAGCGTACAGGCTGCTCGCGAAACTGCCTGCCAGCGGGCGGAGAGCGGATGCAACTTCGCGGCTGGTGGTGAGCGTCGTAAGTCCATGCGCATGCAGAGTCAGCGCCGTCGTGAGAATGATGAAGTACATCGCGATGTTCGACGCAAACGTCCCGATCCCTACATCCAGCTTGCGGATCCTGATCTCCTCGGGCGTTGCGCCTTCCCTGTCCACGATCCGCCGCCGGCCCTGACTCTTTTCGACCTCGACCTCCTGCGATGTCTGCCAGAAAAAGAGATACGGACTGATCGTGGTGCCGAGTATTGCGACGAGCATCGACCACGCGGATGGATGATGAGGGATCACCGGAATGACGGTGGCGTGGGCCACTGCTGCCCACGGAGGACGCAGCGTGAAAGCCGTGATGACGTACGCGATCAGCACCATCGCGAGCCACTTGAGTGCATTCGCGATCGTACGGTAGTGGAGGCGAACCGTGGCCCAACCGATACTTGCCGCGAACGCGACGACCCAGATGTGACTGCTCACCCGCGTCAGCATCTGCGCGACGTCGGCCATCGCAGACAGATCGGCGCCGACGTTGATGGTGTTAGCGACGAACAGCGACGCGGCGGCCACGACAAGGACCGGGCGCTTGAACCGCAGACGAAAAACCGCCATTAGACCGCGGCCGGTAACCATCCCGATTCTGGCGCACATGCTCTGCACGGCCGCCATCAGCGGCCATGTCAGGAATGCCGTCCAAAGAAAGGCGAGGCCGAATTGCGCGCCGGCAATGGAATAGGTCGCAATGCCGGACGGATCATCGTCGGCGGCTCCGGACACAATGCCCGGTCCAAGCGCGCGCCAGAAGCCGGACAGTCCGGCGGTATTCTCGACACGCGGTACCGAGCGTCGTTCGCCCTGCCGCGGCGAGATGCTCATTCCATTGTTACGGTGTTGGGGTTTCTTTTCTTTTGCGGAGCTTGAACTGCGGCATTGACGCGCTGATCTGCTCGGTCAAATCGCTTTCAATCTTTTTGGGATCCAGCGGTTCCAGCATGACGCGCAGCTCGGGGTCGTCGGCCAGCTGGAGTCCAAGCCGGGAGTAGAGACCTGCGACCAGGTGCAGAGTCTTGGTGATCTCCTCCTCCATGCGCAGGTTCACCTGCAGCGTCAGCTCTTCACGCAGCTCGCCAATGCGCGACTCGCGACTCTGCGTCATCAGCACGAAGATCGAGAGGAAAATCGCCTCCAGAGAGACGATCGTGGTCAGCATGCCGTACGGATACGGGTCGAACTGCGGCAAGCCGATCCCCGGGACGTTCCACAGAATCCAGACGACGAAGATGATCGCATGAATGACGAGGAACGGCGTCGAGCTCGCGACCGCGATCATGCGATCGGCGAGAATTTCCATCGGCGAGCGATTGGACGCGTGCTGCGCCTTGATCGCACGGAACACCCTGTTGATGTCCGCGCTGCGACGGCGTCGACGCTCGGCGCTGACCGCTTTTTTCGCCTGCTCGGTGGGGACTTCGGTCGGAGTTGCCGTCTCGTCTGACTGCATGTCTCGACTGGTGAAGATGAGATAACCTAACGCAAGCGGGCGGCCACTTCCTGCGCCGCAGCAAAAGGTTAACCTTCCATTTATGGCTACATCACCGTCATTCACCGTCGGCATCGTACAGGAATCGATCAGTGACGACGTAGAGAAAAACGTCACGCACGCTGAATCTCGCATTCGGGAAGCAGCGGAGAAAGGAGCACAGATCGTCTGCCTGCAGGAGCTGTTCAACGCTCCCTATTTCTGCAAATCGCAGAAGCACGAGCGTTTCGATCTCGCCGAGCCGATACCCGGCCCGACCGTCGAGCGCATGCGGAAGCTCGCGCGGGAGCTCGAGATGGTCATCATCGTACCGATCTTCGAGCGGCAGGCGGCGGGAGTCTATCGCAACTCGGCGGCGGTAATCGACGCCGATGGCAGATTGATGGGCGCCTACCGGAAGATGCACATCCCGGACGATCCGCTTTTCAACGAGAAATTCTATTTCACGCCCGGCGACTCGCACGTGCCGGACGACGGTGAGCAGCGCGGTGCGGGCGGATTTCGCGTCTGGAAAACGCGCTACGCCGACATCGGCGTCCTGATCTGCTGGGACCAGTGGTATCCGGAGGCAGCGCGCATCACCAGTCTGCTCGGCGCCGAGATTTTGTTTTATCCGACAGCGATCGGCTGGCATCCATCCGAGAAAGCGGAGCACGGCGAGGCGCAGGTAGAAGCGTGGCGCACTGCGCAGCGCGCGCACGCGATCGCGAACGGTGTGTATGTCGCATCGCCGAATCGCGTGGGACACGAAGACGAGCCGGGTACCGACGGCATCGAATTCTTCGGTCACTCATTCATCGCCGATCCGTTTGGTCGCATCATCGCCGAAGCTGGAACGGAGCCGGCGGTGCTTGTCGCCAAGTGCGATCGCGCCCTGATCGAGAGCACGCGTCGGAACTGGCCGTTCCTCCGCGATCGGCGCATTGACGCGTACGCTCCGATTCTCAGTCGATACATCGGATGACTGAGCGGGAGGCGGGAGGCGGGAGGCGGGAGGCGAGAGGCGGGAGGCGAGAGGCGAGAGGCGAGAGGCGGAAAAACCCCGCGCCGTTCGGAAGCGGAGCTCTCACGATGGAACTCTCGCTCGCGCGTAGGATGCCCGCCGAGTGGGAGAGGCACGACGCGACCTGGATAGCGTGGCCGCATCACGAGCCCGATTGGCCCGGCAAGCTGGCGCCGATTCCGTGGGTCTATGCGGAGATCGTGCGCGCGCTCAGCGAGTTCGAGCGCGTCGAGATCCTTTGCCACAATCAGGCGGTGGCCGACAACGCGCGGCTGCTGATCTCTGCGCATGGAGTTCCTGATCGGCCTGAGAAGTATCGGCTGCACATTGCGCCCAACGATCGCGTCTGGCTGCGCGACTCCGCGCCGACGTTCGTGTATCGCGCCGACGGCGTACTCGAGATGATCAACTGGGGCTTCAACGCGTGGGCGAAATACGACAACTACGCGAAGGACGCCGATATCGGGAAAGTCATCGAGCGCATCACCGGTTTGCCGCGCACCGAAGCGAAACGCGAAGACAACGGTCAGCGGCTGGTACTGGAAGGCGGCGGAATCGAAGTCAACGGCAGTGGAATGATGCTGGTGACTGAAGAGTGGCTGTTGAGCGATGTGCAGGTACGAAATCCTGGTTTGACTGCGCAGGACTACGAAGAGTCCTTCGCCAAGTATCTCGGTGTCACCGATACTATATGGTTGGGCGAAGGCGCAGTCGGTGATGACACTCACGGACATGTCGATGACATCGCCCGCTTCGCGGCGCGGGATACGATCATCCTCGCTTACGAGCACGATCCGTCGGACGAGAATCATCTGCGCTCGGTGGACAATCTCGAGCGTTTGAAGGCGGCGACGAAGGACCGCGATCTGAAGATTGTCACCATCCCCTTCCCTCGTCCGGTGATGATGAACGGCGAACGGCTCCCCGCCAGCTACGCCAACTTCTACATCGCCAATGGCGCCGTTCTTGTACCTACCTTTAACGACCCCATGGATCGGGTCGCGCTGAACGGAATCGCTGAGGCGTTTCCGGGGCGCTCGGTCATCGGCATCCACGCGGTGGATCTTGTCTGGGGATTGGGAACGCTGCACTGCCTGACCCAGCAGCAACCCGTGGCTCCCGAGAACCCGTACACAGAGACACGAAGCTCGAGACCGAAATGAAGATCCTGTTGACTGGTGAAGAGTCGTTACGTCTGGAACCGACGCCGGGGATGCTGACCATCGAAGCACCTTCGTCGGATCGCGGGTATTCACCGTTTCACATGCTCGGCAGCGCGCTTGCCGGCTGCACTTTCTCAGTGCTGCAAAGCTGGGCGTCGAACAAGAATCTTCACGTCGACGATCTGACCATCGAAGTGAAATGGAAGTTCGCGGAGGGCGAACATCGAGTCGAGCGCATGGACGCGAGAATAACCTGGCCATCGTTGCCCGCCGAGCTTTGGCCGCGGGCGCTGCGCGCGGCGCACGTGTGCGGAATCCATCAGACCCTGACGCACACCGTGCAGATCGAAGTCGAAGCGGTGGGTGCGCAGAGCCCCGCGATCGAAGGAATCCCGGGAGCTGCCGGAAAGGCGGGAGCGGGAGCAGCATCGTGAGCGTCCAGGTAGTTCGCTTTACAATCGCGGGTCAGGACGCTGAGCCACTCGCGCCGACGATCGGTGAGCCGGGCAGACCCTTCACCGTTATTTACGACGGACACTGCAAGGTGTGTGGCCGGCTGGTGAAACTGCTCACGAACTGGGACAAGAAGCACATTCTCGAGATCGCGCCGTCGCAGGCGCCCGGTGTGCAGGCGCGGTTTCCGTGGATCCCGCCGCGCGCGTACCTCGAATCCGTTCAGGTGATTCGAAACCGTGACGGGAAAACGTGGCAGGCAGCGGCAGCACTCGAAGAGCTACTGAACATCCTGCCCAAGGGCTGGCTGTTCTCGTGGCTCTTCAAGATTCCGTTCGTGCGGCCGCTGGCCGACAGGTTTTATAAGTGGTTTGCCCGAAACCGCTATCACTTTGGCTGCGGTGAGCATTGCGCAGTGAGGGCTTCTAACCTCGATTATGGCGACTAGTCCATAACGGGGAAAAACAACGCGCTACGCTGTACTGGTCGTCGTCGCTGTTGCGTGCACCACTACTCCCGCACCGCGACCACTTGCCAATGCTAACTGGACGACAACCGGCGGAGACGCCGGCAACGGTCGCTACTCGTATCTCGATCAGATAAATCGGGAGAACGTCGCGCAGCTGCAGGTCGCCTGGACATATCACACCGGCGATTCGAGCAGTCATTCACAGATCCAGGCGACGCCAATCATCATCGAAGGCGTGCTGTACACCTCGACGCCGGCGCTGAATATCATCGCGCTTCGCGCCGACAACGGCACGTTGATCTGGCGATTCGATCCTTTCGCAAATCGCCAGCGCGCGACCCACGTAAATCGTGGCGTGGTGTTCTGGTCCGACGGAACGCAGCGGCGCGTCTTCTTCACCGCAGGACGGAGACTGTACTCGCTCGACGCGTCGAGCGGCCAACCAGATCGTGCGTTCGGCGATTCGGGATCCGTGGATCTCAGCGTGGGACTCGGCCGTGATGTATCCAACACCGACGTCTTAGCGACGAGTCCTGGTGTCGTGTACCAGGATCTGCTGATTCAGGGAACACGCGTAGGCGAGAGCGAAGGCTCCGCGCCGGGCGACATCCGCGCTTACGACGTTCACAGCGGGAAGATCCGCTGGACGTTCCACACCATTCCGCGTCCCGGCGAGTACGGCTATGACACCTGGCCCGTCGATGCGTGGCGCACTGCTGGAGGAGCGAATTCGTGGGCCGGCATGACCGTCGATGCCGGACGTGGAGTCGTCTACATCCCGACTGGCTCGGCGACTCCTGACTTTTACGGCGGCCAGCGCCATGGCAAGGATCTCTTCTCGAGCAGTTTGCTGGCTCTCGATGCGCGCACCGGTCAACGTCTTTGGCACTTCCAGACTGCGCATCATGATTTGTGGGATCGTGATCTGCCCACAGCGCCGAATCTGGTGACGATTACGCGCGACAGAAAACAGATCAGCGCAATCGCACAGATAACCAAAAGCGGATTTGTTTTTCTGTTCGACCGTAAGACCGGCACACCATTATTCCCGATCGAAGAGCGCCCCGCTCCGGCATCGGACCTCCGTGGCGAGCAGACCTGGCCGACCCAGCCAATCCCACTCAAGCCCGCGCCGTTCGCGCGCCAATCGATCAGCGAAGCCGATCTCAACGACCTCGATCCCGCGACGCACGCCGCGTTGGTTCAGCGCTTCCGCACTTTGCGGCACGACGGTCTGTTCGCGCCACCGAGTGAAAACGGAACGGTCGTGTTGCCCGGCTTCGACGGCGGTGGCGAATGGGGTGGCGCCGCGGTCGATCGAATCACCGGCGTCATGTATGTCAACGCCAGCGATGTGCCGTGGATCGCAGCGATGCGTGACACCGCGCTGACGGATTCGGCCGCGCGCCGAAACCGAGGCGCGCGCGTTCAGCTCTCACCGTACGACTTCGCCGGTTACGAGCGCTGGCGCGATGCCGACGGCTATCCCGCAATCAAGCCGCCGTGGGGAACCTTGAGCGCGATCGATCTCAACACCGGAGATTATCGCTGGCGAATTCCACTCGGCGAGCATCCCGAGCTGGCGTCGCGCGGGATCCGGGATACGGGCGCGGAGCAGTACGGCGGTCCAATCGTGACGGCGGGCGGCCTCGTCTTCATCGCGGCAACGATGGATGAGCGATTTCGCGCCTTCGACAAGGACACAGGCAAATTGCTGTGGGAGACAACGCTGCCGGCCGCCGGTTATGCGACACCGAGCACCTACATGGTGAATGGCAAGCAGTACGTCGTCATCGCGGCTGGCGGTGGCAAGCTGGGCACGAAGTCAGGCGACGCTTACGTTGCTTTCGCACTCAAGTAGCCGCAGCTACGTGGTGATGGGCGTATCGGGCTCCGGAAAAACGGTGATCGGCACGCTGTTCGCCCGCGCGCTCGGCGTCGAGTTCGTCGAGGGCGACACCTATCACTCAGCCAGAAACATTGAGAAAATGTCTGCCGGAATTCCGCTCACTGATGAAGACCGGGAGGGCTGGCTGCACGAGATCGGCAAACGAATCAGGCGCGCCAATGATAGCGGCGAAGGTGTGGTCGTTTCGTGCTCCGCGCTAAAGCGCGCATATCGTGACGTCATCCGATCGGAGGCGGGGCCGTTGCGATTCGTTTTTCTCAGCGGCGAGCGAGCGTTGATCGCGGAGAGAATGCGCGGCCGAAAAGATCACTTCATGCCCACCGCGCTGCTCGATAGTCAGTTCGCCGCGCTGGAAGAGCCATCCGACGACGAAGACGTTTGGGTCGTCGACATCAACGGAACGCCGCAGGGCATCGTTTCCACACTTCTCTCGCGCGCGGCGGCTTGAGCCCAGACGCGCGGCTACTGCTGTGCGCGCTAGGCGCGGTGATCGCGCTGATCGTGCTCATCGCGCAGGTGAAGCTGCACCCGTTCGTCGCACTGGTCAGCGTGTCACTGGCGATGGGAGCAGCGGCGGGGATGCCGCTCGCCAACACCGTCAAAGCGTTCCAGGATGGCGTCGGCACTACACTCGGCTTCATCGCCGTCGTCGTCGGCCTTGGCACCATGCTTGGCAAGATGATGGCGGAATCGGGCGCGGCGACGCGAATCGCGCGGACATTGATCGACCGGTTCGGCGAACAGCGGGTGCATTGGGCGATCATGCTCGTCGCCTTCATCGTCGGAATTCCGGTGTTCTTCCAGGTGGGATTCGTGTTGCTGATCCCGCTGGTGTTCACGCTGGCGCGACGCACCGGCACTTCGCTGGTCAAGGTCGGACTCGCGCTCGTCGCGGGTCTTTCCGTCGTTCACGGAATGTTGCCGCCGCATCCAGCGGCAATGCTGGCGCTGACGGCGTACAAGGCGGACATCGGTCGCACAATTCTGTATGGCCTGCTGGTCGGACTGCCAACAGCGGCAGTAGCGGGTCCCATTTACGGCTCGTGGATCTCGAAACGAATCACGCTGCCCGCCGAAAACCCGATGGCGGCGCAGCTCGAAGGAAGCGGCAGCGAGAACGCCCCTTCGCCTGGGTTCGGCATCTCTGTTTTCACGGTGACAGTGCCGGTGCTGCTGATGTTGCTCAGCACCATCACCGACCTGGTTGCCGGTCCGCGCAGCGCGGTATTGCCGTTCACGCACTTCGTCGGCAATCCGATCGTCGCGCTGCTCCTGGCGCTGATCTTCTCGTTCTGGTCGCTCGGAAGAGCGCGCCACTTTACGCGCTACGACATCATGAAGTTCTGCAATGACTGCCTCGCGCCGACGGCGGCAATTCTCCTGGTGATCGGCGGCGGCGGTGGCTTCAATCAGGTGCTGGTGCAGAGCGGAGTTGGTACCGCCATTGCGGAGGCTGCCTTGAGCGCCAGTATCTCTCCCATCGTGCTGGCGTGGAGCGTGGCGACGTTGATTCGCGTGGCAACTGGATCAACCACGGTGGCGATGACGACCGCTGCGGGCATCGTTGCACCGATTGCTGCAGCGACGCCGGGGGCGAGCCCCGAACTCCTCGTCCTGGCGACGGGCGCCGGCGCGCTCATGCTCTCACACGTAAACGACGCCGGCTTCTGGCTGATCAAGGAGTTTTTCAATATGTCTGTGCCGGAAACCCTCAAGACCTGGACTGTAGCCGAAACGATTATCGGCGTAATGGGCCTGGTGTTGACGCTGATGCTGAGTCTGGTCGTGTAAGCCGAACGCCCTTCGAGGATTCAGAATGCGCACGAACTCGAGCTGGATCGCAGTCGTCTTTGCTTTGGCATGCACCGCATCACGCGCCGATCCGGTGGCGTCGAATCAGCTCGCCAGTGACGGCTGGATCGACGCGACCGCGACTCTCGATCCGGCGACGACTCCGATCTATCAGGGCGACGCGCCGATGAAATTCGATTTTCTGCACGACATGCGCAAAGGCGACGCGTTCACTCTTTCCGCCTACTCGCTCGGGGCACACAGCGGAACCCACGTCGACGCGCCGATGCACTTCGTGCGCAACGGCGCTGCGATCGATCGCTTACCGCTGACGCCGTTCATCGGCAGAGCGCGGGTGATCGACATTCCCGATGGCGTTCAGGCCATTAATGCCGCCGAGCTGAACAAACACAGTTGGCGGGGTGTGCCGCGCATTCTCTTCCGCACGCGCAGTGCGCTCCACGGCTGGATGTCGTCACCGACGTTTCACAAGGACTTCGCGTACATCGCACCCGATGCGGCGAAACTGATGGCCGACGCCGGAGTGCAGCTCGTCGGAATCGATTACATCTCCGCGGAACAGTTCGGCGCGGCCGCGCCGCTGACCCATCGCACCTTGCTTGGCAGGAACATCCCGATCGTCGAAGGGCTCGCTCTCGACCACGTCAAGGCGGGCGATTACGATTTGATCGTGCTGCCGATCAAGGTTGGCGGGCACGAGGGCGCGCCGGCGCGCGCCATTCTAAGACCGCGATCTCGGTGATGCGATCGCGTTGATGCGGAGGTCGTCATGAGCACGATCGTTGAATCCATTCGCGCGGAGTACCTGCGGTACAAGACGCTTGCCGAGGGCGCGATCGATCAGCTCAACGATGTCGATTTGTCGAAAGAGGGCCCGAGCGGCGGCAACTCGATCGCGGTGCTTTGCTGGCACATCAGCGGCAACCTCAAATCGCGATTCACGGATTTCCTGACCACAGACGGCGAGAAGCCCTGGCGCGATCGCGAGGAAGAGTTCAGTGCGCGGACAATCGGTCGGACGGAGCTGCTCGCGAAATGGAACGACGGATGGAAAACGCTGCTCGATACGCTGAGCAGCCTAAACGATGACGACCTCGAGAAGACGATAACGATTCGTCAGCAGCCGATGCTGGTGCACGAAGCGCTGCATCGATCACTTTCGCACACGGTCTATCATGTAGGCCAGATCGTGTTCATCGCCAAGGAGTTCCGCGGCGGAGCGTGGACTTATCTCAGCATCCCGCCGGGCCAATCCGCCGCTTACAACCAGGCTCCGAGATTCGAGACCGCTGCCGCACAGCAGGCAGCCGTCGCCAGCAGAATCAAGGGGAAGTAGCGATGCGACTGGCGCTCGGCGTTGCAAGTGAGCGCGCAGCTGCCAGTGCAGTCGGTGTTATGCCCTTCGCCGGCGAAGCCCGGCGCACGAGCCGCCACGGGAAGAAGTACACGGCGTAAACCACCGCGTAGACGGCGAAGTTCTCGAGTCGGGCAAAGTGCGCAAAGAAGAAAAAGAAAATCAGGAAGTGCATGCGCATCACGTTGCGGTAAGGCTCGGTGAACAGCTCCCCGAAGCGCTTGCTGTCGCTGCCAGTGACACTGAGAGACTTCTGCGCAGTTAGCGAGAACGGCTTGCGCAGGAAAGCCGCACGGTGCGCGATAAAGGCCGAGGGCAGAAATGGCCAGTAGCGGCGGGCAACCTCGACGTAAGTCGCCATGTTCGCTCCCGCGCCGCGTCGCTGCCCAGTCTCGATCGGGAAGAACGAATTCAGGAATTGCGAGTGGACGTAGTGAAAGCCGCCAAAATGGAATGTGAAAAATCCGAGGAAGAACGCGACGCCGACCACGAGAATGAGAACGAACACCGCGATCGCGCGCGGATTGCCGCGCAGCATCGCGCGCTCACGCCAGGCGAGCTCGACGAACTCCGAGGCCGGCTGGACAATCATCCAGACGATGGTGCTGTAACCGACGACGAAGCTCGAGAGCCACAGCGACCAGATCAAATCGCCCGCGCTCCAGTGCAGCCACCAGGCGACGGCAAGACCGACGGCGAAGGCGATAGCGTCTGGCCAGCTGCTCGCCCAGCTTTCGGTGTTCGTTTTGGTCGGAGTGATGAAGGGCGCTGTCACAAGTACACTTTCGACGCGCTCCGCCATCTCCCGTAACACCCCACTGCACAAAGTGTATAACAGGCGATGACTGCAGCATTCGATGCAAATGCCCTCGATCTACATCGGGACGCGCTACTGCGCTGTCGCCGGTGCCGGCTCGGCTCCGATATCACTCCAGTCGCATCAATGGCGCGGAATCCGCGCGCCATGCTGGTTGGGCAGGCGCCGGGAAAAGTCGAGGCAGAGGGTGGAGTTCCGTTCGCGGGTCGAGCGGGTCGTACCCTTTTCGGTTGGTTTGGGCGTGCCGGCCACGACGAGGAAGCGGCACGCGAGAAGATCTACATCGCTGCGGTTACCAGGTGCTTTCCGGGTCCGCATCCGAGTGGGCGCGGGGACCGGGTTCCTACGAAACATGAACAGGCACAATGCGCAGATTGGCTGGACGCCGAGCTGCGAATCATCCGGCCCAAGCTGTTGATTCCTGTTGGTCGGCTGGCGATCGAGCGGTTTCTGCCAGCCTTGCCCCTGAACCAGCTCATCGGTACGAAACATCGAGTTGTGCACGCCGGCGGGCGGTCAACGGTGATTCCGCTGCCCCACCCGTCCGGAGCCAGCAGCTGGTTCTACCAGAACGACAATATGAGATTGCTCGACCAGGCCATTCGTCTCATTGCTGTCGAGCTTGGCCGACTCTAAGGGGTAGCGCTAGACTTGGTGGGCGCCGCCGGACGGCGATCACGGGAGGCAAGTTGATGGCAACACTGCCGTCGTCGCGCGCCGTCAACATCGGCCCCGGCGAACGACGCAAGAGATTGAGCGCGGGGGTCGTCGGCTTTGCCGTCGGCGCGGTGTTGGCTGCCGCGCTGATCGCGATGCGCGCGCCTGCGTTGTGGCGGCTGCTGCTCTTCTTCCCATTTCTCTTCGGCGCACTCGGAGTATTCCAATCGCGCGACAAGACTTGAGTGAAGCTCGCATCGCGCGGTCAGCGCGATCTCGATACGGGACCTCAGGCGATCGACGACATCGAGGAGCGGAACCAGCTGCGCCGGCAGGCGCGGGCGGTTTACGCGAAGTCGATGGTTACCGCCGTCATCCTCACCGCAATTTCAATGGCGCTGTAGCACTCGCTGCTGCGTTACTCATTGGCGCATCCAACGCATCGGCGCAGCTCACCGCGGCGCGGTTGGATGCGATCGTCGAGGCGCAGCGCGACAGTGGATTCGCGGGGGTCGTGCTCGTAGCGAGAAATGGCACTGTGGTGATGGAGAAGGCGTACTCGCCGCAGAACGGAACGCCGCTGTCGACGAACTCGCAATTCAACATCGCCTCGATTACCAAGAGCTTCACCGCCGCGGCGATCCTGCGATTGCGTTCGACGCATCGCCTTTCGTTCAGCGATCCGATCTCGCGATTTTTCCCCTGGGCTGCGCGCGGTAAGCGCGACATCACGATCTATCATTTACTCACCCACACCTCGGGACTTGCCGGTCACTCGGCGGGGACCGGCATCATGCGTCGCGACGGCGCAGTTACCGCAATTTTGGCGCAGCGACTCGAGTATCCGCCTGGCAGCCACTATCAGTACCAGGACGACAACTACGAGCTGCTCGCTGCAATCATCGAGGTCGCATCGGGACTCAAGTGGGAAGACTACATCGATCGTGAGCTGCTGACGCCGGCCCGGATGCACTCGACGACTTTTCAGGGCGGCGACTGGGGTCACAAGGGCGCCAACGGGATGCGCAGCACCGTGCGCGATCTCTATCGCTGGGTGACTGCCATTCACGATGGCAAGCTGTTCGGCCGGACGGAGAGCCAGGAGCTCGAGTCTCCGTTGATGCACGTGCGGAGCGAGCCGCCGTACGAAATCCACTACGGCTACGGCACCCGCATCTACATCCGCAACGGACGCGTGTCCGAGGTGATGCACTCAGGCAGCGGAGACGATCGCAACACTTCGATCGCGCGACTACTCTCCGACGGAACCATCGTCATCGTACTGTCGAATTCCGGCCAGCACAAAGGAACTACCTGGGCGTCCTACCTCGCCCAGCGTCTGGCGACGCGAAAATAGTAATCAGCCCACTCAGACGTGGCGGGTCTTCCAGCGGCCTTTTCGGAAGAACCACGCGCTAACCACCGCGTTCACGGAATAGGTGAGGAGCATTGCGAAGAACACACCGCGCGGGCCGCGGTGCATCGGGAGCGCCAGCACGTAAGCGAGTGGAATACAGAACGCCCAGAAGACGAACAGGTTGATCCACGTCGGAGTCCACGTGTCGCCGGCGCCGTTGAATGCGCTGTTCAGCACCATCCCGTACGCGTATAGCGGAAATCCGAACGCAACGGTGCGTAGACCGGCAACAGCGTAGCTCGCGATGCCCGCGTCAGACGTGAACAGCGATGCGATTGGCCCGGCGAGAACGACGAAAACCAGTCCGATCGAGCTCAGAAAGACCACGTTGTACCTTGCCGCCATCCAGACCGCGCGCTCGGCGCGATCCGGCTTTTTCGCGCCAAGTCCCTGCCCAACCATTGTCGCCGCAGCGTTGCTGACGCCCCATGACGGAAGCAGAGCGAACATGATTATTCGTACGGCGATGGTGTAGCCGGCGAGCGCAACGCTGCCGAAGTCGGAGATGATGCGCACCAACGCAATCCAGCTCGCGCTGCCCACCAGAATCTGGAAAGTGCCCGATCCCGACAACTGAATCATCTGCCACATCAGCTTCGGATCGAGCTTGAAGTGATGACCGCGCACCTGCACACGGGCACCGGGACGAAAGAGCCGACTCAGTGCGTACAGCGCGCCAGTTCCGCGCCCAATGGTCGTGGCAACCGCAGCTCCGACTACGCCGAGTCGGGGGAACGGACCGACGCCAAGGATCAGCATCGGGCCGAGGAAAATGTTGATGGTGTTGGCGAGCCAAAGCACGCGCATGGCGATCACCGCATCGCCGGCGCCACGAAAAACGGCGTTGACCAGAAACAGCATCAGCACGACGATGTTGCCGCCCAGCATGATGCGGGTGAACAGAACGTTGCCGAGAACGCCCTGCGATCCACCCATCCCTCGCAACAGGGCCGGTGCAGCGAAAGCGCCAATTATTCCGAGGCTGACGGCGATGACGGCGGCCAGCAAAATCGCCTGCGCCGCGGCGTGCGATGCACCTTCGGCATCCTTCTCGCCAATTCGTCTGGCGACGGTTGCGGTCGCGCCGATGCCGAGCCCCATCGCCATGGTGTAAATGAGCACCATCATCGATTCGGTGATACCGACGGTGGCGACGGCATCGGCGCCGAGTCGCGAGACGAAGAAGACGTCGACGACGGCGAAGACACTTTCCAGCACCGTCTCGAGCACCATCGGCACCGCGAGCAGAAAGATCGCGCGACCGATCGGACCACTGGTGTAGTCGTGGTGCGCCCCGCGCAGCGCTTCCTTGATGTTTTCCCAATAGCCGCGTGCAGTCTGCGGCGTCGCTGTCGCCGGGACAGCGAATTCCGACGTATCAGTCATGACGCGCTATTGGTCTGGCGAGTTCGGCGAGCCTGAGCTGGAGCCTGGCTTTTCCGCGGGAAAGTCGAGCGCGAGGTAGGTAACCGTATCCCACGCGTTGTGCACGCCGACGGAAAGCAGTACGAGGGACGCGGTGCCGATTGCAAAGAGCGCGGGGGTGTCGAAGCGACTGACAGTCCCCGCCGCAACCAACATCAGAGCGTACGAGACAAACGGCAGCACGACGTGGAAGATCCAGTCCTCGAGCACGGGCTGATAGCGCTCGGTGCGACCAGCGCGGCGCGTCACCACAGCGGTGTAGATGATTCCAGTCAATCCAAACGACCCAATCACCCAAGCCAGGTGATTGAGCTCCTCCCACGGCGCGCTGAGGATCGCCCCAATCAGCAGGACAGCCATGAAGTGCACGACTGTGGGAGTCCCAAACGCGGCTATCTCCTGGTGCCCACCGCGACCTGGTCGGTCAGCAACGAGCGCCATCACCACGAACTGCAAACCAGTCAACGCGCCGGCCGATGATCCGACGATGACGTAGAAACTTTCCCACTTGCCGAGGATTTCGTGCGCTGGCATCGGAGTAAGCCTAAGCCGCCACCGATACCCAGTACAGGGTGAGGATCAAAGCGGCGACGGCGACGATCGCGTACAGCAAGGCGATGCCGACCTCCTTCGCCAGAGTGCCGAGCACCGAGCCGCCGTAAACACGCCGGAATGCGAGGGTCGAGTAAATCGGAATCCAGACTACACAGGCGAAGCTCGTCGCAACCGCAAGGGGAATGACCGCCGGAAACTTTGCAATCGTCGCGATGGACAATGCGCAGAAAATGAACGCGTGCAGATGAATCGCGAAGTACAGATGCTCCGGGTATTTGCGATGGCGGTAGAACAGCGCGAGGATGCCCGCGAACGCCGGCACCAGCACGAACAGCATCTTCGGCAGCGTCTCGGCGAGCCCGTGCTTGAATCCGTTGGGATCCGATACGACGCGGCGCAGGAATGGCTGTATCAACGGAGGTGCGTGCTCGATGTCCTTGAGCGCGGATTGCCGCTCTGCGTCGGTGATCGGTTTGCCGCGACCCATCGCGTCGTTGGCAGCCTGCGCGACTCTGCCGGCCGCGGTCGAAGACGCGGTGGGCGTCGTCGTCACACCGACGTTGAGGCCGGAGAAAGATCGGCCGCCGTTCAGACTGATCTTTGGCGCGGCGGCGCTGAGGAGAAAGTAGATGACGCTCGCACTGAGGTAGAGCCGCAGCGGCGAGATATAGCGGGCGCGGCGTCCCTCGAGGAATTCCAAGGTGAGCGATCCGGGCCGCAGCAGCAGGGCGCGGGTGGTGGCGAGTAATCGGCCGTCCCAGCCGGAAAACTCCGATACCGCGTCAATCGCCAGCTCGCGCACACTCGGATAAGGCGGGAGGTCGCGTTGGCCGCACCGCGCGCAGAAGGGTCCGGACAGCTCGGCGTCGCAGTTAAGGCAGCGTCCTGACTTGTCAGGCGCGGGCCAGGGGCCGGCCGGCTCACTCAGGCGGGTCGTCATCGCGAAAAAACATAGCACTGCAGGCTAGATTTGAGGTCAACTCCATGCCGGCAACCCCATTTCATTTCGGCCCCGGCCTGCTGATGAAGGCCGCCGCTCCGCGCAGCTTCTCCCTGGCGGCGTACTCGGTGGCGCAGGTCGTCATCGATATCGAGTCGGGCTACTTCCTGCTGAAAGGCGACTACCCAGTCCATCGGCAGGCGCACACCTTTTTTCTCGGCGGCCTGATCGGGCTTGTCTGTGGTTTGATCGTGTCGCGCATCGGTCGCGCCTGGGCCAAGCCGCGGGATGCGATCCCGGAAGCGTTGGCCGTCGAATACCGATTACCGATTGCGGCTTACAGCGGACTGGTTGGTGGACTGCTGCACGCGCTCCTCGACGGAATCATGCACGGCGACATGCGGCCGTTTCGGCCTTTCAGCGATGCCAATCCACTGCTTGGCCTGGTGAGCATCCAGGTTCTGTATCTGTTCTGCATCATCACCGGCATTGTTGGAGCGGCGATCCTGCTGGCGTGGGAACGACGGCGCCGATTCTAGACAACGAGTGAAAGAGAGCGCGCACGAAGCCGCCACCGCCGCGACGCCGGCCGCTCCCGCCGGTCCGGCCACGCTCCTTCACGATTTCCTCGCGCAGCAGCACGCCAATGTGTTTTCCCGCGCCTTTGCAGTCTCGACGAATCAGCTGCCGGTCGCTACCGACAATCGCCCTGATCTCGCCGATAGGGTTCTGTTGACAGACACCGTTGGATTCATCTTCCAGCTGTGCGAGCGCGAGCCGCGCGTCGTCACCAAGTCCGGTGAGCTCGAGAAATGGGCAGCGGCACAAGTCGTCAGACGCGGCGTGAGACTCATCCAGAACACCCGCGATCTGATCGACACCTATACGGCGATATCCATGGTGAATCATTTCGGGCATCGAGTGACCGTCTCACCCGAGGATCCCGATGCGCTGGTCGGTATCGTCGTCTACCGAATCCCACCGAAGACGCGTCCCTTTCGCGTCGCGCGATTCAAGAAAGTGCGGAACGGCACCTTCGTCCACATTCTGCGCGACACCGATTACTTCGAGATCTGCACTCACTTCGTGACGCCGGCAGAGCTGTTGGACTACTTCAACTTCCGTCGCGACATCCTCCTGGGATGGGATCCGCCGACGACGGCAGTGAGTGAGACGGCACTCATTGGCCAGTATCTGCTCGAAGATTTCGAGTCGCCGCCCGATCAACGACTCGAGGCGGCAGCGCGGGCGAGACGCAGCCCGGCTGTCTGTGAATTCACCTTCGTGCTTGACAGTCTCGCGGCGGCGATCGCCGCGCAGGAGGACGATTTTGCAGACAGCGACTACTATCGAATCCTGTGCGAGCTGGCGCGGCTCGGACGGTACGAGCTCCGCGCATTGAGCGAGCAGCTGCGTCTGGCACTGGAGTCGGTGCGCGCCGACAAGTTCGAGCTGCCTTACCGGATGGCGTCGTCGAAGACGGGCTGCGGGTTCGTCATCCTGCCGCTCACGCGCGAGTTTCACGATCGCGGCTACGACGCGCTCGAGAGTCTGGCGCGCGCGTCGAAGCACGAGCTCGATCTCGAGCGGCAGGTCGGGCTCGGAATGTGGAAGGACGGGGAGTTCGTCGAGATCGAGTGGCTTTTCCTGGAAGGCGCGAATGCGCCGGATCCGGCAATCGACGAACGGCTCGCGCAGAGCTATCCCTTTCGACGTGCGTCGGAGCGCCGATTGCCGCCGATCTTTACGTGATGTCGGATAATCATACGTCTGCTGGAACAATGTGCGTGATGTTCCGGTTTCATATCTGTCACCGCCTTCTCTGAGACGAACATGAACCGCTCGCCCGCCGCTTCTCGCTCCCTTTCAGGCTTTATCGCATTCGTCATCGTGATTCCCGTAGCGCTGGTCCTGTTGGCGACACGACTCACGAGTGGTGCGCCATCAACCAACGGATTTGTCAGCGCGCCGGCGGTGGGCTCCGAGCTGGCGACTGATGCAACAGTAGATACCGCGGTGTTTGCCGGCGGCTGCTTTTGGGGAGTAGAGGCGGTGTTCGACCACGTGAAGGGAGTGAAGACGGCAATCTCAGGATACGCCGGCGGCACTCTCGCAAATCCGACCTACGAGCAGGTGAGCACCGGTGACACAGGCCACGCGGAATCGGTAGAAGTCATATACGATCCCTCGCAGGTCTCGTATGGCAAGCTGCTGCAGATCTTCTTTTCGGTCGCGCACGACCCGACGCAGCTCAATCGTCAGGGGCCCGATCACGGCACGCAGTACCGCTCGGCGATTTTCTATCGCAATCCGCAACAGCAGCGAGTCGCCGAGAGCTACGTCAAGCAGCTCACTGCGGCGAAAACGTTCTCGAATCCGATCGTGACTCAGGTTGCCGCGCTGCACGGCTTTTACGAAGCCGAGGACTATCACCAGAATTATCTGGAGCACCATCCCGACCAGCTGTACATCGTGATCAATGACAAGCCGAAGCTGGCCGCGCTCAGGAAGGAGTTTCCGGACGTATACCGGGAATAGGGTTTAACTACAAAAGAAAAACTACCAGCTGGCGGCTTGCGGCTTTCAGCCGGCGGCTCCGAGCTTGCTCGCAATTCGTAATGACGCTCGAAGCAGCAGGCTGAGAGCCGCCAGCCGCCAGCTGGTAGTTTTTCTTTTGTAGTTTAAGACCGTGGAAATCCAGATCCTCGCCGTTCCCTATGATTCCGGCCACCGCGGCTTGCGGATGGGCGCGGGACCGGAAGCCTTACTCCGCGCCGGCCTCGTCGAAGCATTAAGAACCGACGGCCACACTATCCGAGTCCGAATGGCCGAGCTCGATCCGGACAAATGGCAAGCCGAGATCCAATCGAGCTTCGAGTTGATGCGTATGCTTGCAGCGGCGGTGCGGGAGGCGCGTGATGCTGGCCGTTTTCCGATCGTGCTGGCTGGCAACTGCAACACCGCGGTCGGCACACTCGCCGGCCTCGGAGCTTCGACCACCGGCGTGGCGTGGTTCGATGCCCACGCCGAATTCAACACCCCCGAGACGACGACGAGCGGGTTCCTCGACGGCACCGCGGTCGCAATCATCAGCGGTCGGTGTTGGACCCAGCTGGCAGCGACAGTGCCGGGCTTCTCACCGATTCCCGATGACCGAATCTGCCTGATCGGCACGCGCGACATCGACTCGCTGGAAAGCACCCTGCTCGATGATTCCGCAGTGACCGTTGTCGGTCCACGACACCTGAAGGAAAGTTTGCCAAAAGCATTGGGATCTATCGGTGAACACGTCGACGACATTTATGTGCATCTCGATCTCGATGCTCTCGACGCGGCGGTCGCGTCGGCCAACAAGTTCGCCGTCAGCGGCGGACTGACGCTCGAGGACATGGACTTCGCGCTGTCACGCATCGGAGACGGATTTCGTATCACCGGTGCGGCTCTTACTGCTTATGACCCCGAGGTCGACGTCGATGGTGGGGCGGCACGCACCGCAATCCGACTGATAAAGACTGCTGCGGCTCTCGCCGGTCGAACGTAGATTCTGCTCGGCTACCCGGCTAACCCATCGACGGAGGCATCGAATGCAGTATCCGGCGATCAATTACCTCGCGGTCCTGGTTTCAGCAGTCATCATTTTTGCCCTGGGCGGGCTTTGGTACTCGCCTGCGTTGTTCGCGAAGCGCTGGATTGCGCTGCAGAACAAGACGGAAGAGCAGATGCGCGCAGAGGCGGCGGGCGCCAACATGCCTGTCATGTATTTCGTCGCCTTCGTTTGCGCGTTTCTTCAGGCGTGGGTGCTGGCGATGGTGATCGGACACATGTCGCAAGTCGCCGAGATGAGCGTAGCACACGCGGCGATCTTCAGCACACTCCTGTGGATTGGACTTGCCGGATCGACGAGTTTCGTGACAGCACTCTTCTCAGGCGCGCCACGACAGTTGTGGGCGATCAACTCGCTTTACAATCTGGTATCGTTCGTCATCGCGGGAATCATTCTCGCGGTGTGGAGATAGACAGACTGGCTCAGACGACAAGGAGGTTTGCGATGGTGTCCCACCGAATACGGCAAGTAATGACGGCAATTATCGCAATAATTGCGAGCAGCACGATCGCCGGCGCGCAGGGGGCAGGCGCGTCGAAGGCAAAAGGCAAAGCGACCGCAGCCGGTCACTTCCGAGTGACCGCGCCAGACCTGACAGCGAAAGGACGCATCACAGCGGCCCACGTCTTCAATGGCATGGGCTGCACCGGCCAGAACGTCTCACCGGCGCTGAACTGGACCGGCGCTCCGGCGGGCACGAAGTCGTTCGCGGTGACGGCGTACGATCCTGACGCGCCGACGGGCAGCGGATGGTGGCACTGGGTGATGTACAACATTCCGGCGGACGCGACGGGGCTGGCCGCAGGTGCCGGCAACGGCCGCAACGCGCCACGCGGCAGCCAGGAAGGAAACACCGATTTCGGAACCAAGGGATACGGCGGTCCGTGTCCGCCCCAGGGCGACAAGCCGCACCACTATCACTTCACGGTTTACGCGCTCAAGACCGACAAGCTCGACGTGCCGGGCAATGCGACCGCGGCGATGGTTGGCTTCTACATCCACGCCAACAAGCTCGCCAGCGCGGCAGTTACTGGGCTCTACGCACGTTAGTTGAATCCACGACCGGCTTGAGGACGTCTCTCGCATTGACGTAGAAAGTCTCGTCAACGTGGAAATCCTCAGGCCGGTCGAGTTTTATCGCAGTCGATCTCCAGCGCTCAGTCGGGCGAATCCAGCCGTACCGTCCAGTTGATGTCGTGACTTTGACCGGCATCGCAAACCCACGCACGACGTTCGCCCACCTGTAACTGAGCTTGTTGCCCTGGAGCTTGTATTCGAGCGTCGGGATTTGGGTGGTGCGCAGATACTGGTCGAACACTTTCGACAGGTTGATTCCCGACTCACGGCTGATGTAATCCTCGATCTCCTTCGTCGTCACGGTCTGATGCCAGAAGGTCTTGTTCAGACCGCGCAGGATTCCGCGCCAGCGGGTGTCGTCGTCCACAAGCTGACGAATCGTCAGCAGCATGTTGGCGCCTTTGTCGTACATGTCGCCCGAGCCTTCAGCATTCACACCGTAGGCGGCGATGATCGGCTCGTCGTTGCGGATGATTTTCCGCTGGCCGATGGTGTACTCCTGACCAGCCTGTTTGCCCTGCTGGCATTCGGTGAACAGACCTTCGGCGTAGGTCGCGAAGCTCTCGTGGATCCACATGTCGGCCTGGTCTTTCATGGTGATGCTGTTGCCCCACCATTCGTGCGCGCTCTCGTGGATGATGATGAAGTCCCAGAGCAGACCGTGGCCCGTCGCTGACCGATCGCGACCGAGATAGCCGTTCTTGTAGTGATTGCCGTATGCCACCGCGCTCTGGTGCTCCATGCCCAGGTGCGGAGTCTCGACGAGCTTGTAACCATCCTCGTACCACGGGTACGGGCCGAACCAGCTCTCGAAGCACTGCATCATTGGCTTCACCTGCTCGAACTGTTTGCGCGCGGTGTCGGCGTGGTAATCCAGTGGATAGAAATCGAGGGTGAGATTTCCCTTCTCGCCCTGATAGTTGTCCGACCAATGGACATACCGTCCGGCATTAACTGCGACGTCGTAGTTGTTGATTGGATTTCTGACGAACCATTCGTAGGTCGTAGTGCCGTCGGAATTGCGCGTCGTCGCACGGAGGCGGCCATTCGAGACATCGAACAGCGAGTCGGGAACCGTGATTGCGACACGCTGACTGTCGGGCTCGTCGGCGAGATAATCCTTGTTCGGCCACCACACGCTGGCGCCGAGTCCTTCGTTGGCGGTGACAACCCAATCGCGCGCCAGGCTGTCTTTGGCCCAGACGAATCCACCATCCCACGGCGGACGCACGGCGACGACGGGCTTGCCGTGATAGTAGACGGTGATGGTCTTGAGTGCGCGAGCAGGCTGCGCGGCGACGAGTGAGACGAAGAACGCGTTGCTGTCGCGGCGCGCCATGAGCACGCGACCGTCCTGCACGATGCTATCGACAACCAGCGGCAGCTGCAGATCGATCTGCATTTCACTTGCCGGCTTTAGGACGCGGTAAGTGATCGCGTTGTAGCCGACGATACTGCTGTCAGCAGGATTGGCTTTGACGTGGAGATCGTAGAACGAGACGTCCCACCATGAGCGAGCGGGACCGTTGGAGCCGCGAAGAGTATCGGCGTGGGTGAAAGTCTTGGCTGGCTCCTGAGCCAATCCCGTTATTGGGAAAAGCAAACTGAAAAGTACCAGCTTGCGGCTTGCTGCTTTCAGCCCGCTGCTTCGAGCGTTATTACGAATTGCGAACAAGCTCGGAGCCGCCGGCTGAAAGCCGCCAGCCGCAAGCTGGTACTTTTCAGTTTGTAGTTTGATCATCTCCGCCCCGCCTTGATCTCGTATTCCTTCGGCGGCTCCTCGCCGAGAAGATTCTTGACGAAGTAATCCCAGCGGCGACGCACCATGTAGGGTTCGTTGCCGAAACCGTGGGCGCGGTTCGGGAGCAGCAGCAAATCGAAATCCTTGTTGGCGGCAATCAGCGCATTCACCACGAGCATGGTGTTGCTCGGCGGGACGTTGTCATCAGTGGTGCCGTGCGCGAGCAGCAGCTTGCCCTTCAGATTCTTTGCGTACTGCTCGTTCGCTTCGGCGGCATAGTTGTCACTGCCGTCCGCCGTGCGCACCAGCAGACCTTGGTAGCGCTCACCCCAATCGTCTTCGTAATTCCGCTGGTCGTGATTGCCGGCTTCCGAGATTCCGACCTTGAAGAAATCAGGATAACGAAACATGGCGTCGGCGGCGGCGAATCCACCGCCGCTGTGTCCGTAGATGCCGGCGCGATTGATGTCGATGAATGGGTAACGTGTCGCGAGCTCACGCATCGCTGCGACCTGATCGGGCAAGGTGTTGTCGCCCATCCTCCCGAAGTAGGCATCGTGGAATGATTTGGAGCGCCACGGCGTACCCATGCCGTCGATCTCAACCACCACAAACCCGAGCTCGGCGAGTGCCTGCGCGTCTCCGCGGGCCGGCGAGAAGCTGCGACCGCCGACACTGCCCGTCTGTGGACCGGGATAGATGTGGTTCACGATCGGATACTTTTTGCTGCGATCGAGATTGGTCGGCAGATACATCAGACCGTATAAATCGGTCTTGCCGTCGCGCGCTTTGACCGTGATCGGGGTCGGCGGCTTCCAGCCTCTTGCCTGCAGCCGACTGATGTCCGCGCGCTCGAGTGTGAGAATCGTTTTGCCGTTGAGATCGCGCAGCACCGTCACTGGGGCCTGATCGGGCCGAGAGAAAGTGTCGACGAAATAATCGGCCGACGGCGCCAGGCTAATTTCGTGATCCGCGTTTTCAGGAGTGAGGAGCGTGAGACCGCCACCGTCCATCCTGATTTTATAGAAGTGCCGGAAGTACGGATCGCGCCCCTGCTCTTTCGCGTTTCCGACGAAGTAGATGATGCGGTTCTTTTGATCGATCCGACGGACCTGGGCGACGTTGCCCTGCCCACTGGTGATCTTCGATTTCAGCGCGCCGGTGTTGAGATCGTAGAGGTAGAGCTGACCCCAGTCGTCGCGCTCGGAAAACCATACCACTTCATTCGACGCGGGCAGCACGTGCCAGTTGACCATCCCATTGCCTGATTCGTACTGCGTCGGAACGTCTTCGCGGAGAACATCGCGCACAGCGCCCGTCGCCGCATCGGCGACGCGCAACACTTCGTGCTTGTGATCGCGCGATGTCGAGACGAAGGCGACACGTGAGCCGTCGGGATACCATTCGACATCGACCCAGTTGGGCGAGCCACGGCAAGCGACGTGGTCACACAGCGTCGATCGGTGCGCATCGGGCGGCATCTGTAACCGGATCACCTTGGGCACATCGACATTGATGATCACGCGGTGGATCATCGAGATCGCGCTGTCACCGGGCAGCGGGTACTTCCACGCCTCCAGCTCGGGATGGCCGACCCTGGTGCGAATGAGATACATCTCGCCGACCGGCCGGTCGTCCTGCTGGAACGTCGCGATCTTGCGCGAATCGGGCGACCAAAGGAGCACTGGCCGATCGCTTCGCACCCAGCCGGCATTGTCGGTCGCGTAGCCAAAGTCCTTCTGCCCATCGGTGGTGAGCTGTGTCTCGCGACCGCTGGCGACATCCCGGACCCACAGATTGTAATCGCGAATGAATGCCGCCTTGGTGCCATCGGGCGAAACCGACTCCGGCCGCCCGCGCTGGGTTGGCGGTTGTAGCCGAGAGATTTCACGTGGATCGAGCGCGCCACCACAACGATCGGTGTCAGGACTGCAAGCGAGTCGCGTCCCACGCGCAGGATCCACCAGGATAATTCCCGAGCTGCCGCGAATCGGATTGCGATAGGCGAGGCGGTTGTTGGAGAGCCAGACTGGCTGGACGCCGAGCCCGCTCACATACGGCAGAACGCTGTCCATCAGAAAGCGCTCGGCGCGGGCGTAGTCGGCTGCGGTCACCTGCGCATGGATCGGCAGAGCGGGAAACAGCGAAAGGAAAAATACCAGCTTGCGGCTGGCTGCTTTCAGCCGGCTGCTTCGAGCGTTATTGCGAATTGCGAACAAGCTCGGAGCCGCGGGCTGAAAGCCGACAGCGGCCAGCTGGTCGTTTTCTTTTTGTAGTTCAATCATCGCGTACTCGTTGCGGCCAGTCTCGGCCAGACGTTATCGGCGAAGCTGTGGTCCGGGAACCGCTGGTTCGGATCGAGCGTGATCTTCGAGATGCGGCGGCCTGGAAACTCGAGATTCGCAGTGAAGGTGCGGTTGCCGGCGAACCAGACATCGGCGGGATAGGTAACCACTGCGGTGTTGGCGTCCTGCCACGTGATCGTCTCGGTGAAAACACCCAACACCGTATGAGTCGAGTTGGCGGGCTTGGTGGTCGACGTGCCGGGCGCGAACTCGACCTTCAACACGATCGGAGATGGCATCTCTCCATCCTGTCGCACCGTCACTCGCGTTTGGCGTCCGCTCGCGACTACTGATTGTATCGACTCGTCCACCGATTCGTTGGTGAATAGCCAGTAGTACCAGAACCAGCCGAGGTCACGGTGCAGCGCGTTGCTCATGAAGTTGGCGTAGTCCCACGGCGATGGATGCTTGAACCGCCACGCCTTGGCGTACTCGCTCATCGCGCGCTGCACTGCGCTGTCGCCGACAATTCCGCCCAGCGATGAGAGCATGAGCGGCGCCTTGCCGTACGCCGCGAAACCATACATCGGCCCGTCGTAGTTCTCGTCCCACATCATCGTCGGCTCGAGCTCATTGCCGCTTACCTCGCCGTAGGAAAGGCCAAGGGTGTCGAGGGTGTATGGCTTTCTGTCGCGATCAGCATCCGAGAGAATGTTCATGTACTGATTGAATCCTTCGTCCATCCAGCCGTACCAGGTCTCGTTCACACCGACCATCATCGGCCACCACTGGTGTCCCGTCTCGTGGTCGGCGGCGAAGACCGCCGACATGATGAACATCGGATACTCCATTCCGAGCTCTGGTCCGTCGACCATCGTCAGCTGTGGATACGCGTACGGCATCCAGAGATTCGAGTAGTACTCGAGCGCGTGACGTACGTGACGCGGACCGTCCGCGTAAGTCGGCGCGTGGCCGGGCAGGTACATGATGTTGAACGGCACGAAGCCCCGGTTTGGAATGTTGGCGCGGCCCGCATCCCACACGAACTGGTTCGAGGTGCCCCACGCGAAATCGCCAACGGTGTCCGCAACGAAGCGCCACACCAACCGACCATTCGTGCCTGCCGCGGTCGATCTCCCTGGTCCGCGCTCCGCGGCGCTGACGACGCGAATCGTCGTGTCCGAGGACTGCACGCGCGACAATCGATCGCGCGCAGTTGCGGTCAGGACATCGTTGGGATTCTGCAGGACCCCCGTCGCGCCGACGATCCATCCCGCCGGGACGTCGATGCTGACGTCGAAATGTCCATAGTTGTTGTAGAACTCACCGTCGCCGAGGTACGGATCGGTATCCCAGCCACGCAGGTCGTCGAAGACGGCCAGGCGCGGGTACCACTGCGCCACCTGATACAGCGTGTCGGCCCATCTGCCCATCCGGAATCCGCGCGCGCCTTCAAAACGTGGCACCTCGAAGCTCCAGTCGGCTTCAAAGGTTCCGGTGCCGTGCGCGGGGATTGGTGTCGCCAGTGCGATGCGAGCTGAGGTACCGCGCAGGATGCGCGACAACGGCGTCGTCCGTCGACTAGACCCGGGGATCGGATTGCCCAATGTGTCGTTGACTGCCAGCGTCTGACCGTTCACGACGAGTCGGGTGACCTTCATGCCGCTGGTCAGCGCATCCATGATGCTGGTGCGC
Source organism: Gemmatimonadaceae bacterium (assembly GCA_035718845.1). Classification (GTDB taxonomy): domain Bacteria; phylum Gemmatimonadota; class Gemmatimonadetes; order Gemmatimonadales; family Gemmatimonadaceae; genus UBA4720. Next base: position 20,181 of record DASTGU010000054.1, on the reverse strand, counting down.
GGCGCATCAGGACGGAAAATGTTCTGATCGAGCCGCAACACGATCGACCGCATCGCGGAATCGCTGTTGTTCTGGAAGCTCACCGTTTCGGTTCCGCTGACGGTGGAAGTCGCGCTGTCGAGACGCGCGCGAATCCGGTAGTCGGTCCACAGCTGCCAATAGCGTGCAGTCGGTCTTCCACTCAGATCGCGCGTGCCGGCCGCGTACGCGCGCTTGATCATGTTGGTCTGCGGAATGTCGCGTCTGATTGGTCGCGTCGACGAAACCGTCGGCGGGGCCTGTCGGGTTGCGGCTGGCGCGGGAGCGGCTACCTGGCCAACTGCAGAGTGCGAGAGCGCCGCTGATCCAGCGAGAATCAGAGAAAGTCGAAGACGTACGGGCATTCCGACCTCAGTAAGAAGTCCGACAACGTTTTGTAAACGACGGTGCAAGAGAAAAGTAGTTGATGCACGTGCTCCAGCGTATGATTCGGGGATACAACGGAGACGGCATCATGGACTTCAAACTCGACCAGGCGATTCCGATTCTGGAGCGAACGCCGAGGGTCCTGACAGATTTGCTGGACGAGCTGCCAGCCGATTGGACCAACACCACTGAGGGACCCGACACCTGGAGTCCGCGCCAGGTTCTCCTTCACTTGATCAATGGCGAGCGCACCGACTGGATTCCGCGAGCGCGTATCATCATCAAGCAAGGTCAGTCGCGCCGGTTTGACCCCTTCGACCGGGTCGGCGGCTTCGACTCGAAGCAGCCGCTTCACGCCTTGCTCGCCGAATTCGACACGGTGCGCGCCGAAAGTGTGGCGACGCTGCGCGGGTGGAATCTGAGGGAGAAGGATCTCGATCTAACCGGTGAGCATCCGGAATTCGGCTCAGTGACGATGCGTCAGTTGCTGGCGACGTGGGTCGTGCACGATTTGTCGCATATATCGCAGATCACCCGGGTGATGGCGCGGGCGTATACGGAGCCGGTGGGGCCGTGGGTTCAGTACTTCAGGGTGCTGCAGAGGCGAGCTATGTAGTCTCGGCGTACGGTGCGTAAACCGTAGCGGGCAATTTCAATACAGAAGCTGCGAGGGCTTCAGCTTAGTGAGCAGCTACGCTACGTGCTGTGCTACCATTCTTAAGCGCAGCTTCGAGCTGAGAGCGAGCTCAGAGCTAACTACGAATTGCGGTAGAGCCGCTCACAGCGTAGCTGCTCACTAAGCTTGTGGCTCAGAGCTTCTGTTTTGTGATTGCCTGCTAAGGGTTACGGACTGTACGCCGAGAAAAAAACCTCCGTGAGCCGGGCTGGGCCCACGGAGGTGCGTGTAGGTGAGCGTCTGCGATCGCTCTGGGGTGCGCATTTCGGATTGAACCGAGTCAGTTCGGCGCGTACGCCGCTGACACTTGATAAGACAACGAAAAGCACGCAAAGGTTTCACGCGCGCCGCATTTTTACAGTGTATCGGCGGAGAACACCATGCCTGAGTATCCGTACGTAACCCGGCTCGACGTCAAATATCCCGCGCTCGAGCTGATCGATGTCGGCGCGGAAATCCGCGCTGTCAAAGACCGCTGGTTCAATCAGACCCTATGCAAGGTCAACGATTCAGTTGTACGCATGGGCGTTGTCCAGGGCGAGTATCACTGGCACAAGCATATCGACCTCGACGAATTCTTCTACGTCGTCGAAGGCAGATTCTACATCGACCTCGAGGATCGCGTTGTCGAGCTCATGCCACAGCAGGGCTTCGTCGTGCCCAGAGGCGTGACGCATCGCACGCGCGCACCAGAGCGCGCGGTGATTCTGATGGTTGAAGGCGAGGAGATCGTCCCGACGGGCGACTAGCGCGCGCCGAATCTGAAGTCGTGCTCGAGGACCAGCGTGCCGGGAAGAACCAGGCGCTCTTCGAGGGTATTGTGCCCCGCAGCACCTACCTTCACCGTGATTTGCGCGCCGCGCGTGAAGCCGCACATCAGATAGGCGCCGTCGCCGTTAGTGTCGGTCTCAACGGTCATCTGGCGATTGCTCGCGACCAGTTTGCCGTTCTGCTCTACCCACTGCAACGGCCACGCGGCCCACACGTGCGCGCGCGCGATTGGCTTACCGGCGGCATCTCGAACGTAGCCGGCCAGCATGCCCTGCGATTCGGTGCCGGTGACGTTGCGACCACACACCGAAGCGCGCAGCGACGCATAAGACGGAACGATCAGATACGCCTGTCCACGACCGCCACTCGGCAGCGACACGCCCTGCACCACATTCGGCACGTTCAGCAGCCGCAGCCGCGGATGATCGAACACGATGCTGTCGTTCACCGGACCATCGATCGCCAGCTCAAACCGGCCTGAGGCATTGGTCATCGCCTTGTACCTTCCGCCCGCGGTCCAAACCCGCACGTTCGCCAGTCCACTGCTGGTGGTGCTGTCATAGACGAATCCACTGATGATGGTCTGACCAGATGGCTCAGAGACTTGCGACGCGTTGTTTGCCTGCGGCTCCGCGGTTGGCCGCGGTGTGCCCGCGGGACGAGCCAATCCACCAACTTCCTGATACCCAATCAAGGTGTCGCGCGACGCTGTGCGCGGATCGCTCGAGTTGATATGTCCCAGCCGCGGCATCCGGATGTACCAGCGCGGCACGATCCACTGACCGCTCGGCAGCTGATCGAACTCCAGCCGGCCGCTCGTACGCGCAACGCGCAATGGGATGGGCAGGTTCACGTAATCGAAGTTGAGCGCGCGCAGCGTGTTGGTTTTCGGATCGACCCACAGCACACCGGTCAGCTCCGGCAGTCCGCCGACACGAGATGGCTTGAACTCGAGTCCGGTTAGTCCGGTCTCCGGGCCGTAGCCACGAATGGCCGCGAAACAGTGCGACTGCACGAACTGATCGGACATCATCGTCGCCGCGTCCGGCGCGCGGAACACATCGGTCCCCGCAGCGTCGTTGCGTTTGGTGGTGTCGATCTGATCCCACGAAATCCCGAGCACGGGACGGCGACTGATGCGATTGCGCTGTTCGGCGCGCTCGGAAACCACTGCGCCGTTGGTGTCGAGGGTGCGCTCGTACAAATCGACGTCGAGCGGTACCAGACCCTGCGCTTCGGTCAACGCGCTGGCGCTGAGCGCTTTTTTGATCTCGATCCAGAGATCGCCAATCGCGGTGCCCGGTCCGACCATTTGCTGACACGCGTTTTCGTTGCGTACCAACGTCGGTGACGGATTCCGCGCCGGCGCCATGCCGGCTCTGACGAACACAGTGCGATCGACGACCGCCAGCTGCACCGACAGCCAGCTTTCGTAGCCTACTTTGTCGGCCTTGACGCGGTATTGCCCGCGCATCGGCGCGCGCAAATCGATGCGACCATTCTGATCGCTGAAGCCACCAAACAATGGAATGGTGCCCGCGGAGTCGAAGAGCGAGACGTTGGCCCCGATGACAGGCTTGCCGGTCCCGGCTTCCACCACCTCGATATGCAGATCCTGCGCGGCTGCGCGCGTAGCCAGCGCGATCACCGCTGCTGAGAAAATGATTTTGAGTCGCATAGTCCTGCCTAAAGGACGCGCGACCCCAGCCGGAGTTTTCCCTTAGGGCCGTTGCTGGCCGGCCGAGCGCATTACCACGCTATATCGACTGATAACGTTGCACCCTGAGACCTGCGCCGGCGCAAAGCGATGTCTGGCCGCAAAGTTCACCGCACTGCGCACGAACTGCGGATCGCTGGCGCCGAGCACTTCGACCGAGCTCGTGTCGGCGATTCCGTTCGGGAAGACCACGAAGTCGACTGAGACGCTGTCGCCGCCGCGGACGGTTGACGGTGCTCGCAGGGTCTGGTCGCCGATTAGCTGAGCGACTGGCAGCGCGTCTTCCGACACGTACTTCGAGATCGAGTCGCCCACCGCCGCACAGCGTGGATCCTGCACCATTGCCACATCGCTCGCGTTCGAGTGCCCCGCACACGCCAGCGCGACGAGTGCGAAGGCGCCCACGGACATTCGCGCGATCAATCGCGCTTCTGAGATTCGACCAGGCATGCCACCACTCACTGGACCGTCGCGTCTTCACCAAGGCCCGACTCAGCGCGCGTACGCTTAGTCTTCATCGGCCGGCTCTCGGTGGCGGCTGCATTTTGCTCGCGCTTGCGCGCCAGGATCAGGTCGCGCAGCCAGGCTTCGACGCGCTCGGTCTTGTCCGCGTCGAGGTCCTCTTCATCGTGCTGTATCGGAGTCGCCGCACTCGCGCCACTCTCGGCCAGCAGGGTCTGCAGCATCGTTTCCCACGAGCTCGCCTGAACGGCTTCACCGACTGTGCGCATCATCAACCAGTCCGCGAGATTCGCCGGCCGATCGTACAGCTGCACCTGGAAGCGGAGCACGTCGGCGATTTGCTCGCAGAGAAAGCGGACCGCGCCAGCGAGCGGGTGACCGGCGAGCGTGACGAGCACCGCTTCTCTCTCTGTGAGCTCCTCGACCCGAACCTGCACGTTGCCCCGCACTGGCAACTTCATCGTGATGGTGCTTCCCTTTTCCAGCACCGTCGGCGTGTCCGGCTCGGCGCGCAAATCCATTGTGCCCGGCACCAAGTCGCCGAACCGCGCTCGGAACAGCGCAAATAATTCCTCGGCGGTGAGCAGACTGCCGGCGATGTCGACCCAGTAACGCTTTCTCTTGAAGGCGCCGACGCCTTTATCCGGCGTTTGTTCGGGCTGTGAGTCCGCGAGCTTGCGCAGTGCGCTATCGAGCGGCGTCGGCTTCAGGTGGAATACGCCAGCGAGCGCGTTGGTCCCCGGAGTTCTGATCCAGTTTCCCTCGGTCAGCATCGTCACCTGGCTTTCGGTGAGCGGGAGCTTCACGCCGAGCATACCCGCCACGGCGACGCCGGCGCTGGCGAGAAAGCCGGGGATCGGCACTCGCGCGGGTTGCCGACCAGTGATCTCGGCGATTCGATTGAGCACATCGTTGAGCGAAGTGCGTTCTTCACCGGCAATCTCGAGGGTCTGCCCATGCAGATCGGTCCGGCGGACCGCCTCGCCGATCGCAGCCGCGAGGTCTTCGACCCAGATCGGCTGAAACTGCTCATCGCCGTCGCCTATCACCGGAACCACCGGCAGCGTACGGACCATTGTCAGCAGCAGCGAGAGCACTTCGTCGCCGGGGCCGAACACATTGCCGGGCCGCATGATTATCCAGCCGCCCGCGAAGCCACGCACCACTTCCTCGGCGCGGCGCTTGGAGCGGTGATAAGCCGAGGTTCCCGTATCGGCCCCGAGCGAAGACATGTAGATGAAGCGGCCAACTTTGCATCGCTCGGCCTCCCGCACAATCAGACGAGTTCCGTCGACGTTGACCGTCTCGTAGGTGTTGTCTGGGGGCGATTCATCGATGATTCCAGCGACGTGCAGCACCAGGTCACAGCCTTCCGGACTACCGCGTAACGCAGTCTGGTCGGTGATCGCCGCCGGCCACGCCTCGACGCCATCCGGCCACTGGCTCGTAACTTCATCTGCGCTGCGACTGAGCACGCGCACTGAATGTCCACGGCGTAGCAGCTCCGTCACGGCAGCCTGACCAATGACGCCGGTTCCTCCCGTCACCAACACTTTCATGCAGCTTCCCCTCTTCGTCTGATCAGATCGTATGTCGGATGTGTCCGGACCAGAGGGGCAGGTTGGGTGCCAGATAACGGTCGCCGGCGGCCCAAATCAGTGACCGCCTGAGCTTTGACCTCGTCTTTCGAGGAACGAAAGAGCTACGCCTTTGGGCTGCCTTTTCAGTTCACTTGGGAAACCAGCTAACCCAGTCAGAGTGGGGAGGGGGAAGGTGCTGTCCAAAGCCGCGTGGTCAGTCGCACTCTTTGCGATCGCAGGGTGCGCCGCCAACAAGGATCCATACGTCGTCGGCGCCGCCGGCCCCTGGAAGCAGGGTTACGGTCTGCAGAATCTGCAAGGCGTTGAACTGGCAGTCGACGACATCAATAAAGCAGGCGGCATCAACGGCCACAGCCTTCGCCTGATCACCCGGGATGACGACGGCGACGGCGCGACTGCCGCCAAGATCGCCCAGGAATTCGTGTCGAATCGCCGGGTTTCCGCCGTCATCGGCCACGTCAACTCCTCGGGAATGCTGTCGGCGGCGCCGGTTTACGACGGGCAGCTGGCCGCGGTCGCCACCAGCGCAACTTCGCCAGACCTGACCGGCATCTCGAGCTGGGTCTTCCGCATTATCTCCAGCGATTCGTTGAACGGCATCGCTCTCGCCAATTTCGCATCGAAGTTCGGACAGCGCGCACCCGCCAGCGTTTCGGTGCTTTACGAAAACAACACCTACGGCCGCGGGCTCGCCGATTCGTTCCGGCGCTCCTTTCACGGCGACATCCTGAGCCTCGATCCAATCGACGCCGATCTGCCGACCGCGGAGCCATACGTCGCGTATCTGAAGACCCGCAAGCCACGTATCGTGTTCGTCGCCGGCCGCGTCGCTTCAGGCATCAAGATTCTCGAGGAAGCAAGGCGTCAGGGCTTCTCGCCGATATTCGTCGGCGGCGATGGCTGGCAGGGAATTCTCGCCGACACCGCGACCGCCGAAGGCACCTACATGGGAATGTCCTTCACACCGGAAGATCCATCTCCGGCCGCGAAGACCTTCGTCGCCAATTTCACGAAGAAGTTCAAGACGGCGCCCGACGCCCACGCAGCGCTCGCTTACGACGCAACGATGCTCGTCGCGCAGGCGCTCAAGGACAGAGGTCCCGATCGCCGCGGTGTTCGCGACTATCTCCGCTCTCTCAACCGTGAGACGGCCTATCAGGGCCTGACTGGCCCTGCCTACTTCGAGGATAACGGCGATCCGGTTGGCATGCGGTTCAAGGTTTTCCGCGTTCACGACGGGTCGTTGACCGTCGCGGAGGGCAAGTGAGACTCCCGTTCAAGTTCCAGACAATCCGACAGGTTCTCACCGTCGGATTCTCGCTGCTGATCCTGTTGCTCCTCGGCGCCGGCGCTGTCGGTTGGGTGTCGATGAATCGCATGGCCGATCAGGTCTCGGAGACCCTCGCTGACGCGCAGTCGGATGCGAAACAGGCCTCTGATTTCTCGAACGTCGTCACCCAGGAAATTCAGGCCGCCAACACCTATTTGAGCGACCAGGATGCGAAGTCGGACGCTGAATTCCGTCGTCTCGGCTGGGAAGCCCATCGCCTGCACCGCGATTTCGGCAACCACCGCGACGCAATGGCGGAGCAAATCATTCGCACCGTCGCGATCGATACCACTCTGGCACGAGTCGAAGCCGCGTTTGCGCTCTCCCACAGATTGACCGACCTTGGCCGCCTTGACGAGGCGCACACCGAAGCACAGCGCGCGCGCAAGTTGGTTCCAGGACTGCTTGAACAGCTAACGGGGCTGGAGCATTCGCGCGCACAACAACTGGCATCGATGTCAGCGGATCTGCGCTCGCAGGCGACAGCGCGCTCTCGATTGCTGGTGATCGTAATCAGCGTTGCGACGCTGCTGGCGATCATGATCGTGATTCGCACGGGCCGCGCGGTCGCTCGTCCTTTGCGCCTTCTCGTGAAGCACGCAGTCCAGCTCAGTCACGGTGATTTGCAGCAGCGCACGGAGAGCGAAATGCCGGGTGAGTTCCGCACTCTGGCCGAAGCGATGAATCACGCGACGGTGGCACTGTCGCGCATTGCCGCCGGTGCCGCGCGCACTGCCGACGAAGTCGCACAATCGGCGGCCGATCTCGCGTCTGCCTCGAAACAGATCTCGGCGTCAGCGGGCGAAGTCGCCGACGCGGTCGAAGAAGTCTCGCACGGGGCGGAATCGCAGGTCGCGCAGCTCCGTCAGGTGAACGAGGCGCTGGACGGCATTCGTACCCGCGGCGACAACCTCGTCGGCGGCGCCCAGGAAGTGCACGGACTCGCCAGCGCGATCGAGGCAGAAGCAGAAGCCAAGCGCATCGAGATCGACCGCGCATTGAAGATTCTGTTCGACGTTCGCTCGATCGTGGAGCAAGCTGCGGCACAGGTGCGCGAGCTCAATACGAGTGCAAGCGAGATCAACAAGTTCGTGATCTCGGTTGGCCGCATCGCCGAGCAGACAAACCTGTTGTCACTCAACGCCGCAATCGAAGCTGCGCGCGCTGGTGAAGCGGGCCGCGGCTTCGCGGTCGTCGCCGGCGAAGTAAGAAAGCTCGCTGACCAGACCCAGGCCGCCGCAGACGACGTCGTGAAGATGACGGATAGCGTCACCACGCGCGTGCTGGCGACCTCAAAGGCGATGGAGCAGGGCGTGACGCAGGTCGGCGAGATCGAGCGCGTCAGCCACGATCTCGATAGTGCGCTGTCGACGATTCTTGCGGCGGCGGAACGAACTCGTGCTGCGGCCGCGATGGTGACGACCGCGGCAACCGAGAATGCGCGCGCGGTCGATTCAGCCGCGGCTAATCTGAGTCTCGTCGCTCGCACCGCGGAAAGCCACGCGACGTCGGCGATGGAAGTGAGCGCATCAACCGAGGAACAGAGCGCAGCCTGCGAGCAAATGAGCATGGCGTCGACGCAGCTGTTCCACGGCAGCCACGCATTGCGTGATCTCGTCGGTGAGCTCAAGACCGATGGTGTGGTCGGCACGACCGAGATGCAGACACCTGCGTCGGTCGCAGCTACGGCTGAAGCCGCTCCAGCGGAAGGAACCGAGCCCACGCCGCACCCGCGATTCACGCCGCCGCACCCGCAGCCGCCAGTCAAAAAGGTCGCGTAGGCGGAACGACACGAGGCTGGCCGACGACCTGGTTGGCGCGCTGGAAGGCGTGCTCCAGGCGTCGGTAATGTAGTTTTCACGGGGTGACTCCCGTGAATCATTCATCTAAAAGGGCACCGGCCGTCGTCCTCCTCAGCGGTGGGCTCGATTCAACCACCGTTCTGGCGATCGCTCAGAGCGAGAATTTCGACGTGCACGCGTTGAGTTTTCGCTACGGCCAGCGCCATTCACTCGAGATCGAGGCGGCGAAGCGAGTTGCGGGTAAGGCGGACGTGCGCAATCACCAGATCGTCGACATCGATTTGCGTGCGTTCGGCGGCTCGGCGCTGACCGCCGACATTGCAGTGCCGAAGGATCGCGATCTCGATTCGAAGTCTGCGGCGAGCGAGATACCGGTTACGTACGTACCGGCACGCAACACGATTTTCCTTTCGTACGCGCTCGCGCTCGCCGAAGTCATCGAGTCCTCGACGATCTTCATCGGCGTCAACGCTCTCGACTACAGCGGCTATCCGGACTGTCGGCCTGAATACATCGAGGCGTTCGAGCGAATGGCAAATCTCGCCACGCGCGCCGGCGTTGAGGGTCGCACGCGACTGAGCATCCGCGCGCCTCTCATCTCGCTGACCAAAGCGGCGATCATCACCCTCGGCACATCGCTCGGCGTTGATTACTCACTCACCACTAGCTGTTACGATCCGACTGCCGCTGGTGAAGCGTGCGGACGCTGCGACGCTTGCCAGCTGCGTCTCAAAGGATTCAGTGAGGCTGGACAGGAAGATCCGATTCCGTACGCAACGCCGCGCAACGCCGGAGCCGCGCGATGACGTACACGGTAAAGGAGATCTTCTACACCCTGCAGGGCGAGGGCGCGCAGACTGGACGGGCGGCAGTCTTCTGTCGCTTCTCCGGCTGCAACCTGTGGACGGGCCGCGAAGAAGACAGGTCGAGAGCGGTTTGCCAATTTTGCGACACCGATTTCGTTGGCGTCGGACCGGACGGTGGCCGGTTCAGTAACGCGAATGAGCTTGCAGATGCGATAGATCGATGCTGGACTGGCGGGGCACAGGGTTATGAGAGCGTGGCGCGCAAGTTTGTCGTCTGCACCGGAGGCGAGCCGCTGCTTCAGCTCAACGAGCCGCTCATCGAGGCACTGCATCAGCGTGGATTCGAAGTAGCCGTAGAAACCAACGGTACTCGCCCTGCCCCGCCATCACTCGACTGGATTTGCGTCAGTCCGAAAGCCGGCGCCCCGTTCGTGCAGACCTCCGGTAACGAGCTCAAGCTCGTTTATCCGCAGGAAAACGCGCTGCCCGAAAAGTTCGCAGCGCTCGACTTTCAGCATTTCTTTCTGCAGCCAATGGACGGCCCCGATGTCGCCGTCAACACCGAACGCGCGATCGAGTACTGTCTGCGCCATCCACAGTGGCGATTGAGCATTCAGACACACAAACTCGTTGGAGTACGCTGAGGCTTCCGACCGAGGCCCGAGGACTAAGTGCATTGCTGATTGCTGATTAATTGAGAAGTGCTGACAACTGAGGATCCTCGATGGTCCTCGATTGTCCTCGATCCTCACTTAATCAGCAATCAGCAATGCCGTTGGTCCTTGGGCCTCAGTCCTTCACCGCTCGCGGCTCGCCGCGGAAAAGCCCTTTCAGCGCTCGCCATACGGCGCGAACCAGGATCGCCGTGAGCACCAACAGAATCAGCGCGATCGCCAGCGCCAGCACCGGGTGATGCCAGATCAGATACGACAAAGTCGCCAGCACGCTCAGCTCGGCGATGTTGAGCACGCCGTTCGTCACCGGCTCAGGCGAAGTGTCGACCGCGACGCGCAGTCCGAGCTTCGTCACGTGCGTCGCCAGGCCGAGTCCACCACCGAGTAATCCGGCAGCGAGGATCAGCGACGGATCGCCGTGCCATGCTGTCAACACCGCGAGCACCGCGGCGGCCGGCGGTCGAATGAAAGTGTGCACCGACTCCCACAGCGATGCCACGCCCGGGATCAGCGTCGCCAGAAACTCGATCACTGTGAGGATCGTCGCCAGCGCGATCACGATTGGATTTGCGAGATCGCCGAGTGGCCCCGCGATTGGGTGAATCCAGCCGATGCGCTGCGCGAATCCGAGCACCGCGACGGTAGCATACAGACTGATGCCCGACAGGTACGCCAGCCCAAGCGATTGCGCGAGAGTGATCAACGATCCCAGGGTTTCGCCTCCCCTTATCGGTACGTCACTTGCCCGACTCTAAAGCTCCTGCAACTGGAGCTTATCATGAGTGGCATTATGGATATGGTACAGCAGCAACTTAGCGGCGGCGCGATCCAGCAGATCGCCCAGCGTGTCGGAGTGGATCCCGGCACGGCTCAGAAAGCGGTGAATGCGGCGCTGCCGATGATCGTTGGCAGCCTCGGTCAGAACGCTGCGACTGCGGACACCGTCCAGCAGAACACCAGCGGTGGCATGTCCAACGCATCAGGATTGTTGGGCGGTCTCTCGGGAATGCTCGGCGGAGAAGCAGGCAGTCTGCTCGGCAAGATCATGGGTGGGCGCCAGGACGAAGTCCATAACGCTGCTGCGAGCGCCGCCGGAATTGATAAGAACAAAGCCGCGCAAATAGTCGAGATGCTCATTCCCATCGTGATGTCTGCGCTCGCGAATCGCAATCAGCAAACCCAGGCACCTCGACCGAACGCAGCACCCGAACCTAGACCGTAAACCATGCCGAGATCTGCGCTGCCGAGCTTTAGCTGCGCAGCGCAGGTCCCAGCGCGCTCTTTCTCTGACTGCGCGGCGTCTGTGCTTTTGCCGCCGAGTCGAACAGATCCAGGTATTTGATTCCAGAGCCGGTGTTGAACAGCACCACGCGCTCGCTCGGGCTCACCTTCCCGCGCTCCAGGAGCTTGCGCAGTGCCGGCACGCACGCGCCGCCTTCGGGCGCGGCGAAAATTCCTTCCTTCCGCGCCAGCTCGCGCGCGCCAGCCAGCAATTCTTCGTCACTGACGGAGAGTGCCATGCCGTCCGATTCGCGAATCGCCTGCAGGATCAGAAAATCGCCGATCGCTTTCGGCACGCGGAGGCCTGACGCCAGCGTCTGCGCATCCTGAAATTCCTCCGCCGCACTTTCGCCCTTGTCGTACGCGCGCACGATCGGCGCGCAACCACTCGCCTGCACCGAGATCATGCGCGGACGCTTGCTGTCGATCCAACCCAGCTGCTGCATCTCGTCGAACGCCTTCCACATCCCGACGAGGCCTGTCCCGCCGCCGGTGGGATAGATGATCACGTCTGGCAGCGTCCACGATGACTGCTCCGCGATCTCGTAGCCGAGTGTCTTCTTGCCCTCGACGCGATAGGGCTCCTTGAGCGTGGAGACGTCGAACCATCCTTCAGCTTCCTTGCGTCTCGCCACTTCAGCGCCGCAGTCCGTGATCAGGCCATCGATCAGAGTGACGTGCGCGCCCGCGACCTCACACTCGATGATGTTGGCGCGAGGTGTGTCGCGGGGCATGAAGATGTGCGCCTCCATTCCGGCGCGCGCGCAGTACGCGGCCAGCGCTCCGGCTGCGTTCCCCGCCGATGGCACCGCGAGTTTCTTGAGACCCAGCTCCTTTGCCATCGAGACAGCTGCTGACATCCCGCGCGCCTTGAAGCTCTGGGTGGGATTCAGCGATTCATCCTTGACGTAGAGCTCGGCGAGCCCGAGCGTCGCACCGAGATTTTTGGCGTGGAGCAGCGGCGTCCAGCCTTCACCGAGCGAGACGATGTTGTCTTCGCGGCGAACGGGTAGCACCTCGCGATAACGCCACATATCGGCGCGCCGCGCGTACAGCGTCTGCCGGGTTAGAAACTTGGCGATGCGCTTGAGATCATATCGCACCAGCAGCGGCTTCCCGCACTCGGTGCATACGTTGTGCGGTTTGCGCGCCTCGTATTCGCGATGGCAGGACGAGCACTCGAGTTTCGTGACGTGCATTCGTGTCTTCGCTGGATTGGACGCGTAGATCGCGGCCGCAGATTAGCTTACCGCAAAGTTAATGACAATCGCATCCTTCGCCGCCGATCGATTCTTCTACGCGTTTCGTCTGATCGGCGCCATGGCCGTGGCGACGCTGGTTACTCTCTTCATCGACCGCAGGCTTCGCCGCTAGATGTACATCGGACACGTTGGAGTGGCGCTCGCCGCGAAGCGGCTGCGCGTGGCCGTCGGCCTGCTGGTGCTGCTGGTTTCCACCTATGCGCCCGACTGGATCGACAGCGGGCTGTGCATCGTCGGCAGTTACGATCCGCGCCAGATGCTATCGCACTCGATTCCGGCGGTTCTAGTGTTCGCGCTGGTCGGGTTTCTGGTGTACACAGCCATAACGCGTGACCGCGTTGGCGGTGCGCTGATCGCAGCGGTGATCGTTTCGCATATGCTGCTGGACTGGATCACTGGGACGAAGCCGACGTGGCCGGGTGGCCCGACGATCGGCCTTCAGCTCTACTCGCATCCGATAGGCGACTTCGTCGCTGAAGGAGTCGTGATTGCAATTGGTGCGATCGTGTACGCGCGCACCCTGCCGCCGCGACGTCGGCCGTGGCTCGACCTGACGATCATGCTGGGCGCGTTGCTGGCGCTGCAGCTGACGATCGACGTTGCGCATCTCGTGTTCAAGTCACTGCCCAAATGCTGACCCAGGATCTACGCACAGTCGCGCGTCAGGCGATGATCGACGCCGGCTTTCAGCCCGATTACACGCCCGAGATGAATGCCGAGCTGCAGCAGATCGGCAAACACCCTGACGCCGGTGCGCCGCTCAGGGATTTGCGAAACCTGCTCTGGTCGTCGATCGATAACGACGACACCCGCGATCTCGATCAGATCGAGTACGCCGAGCAAGCCGCTGACGGCACCTGGCGATTGATGATCGCAATCGCCGATGTCGACGCGGAGGTGCCGAAAGGTTCTGCGATCGACGACCACGCCGAGCTGCAGACGACGACGGTGTACACGGGCGCGGTGATTTTCCCGATGATTCCGACGGAGCTCTCCGCCGGCGCAACGTCGCTCTTTGCCGATGCCGATCGCAAGGCGGTGGTGATCGACATGCGTGTTGATGCAACCGGTAATGTGTCGACCGCTGACATTTATCGCGCTAACGTGCGCAATCGAGCACAGCTCGCGTACAACTCGGTGGGCGACTGGCTCGATCACGGCACGGCGACGCCGCCGCCGGTTACAAAACTCACAGGACTCGAGGCACAGATCCGACTGCAGGCAACGATCGCCGCTGCCTTGCGACAGACGCGAGTGAACAACGGCGCGCTGGAGATCGAGACCGTCGAGGCCCGTGCAGTGTCGCAGGACGGTCATGTCACGGCAATCGAGCAGAGCGAAAAGAACACCGCCACCGACATCATCGAGGATTTCATGATCGCCGCCAACGGCGCGGTGGCGCGTTTTCTCGAGGCGCATCGCGTGTCGTGCATTCGGCGCATCGTGCGCAGCCCCGAGCGGTGGAACCGCATTGCCGATCTCGCCCGCGAATTCGGAACGAATTTGCCGGAGGAGCCCGACGCGGTGGCGTTGCACGATTTTCTGGTGCAGCGGAGGCAGGCCGATCCAGAGCGCTTCCCCGATCTGTCGCTGGCCATCGTCAAGCTGCTCGGCCCCGGTGAGTACATCCTCGATCAACCTGGCGTCGAAGAGCCTGGGCATTTCGGCCTGGCCGTTCAGGACTACACTCATTCGACAGCGCCCAATCGACGGTTTGCAGATCTGGTAACGCAGCGCGTCGTGAAAGCAGTGCTGGCGAGCGCGCCACCGCCCTACACCGACGACCAGCTGTCGACCATCGCGCGCAACTGCACACTCAAGGAGGATGCTGCGCGCAAAATCGAGCGCCAGGTGCGGAAGATTGCAGCGGCAATGTTGTTCAGCAATCGGATCGGTCAGCGCTTCACGGCGATCGTTACGGGCAAGAAATCGACGGGCACTTTCGTCCGCGTGTTGAAGCCGCCGGTGGAGGGAATGCTGGTGCGCGGAGATACCGGTGTCGATGTCGGCGACGAGATCGACGTCGAGCTGCTCTCGACAAATCCCAAGCGCGGCTTCATAGATTTTGGACGCGTCGGATCGACGCCAACTCCTAACCCTCCAGGAAAAAAGCGGAGCCGATGACTGCGTTACCATCCCGCGCCGATACTTTGGCGCTGATGCACGAGTACACCCAAAGCGACTCGCTGCGTAAGCACATGCTGGCCGTCGAAGGTGCGATGCGCGCGTACGCGCGCAAATTCGGCGAGGACGAAGAGCGCTGGGGGGTCACCGGACTCATTCACGATTTCGATTACGAGCGCTTTCCCAACAATGCCCACTCGCCGACCGAAGAGCACCCGGCGGAAGGCGTGCGGATCCTCAGGTCCCGCGGCTATCCAGACGACATTCTCCAGGCAATCCTCGGCCACGCGCAGTACTGCAACGTGCCCCGGGAGTCACGAATGGCCAAGACGCTGTTTGCCGTCGACGAGCTGACGGGATTGATCACCGCGACGGCACTGGTGCGGCCGTCGAAGAGCGTGCACGAGGTCGATGCGCGCTCGGTGCGGAAGAAGATGAGGGACAAGGCCTTCGCGCGCGGCGTCAATCGCGACGACGTCGTCAACGGCGCCTCCGAGCTCGGTGTCGATCTCGACGAGCACATCTCCTTCGTCATCGCCTCGATGCAATCCCGCGCTGCGGACTTGGGACTCGGCGGCGCGTCGTAAGCATCTCGGCTTGGGTCGGCGAGGGGCGCTCTATGAAACATTCTCGCCCGCTCCCTCTCGAACGCCGTGTAGTCGGATTAGAGAAGGGCGCGGGCTCCGGCCATGTTTCATAGAGCGCCCCTCGCCTCCCTCTCGAGATCTGTACTGCCGTTAAGTCTTGAGCGCGAGACTGGCGTGATCGCCGCCGCGATGGATTGGGCCCGTGCGCGCCCAAAGATCTCGACCGGGAAGGAGGCGACGTGCGGGGTCGCCGGAGGTCGCGCAGCCGTGCGCCATCTCAGATCGCCAACGACAATGATTTCGCTGAGGGAGCACGGCGAGAAGCTCCGGAGCCCCCGCACGTCGCCGACTGACCGCGCAATGATCTAAAACGACGTGCGCAGTCCTACTCCATCGCGAATGCGCGATTGAAGATCACGTCGAACGCGAAACTCTTGGGCCGCGAGCGCTGCTCCATCGCGTCGGCGATCCGCTCGAGGCGCTCGGGAATGCCCATGATCTTGTCCTGCGCCTTGCGGCCGATTTCGTTGAGACCGGTGAGCGTCTCGACCGACCAGAACTTGATCAGCTCCTGCACGATCTTGAGATAATCGCGCGGACCGTAGATGCCGGCGCGTCTCACCACGTCGGCGAGCTCGCGGAAATGCGGCATGTTCACGCCCGGCATGTCGATGGCGGGCATTAACTTCGCCGCCGCGAACAGCGCTTCGTTCGGATCGCGCTCGATTACCGCCTTGAACACCGAGCGATAGAACGTGTAGTGGCGCGCTTCCTCCTTGGCGACGTTCTGCAGCACCGTGCCGATGGTCGGCTCGTACTCCGACGCGATCTTGCCGGTGTTGGCGTGCGAGACCTGGGTCGCACGCTCCTGCAGCGACGTGTAGACGAACACGCGATACGGATCGCGATCCCACTCCGGCTCGAAACCGGCCTTGAGGTACTCGAACTGCATTTTCTCGATCACCACCGGATTGAATATGCCGGCATCGCGCGTGTAGTCGTGGAGGATTGCGCCGTGCCGGTCTTCTTCGGCCGTCCACAGGTTGTTCCACTTCGCCCAGATGCTGTCGGTGCCGAGGTAGACGGCAAGGAGGCGATGGAAATGCGGCAAGCCTTCTTCGGTGAGAAGATTCAGCGCCAGCGCGACGCGCGCCGGATCGCTGATACCGCGTGCCCGCTCACGCAGCGAGCGCAGATGATGATCGGGATCTTCGCCCGGCGGCGGATCGAGCAGCTCCGACGGGAACCAGAGCACCCGTTTCTGCTCGTGCGATGACATAAGTTGTTCAACTACCGGCTCGAGATCGGCAAGTACTTCGATCTTTGACAGCGTTGCAGCTTCAATGTTTTGCAATACAACCTCGAAGACGGGTTCTACGTCAGAGAGCAGTAGAACGTGACGAGAAGATAATCTGCATGCAAACAAGTTGCCGCGTTGATTTCCATCTGACACAAACATGAGAACGGGCGAGTAATCCACATTGTGACACGGCCTTGCGGGGCACTCGCGCTCGTCTAGAAATTGCGGCCTGACGCTTGCGCACCTGTTTTTTCCGACGACGCGGAAAACTTCAACAAATCCACCACCACACAGGTGATGGATCGTGAAGCAGCCGCGACACCCTTCAAACTCGAATTTGCGGCAGGAGATGGAATAATGGCTGACCAGGCTGACAACCAAGGGGACAGAATGGACGAGCGAAGCGGACGCAATGCCAGCGGAGGCATTGGCAGCAATGGCGCGCTGTCCGGAAGCGCCGGCACGAGCATGGGAAACCGGAACGACAGCGGAGTGGATTCGCGCAGCACTGGTAGTGTGAGCCGCAAGACTCCGCGTGGATTCGCGGCAATGGATCCTCAGGCGCAGCGCGCGATCGCCGCAAAGGGCGGACGCGCCGCTCACCAGAAAGGAACTGCCCACGAGTTCACGAGTGAGGAAGCGAGAATCGCCGGTCGCAAGGGCGGCGAAGCATCGCGTGGCGGGCGCAACCGACCGAACGCGTCCACCGACGCCAATCGCTGAACCAGCCGGGACGGCGGTAACGAAACGAGGCGCGGAGAGATCTCCGCGCCTCTTTTTTTTACTGCGAACTGAGGACTGAACAGCACGCGCTGGTAGCTGATAGCAGCTAGCCATTGGCCATTGGCTGCCTGCAACCAGACAGATCTCATGGCATGAACGCGAACAGATCGCGTTTCCTCTAAGAGGTCGGGATCTGTCCCGTCGCTTGCAGCGACTAGCTATCAGCTAGCTGCCATCAGCTACCAGCGCGAGCTTCGCCGGTAAGTCCGCGGTCTTCAATCCCCAACTTCCTCCATTAGCAGAATGACCCCCTGCGCCACCTTCTGCTCCGGCTCGAACAAAGGGGTGGCAGTGATTCGCACCTGAATTCTCCGACCGCGGCGATTGGTGGCGGGCATCGTCAGCTGCTCCGGTTCGTCTTTGCGCTTGAAAGTGTCAGCAATCATCGGTATCACCTTGTCGACCTCCAGCCCGATGTCCACATCGGTGAAGCGCTGATCGACTGCCTCCTCCGAACGCACTCCCCACAAATCCTCGGCGCGGTGGTTCCACACCTTGATCCGCAGCTGGTAATCGACCACTGCCACTCCGCCGCCCAGACTCGAAACTGAGCGAAGGAACCGGTTCAAATCGTTCAGCTCGGTGCCGCGGCTGCGTAGCTCCTCGTTGATCGAGCCAAGATCCTCGTTGGTCGACTGGAGCTCCTCGTTCATCGTCTCCAGCTCCTCGTTGGTCGACTGGAGCTCCTCGTTCGACGACTGCAATTCTTCGTAAGCCGTCTCCAACTCGGTGATCGCGCGCTCTTAGGAGCGGATCTGATCGATCAAGGACCTCAGCTCCAGCGGACGATACGAAAGCTCGAGGTCCTGCAACGGTCGCCCCAGATCGCCCGGATTCAGTCTGAACAGCTGTCGCGCTCGTTCATTGGCGAGCGCCAGGTTTCCTGCAGCATCGACGACGGGCCCATGCGGCCCTGGAGTTGCGTATCGAATGTTTGGAAGGCTTCCACTGAGGTTCCCGCCGCAAATGATGGACCCCCATCGGCCAACAAGTTCCGACCTCCGCGATTTTTCCCGCCGCGTCCGCGATGCGACGAAGCGCAATGACCGAGTGACCACGGCTTCCGGTTCGCAATCGGATCCACATGAGACCGAGATGCTCGAAGCGATGGAGGAACTGCGCGTCGCCGACGAGGAGCTTCGGGCGCAGAACCAGGAATTGATGGAAAGCCGGCAGGCAATCGATCGCGAGCGTCTGCGCTACCGCGAGCTCTTTGACTTTGCGCCCGACGCTTATGTCGTGACCGATGTTCACGGGACAATTCGTGAAGCAAACGTCGCCGCCGGAAAACTGCTCGGCATCGAGCCGCGATTCCTCGTTGGCAAGCCGGTGCAGGCTTTCTTCGAAGAGGGATCGCGCCGACAGTATAGCAAACAGCTCGATCAACTCTGTCATTCCGACCGCATCGAAGACTGGCAGCTGTGGATCACGCCCCGCCACGGTGAACGAAAACCCGTCGCGGTCTCCCTTAGCCGCGCGCCCGAGCGAGATCACCACAAGCTCAATTATCGCTGGATCCTGCGCGACATCAGCAAGCAAAAGGAAGCGGAAGATGCGCTGCGTGAATTGAACCGCGACCTCGAGCTGCGCGTCGCATCGCGCACCGCGCAGCTGGCCGCCGCAAATCTCAAAAAAGATCAGCTCATTTTCAGCGAGCGCAAAGCACGTGAAGAAGCCGAAGTCGCAAATCGGGTGAAATCCGACTTCCTCGCCTTACTCAGTCACGAATTCCGCACACCGCTGCAGGCAATCTTTGGCTACACCGAGCTGCTGGAACGCGAGATTCACGGACCGCTGAACGACGCGCAGCTGCGCGACCTGAAACGCATCCAGCAGAGCCAGCAGCATTTGCTCGGCCTCATCACCACCATTCTCGATTTCGCGCGCCTCGAGAGCGGCCGTGGAATGGACGTTCAGCTCGCGCCGGTGGTCGTGCATGACGTCCTTGGCAACATGGAGGGCTTCATCGGCCCGCAACTGGAAGCCAAAGGCCTCAGCTACATCTACAGGTGCGAGGACCACAACCTGGTCGCAAACGCAGATGCTCCAAAGCTCGAGCAAATCCTGCTGAACCTGCTCGCCAACGCCGTCAAGTTCACACCTTCGGGTGGCGTAATAACTCTCGAGTGTTCTGGCGCGGCCGACCGGGTGAAAATTCACGTCCGCGACAACGGTATCGGCATCCCCCCAGAGATTAAAGAAAAGGTATTCAATCCCTTCTTTACAACCAAACCAGCCGGCGAAGGCACCGGGCTTGGGCTTTCCATGAGCCACGACATTATTGTGAAACAACACGGTGGCACTATCCACGTCGGAAGCGAGCCTGGTGTATTTACCGAATTCGTCGTCACGCTGCCGCGAGCCATATCCTCGCGAGGTTCGGCACGGAGGGGAACTTGAGCACCTTTATTGTCGTCGTCGATGATGAACCAGATGTCGAAGACATGTTTCGGCAGCACTTCCGGCGGGATTTGCGATCGGGGCGCTTCGTCATGGAATTTGCCTTGTCTGCGCCGGCCGCACTGGAGCAGGTGAAGGCGATCCCTGATCCGTCGCTGGTCTTGATCCTCTCAGACATCAACATGCCCGGGATGACCGGT
>DASTGU010000053.1:0-146173 GCA_035718845.1 Gemmatimonadaceae bacterium | reverse complement strand
ATCGCATTCCCCGTAACGCTCCTCAACGTCGCAGTTGCCGACGCGATTGGTGAGATCGCTGCTTCGCTGCGCGAGACACTCAAGAAGACGAAAGGAGTCAACGAAGCCGTGCTGAAGGTGGTACGCCAGGTCTTCAAGGACACGGCGGCCATTCGCTTCGAGGGCAACAACTATTCAGAAGATTGGGTGAAGGAAGCGAAGAAGCGTGGCCTGCCCAACCTCCGTCGCACGCCCGAAGCGCTGAAGGAAATGATCTCGAAGCAGTCGCGCAAAGTTCTCACCGACCTCGGTGTCCTTACCAAAGAGGAGCTCGAGTCACGCTATCACGTACGCGTCGAGCGCTATGTGAAAGACATGCTGATCGAGCTGCACACCCTGCGTGAGATGGTCGATACGATGGTGATCCCTGCCGCGTTCACCTATCTCAATCAGCTGACCGAAGCCGCAGCGCAGGCGAAGACAGCCGGCATCGCCGTCATCCCGCAGGTCGCCACCGCGAATCAGGTGGGCGAGCTGGTGCAGGAGCTCCAGGAGCACCGCGAGGATCTCACCGACGTCATCGCGCGCGCTGAAGCCAAGCACCAAGATCCGGCAGGCCAGGCAGACCTCCTTACGACCGAGGGCGCCGACACCATGGCAGAAGTCCGGAAAGCGTGCGACGCGCTCGAGCTTCTCGTCGCGGACGATTGCTGGCCCCTGCCGAAGTACCGCGAGATGCTGTTCCCGGTCTAACTGCATAAAGAAAAACTACCAGCTTGCGGCTGGCGGCTTTCGGCCAGCGGCTTCGGGGCACACTAAAAAAAACGACCGAAGAAGCTCTGGCCGGGTTTGGGTTCTTTTCAGCTCGAAGCAGCAGGCTGACAGCCGCCAGCCGCAAGCTGGTAGTTTTTCTTTATGCAGTTAGACCGCGACTGCATCCAGAAGGCCAGCCGACTAAGTTCACCTCATGCCGTCCTCTGCTTCTTCTTCTGGTTCAATGACTTGCCCGTCCTGCGGTGCTACTGCGACGGGCCACTACTGCTCCAATTGTGGCGCCTCGCTGGTAGGCGCGACTTGCTCCGCCTGCGCGGCCGAGCTTAGTCCCGGCGCCAAGTTCTGCCATCGCTGCGGTACGCAGGTCGGCGCCAAGCCTGCCGCAACTGTCGATTCACGCACCAATGCACTTCCGTGGATCGTAGCTGCGCTCGCGTTTCTGGCGCTCTTCGCGATGGCCGCGGGCCGCGGCTTCACCGCGCGTCCAAGCAGCACCGTCGATGGTTCGCAAAACGCGCTGCCACAAGCGGGCTTAGACGACAGGGGTGCGCCGGCCGACCCGGAAGCAGTACGCGCCCCCGATATCTCCAGCATGTCGCCGCAGGAGCGTGCTGATCGTCTTTACAATCGGGTGATGACACTCGCCACTGAAGGAAAAGTCGACAGCGTACAGTTCTTCGCTCCGATGGCTCTGATCGCATATCGGGATCTGGCGCCATTCAACGCCGACGAGCGTTACGACATGGGCCGCATCGGCGAAGTAGCAGGTGCGCTGCCCTTCGCGAAAGCGCAGGCTGACAGCATTCTGCTCGCCAACCCGAATCACTTGCTTGGGCTGATCCTGGAGGCGCGACTGGCGACCATCGCCGGCGACACGACTCAGCTCCGCGCGTACGAGCGCAGGCTACTCGCCGCTGAGAAACCGGAGCTCGCGACCAAACGTGACGAGTACACGCGACATCAGGACGACATCTCCAACGCGCTCAGCCAGGCGCGCAAAAGTTCTGGAAAGAAATCATGACCACGACACAGGAAACGACAATCCATCTCGCGCACAGTCCTGACTCGGACGATGCGTTCATGTTTTACGCGCTCGCCGACGGACAGATCAACACCGAAGGCATCAGCTACGTTCACGAGCTGCAGGACATCGAGACCCTCAACGGACGTGCGCTGCGCGGTGAGCTGGACGTCACCGCAGTTTCGATTCACGCCTACGCTTACCTCTCCGATCGCTACGCCCTCCTTCCTCACGGCGCTTCGATGGGTGATGGCTACGGCCCGATGCTCGTCGCAAAGAACCCGATGACGCGCGAACAGGTCGCGGGTAAGCGCGTTGCAGTTCCCGGTCTGATGACGAGCGCCTACCTCGCGCTAAAACTCTATCAGCCTCACTTTGTCCCCGTCGTCACTCCGTTCGACAAAATCGACGAAGCAGTCCAGCGCGGCGATGTCGACGCAGGCTTGCTCATTCACGAGGGACAGCTCACCTACAAGGACGAAGGCCTCCACCTCATCGCCGACATGGGCGCGTGGTGGAAGGAAAAAACGGGTCTTCCGCTGCCGCTTGGCGGCAACGTCATCCGCAAGGACATGCCGCGCGATCTCCAGCGGAAAGTCTCACGGCATTTGCGCGATAGCATCGCGTTCGGTCTCGAGCATCGCAAAAACGCGCTCGATCACGCGATGCGCTTTGCGCGCGGGCTCGATCGCAGCAAGGCCGACGAGTTCGTGGGGATGTACGTCAACGATTGGACGCTCGACTACGGTGATCGGGGACGCAAGGCGATCCGGCTCTTTCTCGACGAGGGAGTGAAATCGGGCGTCATCACACGACCTGTAACGGTGGAGTTCGTTGACGACTGAGCTGGTCGCCGAGCTGGAGCGACGCGCGGCGAGATTCGCCGCCGTGGCAACGGTTCAGCAAGCCATCTCCGCTACCATCTCTCTGAAGGAAGCGTATCGGGAGATCTACAAGGCAGTTGCATCCGTTGTCGACGCGCCTTGCTTCGCACTGATGATCGCGGACCTCGACTCGGACAGGCTTCACCCGCATTGCATCATCGTCGACTCCGAGGAGCGCGAGGGGGAGGGCGTGCTCGACTTCCCCAGCAGCACCGACACCCTGGCTCGGGTTTTTCAGAGCGGCGTGCCGGCGATCTCTTCGAAACCGGAGCGCTGGTGGACTGGAACGATCTTCCAGGTCGCATCGCGACGCGAGGTGCAGAGCGAGATCACCGCTCCCCTCACATATCACGAGCGAACCGTCGGCGTGATGCAGGTCCTCTCGTACAAGCAGAACGCCTACGACGCGCACGACATGGATCTCATCATGCTCATTGCGCGTCAGGCTGCCGTCGCCATCGAGAACGCGAGGCTGTTCGACAGCCAGCGTAACGAGCAAAAGCAGGCCGAGGCGGCGGCTGAGATCGCGCGTCTCGCGCTGCGGAAAGTCACGGTGACCCAGGCGTGTCACAATATTCTGCGCATTCTCGAGGAAGTCGTGCCGTCGAGTGGTAAGGCGATCGGCATCATCGCACCGGACCGACAAAGCCTCACTTGTATCGCTGGCTCCGGCTCCTGCGAAAGAATGGAGGGCGTCGTCGCGCCGATCGAGCGCAGTGCGGTACGAGTGGCGTGGGCGAAAGAGGAGCCAACCTTCGTCGAGAATCTGCGCGAGAAAGCACACAATCCCGATCGCGTGCCCGCTGAACCGGCTATCACAATTCCGCTGATCGCGAGCAATCGGCGGCTCGGCGTTCTGGTGGTGACCTCGGAGCCGTCACAGCTCCAAAGCGGAGCACAAGTGGATGCGTTGCTTCGGCTCGCGCCCGGCGTTGCTCTGGCGATCGACGTGCTGCTGCTGAGCGAAGATGAGCAACGCACCCACGCGCGAGAGCGCACTCTCGCCGCCGCGTTGGCGACCATGGACCAGCCCGTTCTCATACTGGGCGTCGATGCGAAGGTGCAATACGCCAACTCTGCGGCATCCAGGGAATACGGTTATGAGCCACAGGAGATCGCCGGGCTTTCGGTCGATGATTTCGTCGTCGCATCGTCCCAGTCGTCACGACGCCAGACCATCCCACCGATTGCCCAGGACAAAGCGCTCTGGACTGGCGAGCACGTGCACCGCCGCAAGGATGGCAGCGAGTTCCCCGCAGCGGTTACCCTCAGCCACATTCGCGATGCCAGCAATAACATCGTCGGTCTGGTAATCGGTGTCAGAAATCTCACTGAAGAACGAAAAGTCTCTGACTATCTGGGCCGCACCGAGAAGCTGGCCGCGATTGGAGAGCTGGTCGCTGGCGTTGCCCACGAACTGAACAACCCACTGACAGGAATTTCGACGTTCGCCCAGCTGCTGCTCGAAGATCAGCTCCAGGGCGAGCAGCTCGAGTCGGTGAGCCTGATCAAGCGAGAAGCAGATCGCGCCATCACCGTCATTCGCGATCTGCTGTTGTTCGCGCGCAAGACTGACGCGCGCGATGTCGTCGTCGATGTCAACACCATCGTCAAACACACCGTCCGGCTGCGCGCCCTCGCATCGCGCTCGACCGGTATCGAAGTCCACATGCATCTGGACGAAAGCCAACCGAAGGTCCGCGGCGACGAGCAGAAGCTGCAGCAGGTCCTGCTCAATCTCCTCGTCAACGCGGAATCGGCGATGGAGGAGGCCCAGATTCGTCATTTGACGGTGACGACGCAGCGTAAACAGAGTGCAGTGGAGATCGTGATCTCCGATACCGGCCATGGGATGGCCGAGTCTGTGCTACAGCGCGTCTTCGAGCCTTTCTTCACGACCAAGCCGCCCGGCAAAGGCACCGGACTAGGCTTGAGCGTCAGTTACGGCATCATCCAGCAGCACGAGGGCACGATCACTGTCGACAGCACCCCGGACATTGGTACGACTTTCACGATTCTTCTTCCCCTCTACGTCGAGCCAAAGAAGTGACGCGCATTCTCATCGTTGACGACGAAGAGACAATCCGGCTGGCGCTGCGGAAGTTCCTGCGCTCGCGCGGCTATGACGTCGAAATTGCCGGTTCGGGCGAGCAGGCGCTTCAGATTCTCGGCAAGCAGTCTTTCTCGCTGATGCTTTGCGATGTGCGCATGCCCGGGATGACGGGCGTGCAGGTCGTGCCGCAGGCGCGCGCACGCGACGCGGACCTCGCCATCATCATGCTCACCGCGGTCAATGACGCCGCGACCGCGACCGAGGTCCTCTCCGCCGGAGCCACCGACTACCTGATGAAGCCGGTGGAGCTCGCCGACCTCCAGCAGGCTGTCGATCGCGCGCTCACAAAGCGCAGCGATTGGATCGAAAAGCGCCGGCTCGACGAGTTGATCCGCCGCGAAGTCGCGCTTCGCACCGTCGAACTGGAGCAGGAAAAGGAGTCGCTACGCCTGATGTCGGTGAGCATCGCTGAGACGCTCATCAATGCGATGGAAGCGAAGGATCTCTACCTGAGGGGTCATTCGCAACGCGTGGCCGAGCTCGCCGGCGAGCTGGCGGTAGAGTTGGGTCTCGACGAGGCCGCATGCGAGGATTTGAGGGTGGCGGGCCGCCTGCACGACGTTGGCAAGATCGGCATCCGGGAGGACATCCTCAACAAGCCGGATCGGCTCACCGCGGAAGAGTATGATCACGTGAAGCGGCACGTTCAGATCGGGCTCGACATCCTGGCGCCGTTGTTTCACATCGCCAAGCCACTCAAGTACATCGAGCATCACCATGAGCACTGGAACGGTGCGGGATATCCCGGCGGTCTGGCCGGCGAAGCCATCCCACTTGGCGCTCGCATCCTTTGCGTTGCTGACACCTTCGACGCCCTGACATCCAAGCGCGCGTATCGCGCACCGCTCGAGCCACTCGATGCGCTCGACCACCTTTCGGTAGATGTCGGAAAGCAGTTCGACCCTTCTGTTTATGACGCGCTGGTTCGTATCATAACGAGACGTTTCAGTCTGCAGTCAGCGGCAACTCGCTGATTTTCGAACTGCGTCTTGACGCGGTCGCACAAGGATTGTATTCGGTGTTTGCGTACGAGGCACGCGACGTGCAGCGGGCAAAATCTGAAAATTGCGCGCTACTTCAGTGCGTGTGCTGACATTCTATGGGAGGACAAATGCCGAGCGGTGAATCAGTGGAGCCATTGCGTTTCGCAGACGATGACGACCCAGACGATCTCGGTGGCTTCAGTCGCGGCAAGCGGTCCTACGATGATGACGAGGACGAAGATGGCGGCTGGGCGATCAACGAAGATCACAGCGATCGCTTGTGGGACAGCGCTGAAGACGCGGATGACGACGACGAAGCCGAGACCGATGCCACGGTCGTAGGCGAAGGCGAGGAAGAAGAAGAGGAAGAAGAGGAGGACATCTTTGGCGGCGGCGCCCCACGCGGCAGACGTGGTCGTCCCAAAGGCTCCGGCAAAAAGCAGGAGTCATCGCTCTCTGGCAGCGGCATGGGTGGCGGTGGCACCAGTGGCTTCGGAGGCGGCACCGGTGGTGGCGCGAGCAGCGGCAGCAGCGGCTTGGGCGGTGCCTCGACCTTCGGCGGCACCTCGACTTCCAGTAGCGGTAGCGGCTTTGGATCTACTTCAGGTGGTGGAGCCGGCGGCGGCAGCAGCAGAGCTAGCAGCGGCGGTGGCGCCAGCTCATCCAGTAGTCGTTCCACCAGCTCCTCAAGCGGTGGACGCTCATCGTCGACCAGCTCCCGCTCATCGGGCGCCCGAAAGTCTGGCGGACGGAAATCGTCCGGTGCCAAGAAGAGCAGCAGTCGTTCGGGCAGCTCACGCTCCGGCGGTGGACGGAAAGGCGGCGCTCCGAAAAGCGCCGGCGGTCGTAAGAGTGGCGGCCGGAAGGCCGGCGCCTCCCGTAGCAGCGGTCGGAAGTCTTCTGGCCGCAAGTCCAGCTCGCGGGGAAGAAGCGGCAGCTCGCGGTCGCGCGGTAGCTCCGGCGGACGTTCGGGTGGCCGGAAGCGGTCAGCCTCGCGGGGGCGCTCGCGGCGGTAGGCCGTTACCCCGTGCGTAGTGAGTCAAGCGCGGTTACTCTCAAGGTAACCGCGCTTTCTTTTTTTCCTGACGTCCGCCCGCCCCCGTTAGAGGGAGCCTGATGGTCGATAGAGAAGATCCTGAAGAACACGAAACACCGTGGCGAAAAATTTTGCTCTCCGGCGGTGCCCTGCTCGGCGCCGCCGCCGCTTATAACGCCTTTGCGCGCAAAGGAGTCGATCAGCTCACCAATCTGATCGGTGGCGAGGAGGGTGGTTTCGAGTGGCGTGAGCGCCGCGTTGCATTTACCAAACGCGGGAGCGGGCCTCCCATTCTGTTGCTCCACGGCATCCACGCCGCAGCCTGGTCGTATGAATGGCGTAACAACGTTGACGCACTCGCCCGCAGCAATACCGTCTACACTCTCGACCTGCTCGGCTTCGGTTTGTCCGAGCGGCCGGCGATTCGCTACTCCGCGCGCCTGTATATCTCACTGATCTCCGATTTCGTGAGTCGAGTGATCGATGAGCCAACCGTGCTCGTCGCATCCTCGCTGTCTGCCGCGTACGCAATCGTCCTCGCAGCACGGGATCCACACCGCTTCCCAGCCGTGTGTCTGATCGCGCCGTCCGGGCTCGTCCGATTGAATGAACCGGTCGGTATCGGCGGCGAAGCCGGCCGACTTGCTGTCGACACTCCGATCGCGGGCACCGCGATGTTCAATGCACTGGTCTCGCGACCATCGCTGCGCCGATACCTGAAGCAGGTGTACTCGAACGACTCGCTGGTAACCAAGGAGCTCGTCGACATTTACTACGCGACCTCACACCAGCGTGGTGCTAGACACGCACCGGCGGCGTTCCTCTCCGGTCATCTCAATATCGACGTTCGTCACGCTTTGCGCCGACTGAGTCAGCCCGCGCTGCTCGTCTGGGGCGAGCAGGGTTCGATGGCGCCTGTCGAAGAATTTCGCGGCTTCCGCGAGATCAAGCGCGATTTCGAAATTTCGGTTCTGGCACCCGCTGGTGATCTTCCACACGACGAGCGGTCTGAAGACTTTAACGTTATCCTTTCCACATGGCTGAATCGCCTGTCGCTCTCCTCCGCGCGCACGCTCGACACGCTCCCTGGAACGCCCGAGGACTTGCGGCCCACGCAACAGCTCTTGTAGACGCAGCTGGAGTTCGACCAACGAATGCATCGGCGCGAGCGGCACCAAGTGCTCGCGCCGTTCGATTCTATGTAGCCACGGGCCTGCTCGATCGCCCCGAAGGCACCGGCACCGGTGCTACCTACGGCTACCGCCACCTGCTGCAGCTGCTGTCGATCAAGATTCGTCAGCGCGAAGGGCAGAGCCTGGAGACGATCAAGGCCGAGATGCGCGATCTCACTGGTGACGCTCTCGAGCGAAAGATCGCCCAGTCGCTCGCGCCAGCGCTCACGTCAGGCGTCGATCAGATCGTGGCGCACGACGACGATCTGTCGCTCCGCTGGCACCGACTGCCGGTTGCCGATGGCATCGAGCTTCATGTGCGCGAAGACTCTCCGGCCGCACGCGAAGAAGCAGTCATCGCGATGCGCGAGGCAGTCCGCGCGGCACTCGGCCGCGCGGATATCCGCTAGTTAGACGATGTAATGCGCGGCTCTCTCTCCGCGCAAATGCTCCCGCAGCGCTGCCTTCGCTGCCGCTGCTTCCTCTGCGGTCAGCCAATTCGCAATCGTGAATCGCCTGCCCCGCGCCTCGGCAGCGATCGCTATCCGGCCACCACGCGTTACCAGCAACGCGCCTGATCCGCGAGGCCGCGATAACGGATCACGCTCGATCAGCTCGAGGGGAAGGTTGTAGACGTTCGCCGGATCACTCGCCGCCATCACTACGTATCCCGCCTGCGAGAAATCTTCGCTGCCGACTGCGCGCAGCCATTCGACGGCGTCCGGCAGCGCGAACTGAGCGCCGCCAAGACCTCTCACGAAATACCCGCGTCGCACTTCGCCACGAAATTCCAGTCGTTTGAGCTCACGATAGATCGCACGCCACGACACTGGCGGCCGTTCACGCCGCCACCAGTCACGCGACACGATTCCATAGCGCGTCAGCCACTGTCTCGCGATTCGCTCGGCGTGTTCTTCTTCTGGTAGATCGGGACCCATGGTGCTGCGTCGTCTCACCAGCGACCACCGACCCGTCCAGCCACTCACTGCTGCGCCAGGCTTGTCCGGTCGGCGCCACTTCGGCAGACGACGCAGATTCGGACGAATGCGTTGATAGCGTCGATTCGGCGATGGCTTGTAGTCCGCGGGCAGCCAACTAGTCGGATCGTTTCCAGTTCGCGGCAGCATCGGCTTCCAGCGCGCGACTTCACGCATCGCTTCGACCGTATCGTTTGTCACGAGCCCCCAGGCGACCAGCTCCCGAATTGCTTCGCGCACCGCCAGCATCGTCAGTCCGGTAATCGCCTGGATGTCGCCGATGAAAGAAGCGCCCTCTTCGGCAATCGTCGCGCGGATCTTCTCAGCGTTCTCACTCAACACTGGCTCTTGCGCCTGATTCAGCCACAGCGCGCCAGTACCGCGCTCGAAGAATCGCACGGCGCGAAGCGGAATCGATCCGGTCTCGGGATCGTGGACACCTTCGCCCGACCACACGAGCTCACCCGACGCCGCGAATTTCGACAGCGACGCTGGATCGTATGCCGCGATCCGCGCGCGCAAATAGTCACGATCCCAGGCCAATGGTGGGCGCGCTATACCATAAAGTTGTCGCACTGCAGTCTCTGCACCGCTCAGCGGATCGAGACGATCGCGCTGATCGAGGTGCTGCCATCGATGCATGAATGCCTGGAACTGCGGCAGCTCCACCGCTTCGATCTGCTTGCGCAACGCTGCCAGTGCCCGCCGCCGACCGATCTCCACAACTCGTCGCGAGCACCATTCGAGATCTCGTACTTCCTTTCGGAACTTGCCGCGAATCAGTTTGCCGGTCCGCTCCCATTCTGCGAGTCGAGACTCGATCCATCGCTCGTCCCAGCCGTAACGCGCGTTGACCTCTGCGATGGTCACCGGTCCTGACTGCGTCAGAAATCTCGCCAGCACTTCGCGTCGCGCGACGGACGGATTGATCACCGCGTTGCGCAGAATCTCGGGAATCGCGACAGCGGCCGGCTGTTCGCTGAGATGTCGTCCGGCCTTTACCATCGATAGCTGCTCGGCGCCGAAAGCGGACACGTAGCGCGGGAAAGTCTCAGTGAGAATCAGCCGCCATTCGCGCGCACTCTCATTGCCGAGCGGGATCGCAACGGTTCGCCCTGTCTCGAGCAGCTTGCTGAACGGATCCCCGCGACGGCCCTCCTCTTCGGATGCAATCCTTGCCTGCAGCTCCTCCTGAGTGAGATCACCAGCGCGATCGAGCAAATGCGCCAGCTCGTCCTCGGTGCGTGCGCGCCGGCCAACGGCGGTTCCCCGCCTCTCCGCGAGAGTCTGCTCGATTGCTTCACGAGTGATGTCGTCGCTGCCTTCGCCACCCATCACTTCGTCGAGTAGCGATCGATCGATCGACAGCAGTGCCGCCCGTTGTTCTGCGCGTGGCGTGTCGTCGCCGTACAACCAATCCATCACGAATCCGAATTGCAGGCTCGCCGCGAACGGCGAAGGCACATCGGTGTGCACTGTGTGAATGCGGATGTTGCCGGCGTTGATCTCACCCAGCACTTCCTTCAGGCCTTGCATGTCGAACGCATCCTGCAGCACTTCGCGATACGTCTCGACGAGAATTGGGAAGCTCGGGAACTGACGCACGACCTGAAGCAGATCGAGCGATTTCAGCCGCTGCAGCCACAGCGGCATCCGTCGGCGTGGATTTCCGCGCGGCAACAGCAGCGCGCGCGCTGCATTCATTCGGAACCGCGCACCGAACAGCGATGTCGATCCGACTTCCTCCATCACCAGCTGCTCGGCTTCTGCGCCAGAAAGCCCGAGCAGAGACTGCAGCGGCGTCGTCATGCCGAGGTCGGGCAGACGCAGCATGATGCCATCGTCCGTCGTCTGCACTTGCAGATCCGTGTCGTTGATCGCCTCGCGCACACGCTGCGCGAGCGCCATTCCCCACGGCGCGGTGATCCTTCCGCCGTACGCGGCGTGGATCACAATGCGAACCGCTCCTGTCTCATCTCGAAACTGCTCGATGACGATGTTCCGGTCGTCAGGAACGATGCCGGTCGCTGCTCGCTGTGAGCCGATGTACCTCACCAGCGAAGTCGCCGTTGCCGCGTCGCAACCGTACTCGGCGGCCAGCCGTTCTTCGTTCGGCGCCTCAGCGAGCTCGCGACGCAGCGCGCCGACACGGTGGCTGAGCATGAGTGATCGCGCCATGTATTCGCCGTGCCAGAACGGCATCCTCGCCGGTGTCCCAGGCGCGGGGGTTACGACCACCCGATCGTGCTCGATTGCTGCGATTCGCCAGGTCGATGAACCGAGCTGAAAGACATCGCCCATCCGCGACTCGTGCACGAACTCCTCGTCGAGCTCGCCGAGTCGCGTGCGATCCGGAAGATTCACGGTGTAGAGCCCGCGATCGGGGATCGTTCCACCGGAGATAACTGCCGTCATCCGCGCCGCACGACTTCCAATCAGGCGGTCGTTGACCCGATCCCAGGTGATGCGAGGCTCGAGCTCCGCTGCGACATCGGACGGATACTTCCCGGACAACATCTCGAGAACTTCGTCGAACGCGGCGCGCGTAAGCTGATGATATGGGTAGGCGCGTCGTACCAACGTGTAAAGATCGCCGCTCGTCCAGTCATCGACGGAGATCGCCGCGACGACGACCTGCGCCAGCACATCGAGGGAGTTCTGAACCACCTGCGTTGGCTCGACGTCTCCGGCCCGCATTGCTGCTACGATTGCCGCAATCTCCACCGCATCGTCGCGGAACGTGGGTACAAGAATCCCGCGACTGGCAACGCCAAGCGTGTGACCAGCGCGGCCAATTCTCTGCAGCGCTGCTGCCACTCGCTTCGGCGATTGTAGCTGAATTACCAGATCCACAGACCCGATGTCGATCCCAAGCTCGAGCGAGCTCGTTGTCACCAGCGCGCGCAACGAACCGGCCTTCAGTCGCTCCTCGAGCATGAACCGGCGTTCTCGCGCCAGCGATCCATGGTACGGCAGTGCGACTTCCTCGTCGGCAAGCTTGTTCACTCGTGCGGCGATCTTCTCCGCTTGCGCGCGATTGTTCACGAAGACAAGTGTCGTCCGCGATGACTGGATGTGCTTGAGCACCAGCGGCGCCACCGCGGGCCAGATGCTTCCGCCCACATTCCCAAGGTCCGCAACCGGAGACTCGACCTGGATCTGCATCTCCTTGGTGAGACCGCAGTCCACGATCGTCACCGGTCGGAACGTCGGCGACTCACCATCGCTCGTACATCCACCAAGGAAACGAGCTACTTCCTCGAGCGGCCGCTGCGTTGCAGACAATCCAATTCGCTGCGGTGGTTTCTCGACCAACGCTTCCAGGCGCTCGAGTGTCAGCGCCAGATGTGCTCCCCTTTTCGTTCCTGCAATCGCGTGAATCTCGTCGACAATTACAGCGCGCACGCCGCTGAACATCCCACGACCCTTCAGCGTCGTCAGCATGATGTTCAAGGATTCGGGCGTCGTAATCAGAATGTGCGGTGAACGCCGCAACATTCTCGCGCGCGCTGCAGCCGGTGTATCACCCGTGCGAACTGCAACGCGAATCTCAGGGAACTGCTTCCCTTCGGCCTCAAAGCGTTCCTTCAGCTCGCGCAGTGGGCGATCGAGATTGCGCTGAATGTCGTTGTTGAGTGCCTTGAGCGGCGAGATGTAGAGCAGGCGCACCGAATTCGGCAGCGGCTCCTTCATGCCGCTCACGATCAGCTCGTTCAGCTCCCACAGGAACGCCGCCAGGGTCTTGCCAGTGCCTGTCGGCGCCAGCACCAGAGTGTGCTCACCGCTAGCAATCGCCGGCCATCCTTCGCGCTGTGGATCGCTCGGCGCGCCCAGTGTCTCCTTGAACCACTTCCGAACGATTGGATGAAAGCGGCCCAGTGGCGAGGTCTTGCTTACTGCACGCGCCATCAGATCTTCACGCCTGCTTTACAGCACTCTGCGCAGCTTCTGGGCTCCCCATTCGAGAATCCGGCCAGCCAGTGGCCGCTTCCTGAATTCATCGAGCTTGATCTCTTTCGACCACTTGATGTCGTCAAGAAAGACGGAATCCATCTGCGCGCCGACATTCCGGTCGAGAGCCAGCAGCAACGACTCGTTGTTGAACGAGAGCGAACGGTTGTCAAAGTTCATCGAGCCTATGTAAGACCACATGCCGTCGACTACCATCGTCTTCGCATGCATCATCGTCGGCTGGTATTCGTAGATCTTCACGCCGCCTTCGAGCAACGGCTCATAGTACGTACGGCCGGCGTACCACGTCGTCTTCACGTCGGTTTTATTGCTCACTGTCAGAACACGCACGTCAACGCCACGATGCGCTGCCTTCAGCAATATCCGCAGGAAGTTTTCTCCCGGTACGAAATACGAGTTGGTGATGTACAGCGTATGTCGCGCGCCCGCGATTGAAAGCGCGAGAAACCGCTCGGCTGGCGTGCTCCCGGTGCTGGGGATGCTGTGCATTAGACCAGCTTCAACGTTCCCCGCGTTGGCGAACGAGGTCTGCGGGAAGAACATGTCACCGGTGAGCAGCTCGCCCGTCGCCTCTGCCCATCCCGCCGCAAATGCAGCCTGCAGCGCCGCGACCGTTGGACCTTCGAACCGCACGTTGGTCTCGCGCCACTGGTCTTCATGGTGCCCGTCGCCGAGCCAATAGTCGGCGAGCCCGAAGCCGCCGGTGTAACCGATGCGTCCATCGACAACCACGACACGCACGTGAGATCGCTGCGCCGCTTTCTGTAGCGTGTACCATCGCAAAGGACGCAACCATACTACTTCAACCCCGGCGCGCTTCAGCTTCGCGATCCATTCCTTCTTGAGCGGCTGCGAGCCAAATGCATCGAGTAGCAATAGCACCCGCACTTTGTGCTGGGCGCGATCGATCAGATACTTGGCCATCGTGTCAGCAACCGCACCTGGTTGCGAATAGTACATCTGCACGGTGACCGTTTGCTGCGCGGACGCGATGTCCTTCCACAGCTGCGGGTAAGTGCCATTGCCGTTGAGCAATATCTGGACGTTGTTCCCGGAATCGAGATGCGTTCCGGTGAACAGCTCAATGCTGTGAGCGAACAGCGGATCTTCAATGCTGGGCGGCCCCCCGCGATCGCCCTCCGCGAGCACGCTGCGAACAGGCGTGTCGTGAGTGACCGAGAGGATGCCAATCAGCGCCAGCACTACTCCGAACAGAACCAGCGCCGCGATTGCAATGTACTTGATCAGTGACATATTCTCCCTGCATGACCTTCGTGGCCCGTCGTCGAACCGCGACGCGCGCTATCGTTCTCGACCGGTCCCTCGAGGCCCTTCCGGTTTTTCGTCTCAGCGATTCCGCCGAGGACACCGCAATCTCGTTTTCTCCAGAAAGCGGTGGGCGCTGGAGGGTGCTGCCCAGTCCCGGTGATCGGCTGCCAGGCACCTTCGACCAGGACGTATACATTGAGCTCCTGCATCGTTACCACGAAGCGGGAGCGCCCGAAGACGGCGTAATCAGCTTCACTCTCCACGCATTCCTGCGCTCGATAGGCCGGCGCGTTGATGGCAGAACGTACGAACAGCTGCGCTCGGCACTCACCAGACTCGAGCGCACGACACTGGAATCGAGTGGGGTGTACGTTGCAGCAAGGGAGGGACAGCCGCTAGAAGGTCGATTTACCATACTCTCGTCAGTTTCCATCGCGCGCAGACGCCTCGCGGAGCGCGAGCAGTTTACCCTGTTTCCGGTGCTCGCCGCGTCCGAACCTGGCGACGCGCGAGTCACCATCGGTCCGGTGATCCGGTCGAATATCGCCGCTGGTCACATTGTCACTCTGTCAGCCAACCACTACCTCTCGTTGACGAATCCGGTTGCGCGTCGCCTCTATCGCTTGCTGGAGGTCGCGCGCGAAGAAGGAATGGTTACCTGGCGCGTGCCACTGACCCTCCTTGCCGAACAACTCCCGCTAACCCAGCGGTATCCGTCTCATTTGCAACGAGTGCTCCAACCCGCGCACGAGATGCTTCTCGCGGCTGGGCTGCTCAGGGATGCTACATTTCGTCAGCTGAACCGCGATTGGCTGGTAGATTACGTGCTGGCTTCTCGCGCTGCTTGAGGGCGCCCGTTCCGATGGTGCCTTTTGTGCGTCCTAGGAACACTAAGTACCAGTACGGCGTATCTAATCAGTTGGCCTCAGTCGACTTACGACAAGGGCACTTTCAATCAATCCGAGTCTCAGTATGTCCCGAACGAGAAAGAGTCTGCT
Source organism: Gemmatimonadaceae bacterium (assembly GCA_035718845.1). Taxonomy (GTDB): domain Bacteria; phylum Gemmatimonadota; class Gemmatimonadetes; order Gemmatimonadales; family Gemmatimonadaceae; genus UBA4720. The sequence goes on along the minus strand of DASTGU010000053.1, from coordinate 130,995 downwards.
TTTCTGCCTGGCCCTGGTTCCAGTCTTGGCAGGAGGCTTCGTTTTCCAGGAGCGCGAAAGCCAGCAGGGCGCACGCCTCCTCGACCAGGTCCTGAGCATTGTCTCGACGCGCTTCGTCGATACCGTCGACCAGGCAACGCTCTATGAAAAGGCCGCTCGTGGTCTCGTCCACGAGTTGAACGATCCGTACAGCGTACTGCTTTCTCCGAAAGAGCTGTCGACGTTTAACGCCCAAACCAATGGCCGTTACGCCGGCATCGGAATGGAGATCGCCGAGACGCAGGGCTTCATCACGGTCCAGCGTGTATTCCCGCACACACCCGCCGAGCAGGCTGGCGTGCAGGAAGGCGATCGCATCAACTTCATCGACACTACCAACATTCGCGGCTGGACCGTCTCGCAGACGTCCGATGCGCTGAAAGGCAATCCTGGGAGCAGGGTCGTGGTCAAGTTCTCCAGACCCGGCGTTACCGAGCTGATCCCGATCACCTTCACTCGCGCGGTCATCAATATCCCCGCCGTGCCGTACGCCATCATGCTCGATGGCAACATCGGTTACATCCCGCTCCTCCAGTTCAACGAGAGCGCGCGAGATGAGATCGAAAACTCCGTCACCAAACTCACGCGGCAGGGTGCGAAAGGAATCATCATCGACCTCCGCGGCAATCCGGGCGGCATTCTCGATCAGTCGCTGAGCGTCAGCAATCTGTTCCTGCACAAAGGCCAGCAGATATCCAGCATTCGCGCCCGTAACGGGGAGAATCAGACATTCGTTGCCAGTGATGATCCGGTTGCTCCAAGCATCCCGCTCATCCTGCTGACCGATGGCAGAAGCGCCTCGGCATCCGAGATCGTCGCCGGTGCGTTGCAGGATCACGACCGCGCGCTGATCGTCGGCACTACGTCGTTCGGCAAAGGACTGGTGCAGTCCGTCTTCCCGCTCGAAGGCGGCTACGCTCTCAAGATGACGACGGCGAAGTGGTACACACCGAGCGGCCGCTCCATTCAGAAAGAACGCAAGCTGTTGCCGAGCGGTGAATTTGTGGAAGTGATGCCGGATTCACTCGAGACCGACTCGGTTCGTCGCTCTCGTCCCGCGTTCAAGTCCGACGCCGGTCGAGTCGTCTACGGTGGCGGCGCGATCACGCCGGACATTATCGTTCGGCCGGACACGCTGACCACTCCGGAGCAGAAGCTCTTCAACGCCTTCGCCCCGAAGACGGCGGATGTGAGAGCGACGTTGATGGACTACTCGCTCGAGCTCAAGAAGACGGTGAAGCCTGACTTCGTCGTTCCGACGTCGTGGCGCGAAGAGTTCTATCGCCGGCTCCAGTCGAAGGGCGTTGCAGTCGATCGCACCCTGTACGAACAGGCTGGGCCAGAAGTGGATCGTCTGCTCGGCAATACCGTCGCTCGTCTCGCCTTTGGCGATTCAACCGCGAAGCGTCGGAGCGTGACTGACGACAATCAGCTCGTGCACGCGATCGATGTGCTCAAGCAGAGCAACTCTCAAAAGGATCTCTTTGCGATCGCGGCAAAGGAGCAGCAGACCACGGCCTCGGCTTCAACCCATCGATAAGCGTTAGCAAAGCACAGACGCGAAGAAAAAACTCCGGCGAGAAGTCGCCGGAGTTTTTTTGTCTCCTTGACCTGCGGGCTACGGCCAGCGGTGCTTGTTTGAATACTTTCTGCCGAAAACTTCCTTGAGCACCGCACTCGCGTCTTCGGCGCGCACCACTGCGTCGATTCTTCCGGAGACCAGGAGCGGTCGTGTGAACTGGCGGTATCGGTCATAGCCGTGACAAAAGCAGATGGGTCCTTTTCGCGTCAGATCGCCGAGCAGGATGTCCGGCTCGCCGAAGATCGTCATCGCGTAGAAGAAGTTGAGCGACTGCATTTTCGGGAGATCGCTCTCGCGCACGTTCCGCGGCATGCTGCCATGCTTTCCCCACTGCACGTCGATTGCGACCTGAGAGCGTGGCCACGGCGTGTGCAGGATGTGCCCATGCCAGTAGGTCCAGACATCAACAGGAGCGTGGGTTGAATCGTATCCCACCCATAGGACTTCTTCGTCGGTGGGCACCGTAAACGGAATCCAGGACCCGTGGACGTCGTCCCGCCACAGCAAATGGTAGGCGATTATTGGGCGGTCAGGGTGGAGTACCGCGACCACCCGTTCCAGCGGGAACGTTTCATCCTTTTGCAGGTATAAGACCGGTGCTAGGCGCCGGGCCAACTGGGTTCCACTATCGGTTGGAGCAAGCGCGCCCGGCAGATTGGCCGGTCGGAGCGGTATATGGGCACGCGGACCGCACGCTGTGACGAGCACCAGTGTCAGCCCTGCGCCGAGCCGCTCATGGATCTGGATGGCTTTTCTTCTCAAGGGTAGCCGTCAAAAAACCGTATGCGACGCCAGCCGGAAGGCGCCGTGTTGTTGCAACTGGAGAGCTCATGCGCAAGCCACGTCCGAACGCGTACAACCCCGCTCAGGCACTGTTCCTTATCAGTAACGACCGCAGCGGATCTCCCCTCAGCTGCCCATCCTGCTCGGGCACAATCGAGCGCGACCCCGGCCAGACTCCCCCGCCCCCTTACACACACGTCACGCTTCGCTGCAAGAGTTGCGGTCGCTCGGCGCATTACGTCGCCGGCGCTGCGTGAGCCGCATCTCGATTTCTTGCACAAAACTTGCCCGCCTCAGGGGACTGCCTTAGGGATAGTACATCAATCCGATTACTATTCGGTGATGTGAAAGGCGCAACTGCATTTCGCTTCGCCTACGGTAGCCGCTCTACGAATTGCCCTGTTGGGAGAGGATAAGTTCAATGGCAAGAATCACTGGAACAGTAAAATGGTTTAACGACGCCAAAGGCTTTGGCTTCATCTCGCGCGAAGGTGGACCCGATGTGTTCGTCCATTTCAGCGCAATACAAGGCTCTGGTTTCAAATCTCTCGCGGAGGGCGACAAAGTAGAGTTCGAGGTCGTCCAGGGACAGAAAGGACCGCAAGCTGCCGACGTGACAAAAGTCGGTTCATAACTCCCCGCAGTTTCGATAAAAAAAGCCCCGTTGCTGACGGGGCTTTTTTGCATCTAGCGGTATCACAAAACTTGCTTTCCACACTCGGCATTTGATTTGCTTTGATGCACGGTTAATCACTGACTCGAATTCGGAGGGGTAAGAGATGGCCGCAATCTGGAAAGGCTCGCTGACATTCGGCCTCGTCAACATCCCCGTGGAGCTGAAGACCGCCGTACGCGCGGATCATATCAGCTTCAGACTCCTCCACGAAGAAGATCTCTCACCTGTCAAATACGAGCGTATCTGCCAGGCGGACGGCGAGCCCGTACCGTGGAACGAGATCGTAAAAGGGTACGAATACGAGAAAGGCAGATTCGTCGTGATGACCGACGAAGACTTCAAAGCCGCGGCCGTCGAGCAATCGAAAACCATCGACATTCTCGACTTCGTCAAACAGGACGAAATCGATCCGCGCTACTTCGAGACACCGTACTATCTCGTTCCCGCCAAGGGCGGCGAGAAAGCTTACGCTCTGCTCCGCGAAGCGATTCGCCAAACGGGATCGATCGGCATCGGGAAAATCATCATTCGCCAATCCCAACATCTCGTCGCCGTCAAAGTCGTTGGCGAAGCACTCGTGCTCGAGATCATGCGCTTCGCCAACGAGCTCGTTGATGTGAATGAGTTCAGCTTCCCCGCCGCGGACGTCGTGCGTCCGCAGGAGCTGCAGATGGCTGAACAGCTCGTCACCAACCTCGCCGAGCCGTTCGACCCGACGAAGTACACCGACGACTATCGCGCCAATCTGATGCGCATCATCAAGGCGAAGATGAAAGGCAAGACCGCCAAGCTCGAGGGTCCGCAGGAAGAGACACCCGACAGTGGCGTCCTCGATCTGATGTCGAAGTTGCGCGCGAGTCTCGAGGAAGGTACGCGGAAGAAAGGCTCAGTTCGCGCAAAGTCGAAGGAAGTCGCTGCCACCCGTAAGCCAGCGAAGGCGCGCAAGAAAAGAACTGCTTAAGCTTTACATATGGCTGTAAAATCAGCTCGCAGTTCGTCCGCCGCCCGCTCACAGCTCGCCGAGTATCGGCGCAAGCGTGATTTCAATCGGACGGAAGAACCGTCGGGAGATGCGGCGGTCGCGCCGGCGCGCCCCGGCCGGCTTCGCTTCGTGATTCAAAAACACGCCGCCAGCCATTTGCACTTCGATCTCCGACTCGAGCTCGATGGCGTGATGAAAAGCTGGGCGGTGCCCAAAGGCCCTAGCCTCGATCCAACGGTGAAGCGACTCGCAATGCAGGTCGAAGATCACCCGATCGATTACAACACCTTTGAAGGTACGATCCCGAAGGGAGAATACGGCGGCGGTACCGTGATGCTCTGGGATCGCGGCACCTATTCGTCGGACACCGCGACTTCCGCGGATGACGAAGAGGAAGTGCTTCGCGAGCAGCTGAGAAAAGGCGATCTCAAGATCACCTTCCACGGCGAGCGCCTGCACGGATCATTTGCGCTGATCCGCATGAAGTATTCGCGCGACGCCTCCAACTCGTCGAAGCCTCAATGGCTGTTGATCAAACATCGCGATGAATACGCGACCACCGATGATGTAGTCGCCGAGAACATGACGTCTGTCGACACAGGGCGGACGATGGATGAAATCGCGGAGGGAAAGAGCCGCGTCTGGCACAGCAACCGCAAGCCCCAAGCAAAGGTCGCTTCAACAGCTGCAAAGACTCGCACCGCAGCGCGACCAGTGCAGAAGAAAGAGAAGGCGGCGGCCAAAATGCCGTCGTCCCTCGAGCCGATGTACGCGAGCATTGGCACTGAGATTCCCGGCGCTGGCTGGACCTTCGAGCCGAAATACGACGGAGTGCGTGTTCTGGCCTTTGCCACGTCGAGCGATGTGAAGCTCATTACTCGAAACGGCAAGGACAAAGCGAAGCAATTCCCGGAGATCGTTGCCGCTCTCAAGAAGCTCGCTTCACAGGTCAGGCGCCCGGTAGTGCTCGATGGCGAGATCGTCGCGCTCATCGATGGCGAGCCGGCGCGCTTCCAGGAGCTTCAGAGCCGGATGCACGTCAAGGACGCTGATATCATCGAGCGCCGCACCTCGTCGTCACCGGCCGCTCTCGTTCTCTTCGACATGCTGATGGACGGCAGCGAAGTACTGCTGCACGAGCCGTGGTCCGAACGGAGAGAGCACCTTGTCAAACGCGTCGGCAAATACGAAACACCACAGCTGCGCGTGACAGAGTCAGCCGAGGGCAATGGCAAGAAGATGCTCGAGCAGGCGCGACGCCAGGGCTGGGAGGGCGTGATCGCCAAGCGCGTCGATTCGCTCTACGAGCCCGGCAATCGCTCCAGGGACTGGCTCAAGCTGAAGATCGAATTCCGACAGGAGTTCGTCGTTGGCGGCTACACCGAGCCGCGCAACACTCGCGAGCACATTGGTGCCATACTGCTTGGGTACTTCGACAAGGATCGCTTCATCTACGCCGGTCACACCGGCGGTGGCTTCACGCGACAAGGCCTGGAGGATATGTATCGGCGACTAAAGCCGCTCGAGCGCAAAACCTCGCCGTTCGCGGAAACGCCGAAGACCAACGAGAAGCCGCACTGGGTAGAGCCGAAGGTCGTTGTCGAGGTAAAGTTCAGTGAATGGACCGCCGATCGTCGCCTGCGTCAGCCGATCTTCCTCGGCGTTCGCGACGACAAGGACGCGCGTGAAGTCGTCGTGGAGAAACAGAGCGTGCAGAAAAAAACCAGCAAGTCGAAGCGCGCAGCCACCGGTAGCTCGCGAAAACGCTCATCGAAGATCGGCACCGGGTCGATCATCGAGCAGCTGACGGAGATTGAAGAGCGTCGCGGCGACGGCACCATCGAGCTCGGGCGGAATCAGCAACTCAAAGTCTCCAATCTCGATAAAGTTTTCTTCCCCAAGGCCAAGTACACCAAGGGCGACGTGATGCGCTATTACGCGCGCATCGCCGACTTCATCCTGCCCACAGTCAAAGATCGCCCGCTGGTTCTGAAGCGGTTTCCCAACGGCATCGATTCCGAAAGCTTTTATCAACAGAAAGCTTCCGAAACGACCCCGGCTGAAGTGCGTGTGGAGGAAATCATTACCGACAACGGCGACAAGCAGGCTCGTTACATCGGTGGAGATTTGCTGACGCTTCTTTACACGATCCAGCTCGGCGCGATCTCGGTTGATCCCTGGCACTCGCACGTACCCACCCTGGAATTCGCGGACTACACGATCATCGATCTGGATCCGGGGCCACGCGCGAATTTCCAGCGGGTGGTGCAGGTTGCACGATGGGCGAAGGAAGCCATCGATGGCTTTGGCCTCCACGCCGCCATCAAGACGTCCGGCTCGGAAGGATTACACATCTATCTACCGTTGCCACCTCGCACGCCGAACGAAGCTGCGACACTCGTCGCACAAGTAATTGCGACGAAAGTTGCGAGCGCGCATCCAAAGGAAGCGACGATCGAGCGGATGGTCAAAGCCCGCGGTGCGGCGATGGTTTATGTCGACTACCTGCAGAACATTCAGGGAAAAACTGTAGCCGGGCCGTATTGCGTGCGCGCGAAGCCCGGTGCAACTGTCTCGACTCCGTTGCGCTGGAGCGAGCTGACCGACGATCTGGATCCGCGCGACTTCCACCTCGGCAACGCCGCCGAGAGATTTGAGAAGATTGGCGATATCTGGGGCGAAGCGATGAAGAAGAAAAACTCGCTCCGTGCGCTGGTTTGAGCGCGCGCGCTAAACCTTAACGGCCGCCGTTTCCTACTTTGCGGAGTGGCAGCTCCATCTGGCCGCCTTCGCCCTCACCGTGCTTCGAAGCGTCGCCGAAGATCGGATCGCTCGACTCGTCAACCATGTGAGTGAGCTTGTAGTAGAAATGGAGAGCATGGATAGGGGCCATGAAACTCCGGTTGCCCGCGCGGGAAATGGCAACTGCCTCTTCGCGCACTCGACGTGGAAGATCTCTCGCGGCTGGCAGGGAAAGCAGCCGCTGGATCTCCGCACTGTCTCGAGCGAGTAGTGCTGCGCACAAGCTATCGAGATACGCCAGCATTGTGATCAGGCCCCGGGTTCAGGGTGTTCCTTATGTACACATTGCAACTAATACACCGTGGCCGCAAGTAGTTCCGAGGCGTACTGCTGTTTCGATACTACCCCGTTACTGCTTTAAGGATAGAGAAAGTCAAATCTCACGCCACGGTGCAGTCTACGCTTTTTCTTCGGTAGGTAACGAAAAAGCTGCGCGGGTCTTCCGCGCCCTTCACTGCGCCATTCGTCCGTAGGTTCGACGAGCCAGGCCGACTGAAGGGCACGGCGGAAACTCGCTTTGTGCAAGCGTTTACCGAGCAGAAGCTCATACATCTGTTGCAGCTCGCTCAGCGTGAAGGTGGCGGGGAGCAGACGGAACGCGATCGGGGCCTGATCGAGTCTGCTTTGCATGACGCGGGTCGCCGCTTCGGCCATCGCACGCTGCCGAGGGGAAAGCGGGGGCAGGTCCGACATCGGAAACCAGGTGTAGCCTGCGTGCGGTGAAGCAGTTTCATGTGGCACCAGTCCTACAAATGCAACTGATACCTCAGTGTCGCTTGGGTGGCGCCTTCCGTCACCAAATGCGCCGATTTGCTCCAACCAGCTTGGCTGCTCGCCCAGGGCTTCGTCCGCGCATTTCGCCGCCACCGTATCGAGCGAGTCTCCGGCCTGTGTGAAGCGCCACGGCAACGACCATCGCTCGCGATCACTTCCACTCCGCGTGAGCAGAATCGCCAGCTCGTTTCGCATCGCCGTGACCAGCACCACATCAACGGTGAAGGATCCGGTCCGGGATGAGCGATCGCGCATGGTGACAGCGAATTAGTCACCATCTGCGACTAAAGTCAAGGTCGCATGAGAGATTTTTTGTGGTGTTTGCCGACTTAGAAATCGGCGGCGGCGGGAGCCATTGATATAAGACTGAAAAATCGAATCGTCAACGCGCCGGTCTTTCTTCGCCGACTCCGATCGCTGCATAAGGCGGAATACTGATCGGCAAACGGCCGGTGATCCGCGCAGCACCTGTCAGCGCACGAGCAGCGGCGACCTGGGAAACCGGAAATCCGCCCCACGCCACGAGATACGTTCCAACCCAGGGAAGCTGCTGAAGCAGATACGGATTACCGAACGCGACAACGATTGGTTTTCTTCCCCGCGACACCAGCGTCTGCACGAAACCCGTGAACGCTTCCGGCGCACTCGCGCTCGTCGCGTCCCAGCTCTGACCGACGTAGGATCCGACGATCACCACATCTGCCGAATCTGCGGCGGCGAGCAGTCGTGGATAGTTGAGACTCGCATCCTCCATCGACGTAAATTCAGTCCGCAGTTTTGGCAGCCGCATGCGCAGCTCCGCGTTGAACGCGTTTCCCGCCGACAGATCAGCGCGCCGCGCGAGAGTGATCGACAAGACTCGCTTCGTCGAATCGAGCACCGGCACCTGTCGCGCCGAATCACGAACCAGCGTGATCGATTTTTCTGCCGCGAGACGCGCGACCTGCGCGCTCGAGCTGTCACCGACCGCGAAGCGTAAAGCGTTGAGATCAACCAGCTTGTTCTGCGCCAGGCCCAGCTTGCGCTTCGTCTCCAGCACTCGACGCACCGACGAATCGATACGCGCCTGCGTGTACCTGCCCTCATTGATGCCGGCAATTACCGCGTCAATGGTTTGCGAGACATCGAGTGGCTGGATCAACACATCGATTCCAGCTGCTATCGCACGCTTTGCTGCTTCGTCGGCCCCGAACTGATCGAGTACTCCGCGCATGTCCATTGCATCGGAGATGATGATGCCGCGGAAGCCCAATTCTCCGCGCAGCAAGCCCGTCACGACTTTCGGCGACAAGGTTCCGGGGACCCCGGACGAATCGAGCGCGGGCATCGCGCCGTGAAATGACATTATCGCTCCGACTCCACTGTTCACAGCAGCTCGGAACGGAACCAGCTCCACGGTATCCAGTCTGCTTCTGCTCACCGTAACTATCGGCAGGGCGAGGTGCGAGTTCACGCCGGTGTCGCCATGACCTGGAAAATGTTTTCCGGTCGCGATCATGCCGTGATCCTGCAGGCCATGGATGAAGGCAACGCCCATTCGTGCCGCCAGCTCAGGATCCTCGCTGTACGAGCGCGTGTTGATGACAGGGTTGGCCGGATTGTTGTTGACGTCGAGCACCGGCGCGTAGGCGATGTGAATTCCGAGCGCTCGGCCTTCGAGCGCGGTCAGACGGCCTTGCTCGTATGCGAGTGTGGTGTCACGAGTCGCCCCAAGTCCCATTTCCGGCGGAAACACCACCGCGCCGCCGAGGTCGATGGCATTTGGCACGAAATAGCCGCCACGCGCGCGGAATCCCGCTCCTGCCTCGAGATCCGCGCCAACCAATAGCGGCACCTTGCTCATCGATTGGAGCGCGTTGAGCTTCGCGGCGACTTCGATTGGTGATCCGACAGAAATGGTGAAGCCGCCGACTTTTTCCTGCTCTACATACTGGGTAAGGCGCCGCCACTGCGGAGAATCACCCGAGACGTAGTCGCCAAACACGCTCGGCCAGACCAGCTGCGCGACTCTTTCGCGCAAGGTCATCGTGCGCATTAGCGAATCGGTCCACGCCGGCGAAGTCGAGTTGGAGCTCGAAGTGGTGCCGCTGCTCAGCGTTGCGCAACCGGCGGCGAGAATCAGGAGAGGTAGAGCGGCGAACTTTTTCAACTTCCGCGTCCTCAATGTGAGATCGTGCCTTTTTTGCTCGTGTCGATGTCGGACGACGTGCCGCTCTTGAAGAGGAAGGCGCTCATATTCCGCGTCAGAAAGGTGCGCGCCTGGGGATCCATCACGTTCAGCCCGTAATGATTGATCAGCATCGTCTGCTGCTTGAGCCAGTCGGCCCAGCACTGTTGGCAGATTTCTTCGACGACGCGAGCCCCGACCGGTCCGGGGAAGGGAGGCTTAACAAATCCTGCGCGCGTTTGCCCGCAACGCGCGCAGGTAACCGTTTCAGCCACGCGCAGCTCTAGTTGTTGCGCGCGTAGGCGATCTCAGCCAATCCGAAGAAGGAGAGCAGCCGCAGGTAAATCCACCCAATATCGAACTCATACCACTTTGCCTTGAACTTCGCCGAATGAGGATCGGCGTGATGATTGTTGTGCAGCTCTTCGCCACCCAGCCAGATCGCGATCGGGGAGATGTTCCGACTCTCGTCCTTGACGTTGAAGTTGCGATAGCCGATCGCGTGTCCGACTCCGTTCACAATTCCAGCGGCCCAGAACGGGATCCAGATCATCTGGATACCCCACACCAGCGGACCGACGAAAAACCCGAACAGATAGATGTCGACGCCCATCATGATCACGATGCCCAGCCAGTTGAGTGGCGACAGCAGATGCCGTTCGAGCCAGTCGTTTGGCGTGCCTTTTCCGTACTTGTCGAGGACGCCGGGCTGGCGAACCGCCTTTCTATAATAGAACGCGCCTTTGAGGATGATGTTCCGCAAGCCTTCCATCAGCGGGCTATGTGGATCTCCTTCGCGATCGGCGAAAGCGTGATGCTTTCGATGACACGCGACCCACTCCTTGGTGACGATCGCCGTCGAAAGCCACAGCCAGATTCGCATCGGCAGCGCGGCGAGGTAGTGAAGCTTCACCCCGCGGTGGGTTTGTGCCCGATGCAAGAACAGGGTAACGGACACATTGGTGAGATGTCCGGCAACGATAATGAACAGAACTGGCTTCCACCACGCGGACGCCCAGCTTCCAAAATCCGGCATTACTTGATCCTCTGACTGTTTCTGGTTGAACGCCTGCAATCTATTCGCACGGCACTCCTATTCCAAACGACCACAATCATTTGGTGGTAACCGGTCGTGCGGGATTTCCTGACGGCGGACTTCCCCAGGTATCGTTGGCTGGATTCCAGTCGGGCACCGACGGATCCGGCCACAATCTGACTCCCACGACTTTCGCGCGCGCTGGAAGAACGGCATCGAATCGATTTCCGCGAGCCCAGATATTCACTGGCAGACTGAAATCCTGGCTCGTTCCATCCGCGTACGCGACACGTAGCCTCACGGGAAATGGAATGGACGTGTTCCGACGCAGCGCGATTACGGCGAATTGCTCTCCGTCCGACTCTCGCATGCTAACGCTGTCGATGCCGATGTCGAGCACGTCAGTCGTGTAGAAAAAGCCCCGCCAGAACCAGGAAAGATCCTCGCCCGTCGAATTCTCGATGTTGCGGAAGAAATCGCCGGGGGTTGGATGCTTGAACGCCCAGGCGCGGATGTACTCGCGGAAGGCAGCATCGAACGCGGCTGGGCCCACAACATGGTTGCGAAGCGTCAGTAGTACCACAGCGGGTTTTCGATAACCGATTGCACCCAACGCGGTTGGATCGATGTTATCCGGCGCAGTCATCAAAGGAGATTGCGTTCCCGCCGCTACGGCGTCGGACCAGTTTTTCAGGTACGCCGGATACGCCGATTGTCCCGGATACCGCGCTTCCTGCGCAAAACCGTTTAGATAAGTATTGAACCCCTCATCCATCCACGCGTACCGACGCTCGTTCGAGCCGACGATCATCGGGAACCACTCGTGGCCATGCTCGTGATTGATGGTGCCGAAGATCGAGGTTGGATCACTCGAGCCGTAATGCACCATCACGAACATCGGATACTCCATCCCTCCTACCGGTCCGGCAACGGACGTTGCTTGTGGATACGGATAAGGAAGGAACAGCTCGGAGTACTGCCTGATCGTCCACTGCGTCTGCTCGGCCGCCTGCTCCCACGCCCGACCTGCTTTAGGAAATTCGTAATACGCCTGCGTCAGGATTCCATTCCAGCTCGTCGCATCCCATCTGAAGTCGGGCGCTCCGGCCCAAGCCACATCGTGCACGTTCTGCGCGCGAAATCGCCAGGTCCTGGTGCCCGCCGCTGCGTGCGTTCTGGCTGCTGCGGCTTCAGCTTGCGTGATGATTGAGACGACTTCGTTGCTGCGCGACGCCGACGCGAGCCTTTGACGCTGCGTGGACGTGAGTACTTCATCGGGATTCTGCAGCACGCCACTGCCGGCGACTACATATCCAGCAGGCACAGTCACGGAATAATCGTAGTCGCCATACTCGAGATAGAACTCGCCCTGTCCGAGATACGGATCGGTGTTCCAGCCGCGAACGTCATCGTAAACGGCCATGCGCGGATACCACTGAGCGAGCTCGTACAGCGCGCTGTCACGCCCCATTCGATCGGAGCCGTGCTCCGGAACCCGGAAAGAGTAGCGGATCGCGATCGTCGCCTTCCCGCCGCGCGGCAGCAGTGGGGATGGCAGATCCAATCGCATCATCGTGTCGTTGATGCGTGGCTGCACGGCGACACCGTTGACGCGGACGTCGCTGAAAGCGTAGCCGCCCTCGAAACCCCTTACGCCCCACCGCGAGTCGGCGGGGAAGAGCGCAGAGCCTTTGCTCCCGGTGCGATAAAGATTCTGATCGGCCTGCAGCCAGACATAACGCAGCGTGTCGGGCGAGTTGTTGGTGTATCTGATCTCGACCGAGCCAGTGATTGCTGTCGTCGCTGTGTCCAGTGACGCCTTGATGGTGTAGTCGGCGCGCTGCTGCCAATAGTCGGGCCCCGGCACGCCCGAAGCCGATCGATAGCCGTTGGGTCCGGGCCAGTCGATGCGATCCGTGCTGACGAACGGATCATCGCGCCGAGTGTCGAATACTCTTGGCGATGATCGTTCTGTTGTTGTGTCGGCAGACAGTTGCACTGTCGGCAATACGACAGGACGCTGCGGCGCACATGCCGCAAGCGCGATTGCCACGCAAAGGTATGATTTCACCGTCGGTGAGTGTGTGGGTAATCGAATGTGTATATCAGTTAGCAACGTAGGGGCCAGGGCATTTGCTGTGTCCCTTGCGTTACACTCCAGGTGTCCGTAGCCTCTCCGCCATGCCACGAACGCAAGCTGCACAGACGTTAATGAAGGGCCGTGCTTCCGCGGACGGCACGCGCACTTTGCGAAAGCAATTCTCGAAATCGCGGCCGCAGAATTTCTATAGAACGCTCGCCAACGGCACCTTCGTGTCTTCGCTTGGCCTCGGCACCTACCTCGGTGAGTGCGACGACGAAGAAGACATGCGATATACGGTTGCCGCTGCTGCCGCGCTGGAGCGTGGCGTCAACATCCTCGACACTGCCATCAACTATCGCTGTCAGCGATCAGAGCGCGCGCTGGGAAAGGCGATTCAGAAAAGTGTAGCCAGCGGCAAGGTCAAACGCGACCAGATAATCGTTTGCTCGAAAGGCGGATACATCCCGCTCGACGGAAATCCGCCGGCAACCAAGGAAGATTACCGCAGATTTCTCGAGGAGGAGTATTTCGTGCGCGGGATCATGGATCCTGCGGATGTCGTTGCAGGTGGTCATTGCTTGACCGCGCAGTTTCTCGAGGATCAAATCGAGCGCAGCAGAAGAAATCTCGGACTCGAGACAATCGACGTTTATTACATCCACAATCCCGAGCAGGCGCTGGATACGCTACCGCGCGACAAATTTCTGACGGTTGTGCGCGATGCTTTCGGCGCATTGGAGCGAGCGGTCGAGAGCGGCTTCATTGGCTGTTACGGATGCGCTACGTGGAACGGATTCCGCGTCCCGCCCGATTCCAAAAACCACCTGAGTCTCGAAGAGCTCGTTTCATCGGCGCACGATGCGGGCGGCGCAGAACATCACTTCAGAGTCATCCAGTTGCCGATCAACCTCGCAATGACCGAAGCGGTGCGAGCTCAGACCCAGTGCGTTGGCCGCGACCCAGTCACGGCGCTGGAGGCAGCGCATCGGCTGGACATATCCGTCGTCGCCAGTGCCACTCTGATGCAGTCGCAGCTGACTCGTGGATTACCGGAGCAGGTGCACGCCGCGTTCCCCGGCTTCAGATCTGACGCACGCAGGGCAATCGCGTTCACGCAGTCCATGCCTTTGTCAGCCGCGCTGGTCGGAATGAAGTCCGTTTCGCACCTCGAGGAAAATCTCGCGCCGCCCGCCTGAGTAGACGCAAAACACCTTGTCGATTCAGTATCATTCGCGGCTCCAATGACTGCATCCTCCAAATCGTCCTCAGCAACGACTGCTTCGCACCATGCTCCGGGTGGCGGTTTTCGAAACCCCTGGCCTTCGGCGCAGCTGCATGGTTTCCGCGATTTCCTGAAATGGACTCTGGTCGAACGCCGTCAGAACCCGCGGCCTCCGGACCCGGATCCTTCATCCTTCCCCGTTGCGCGTCCCGCGTTCATTGCGCCAAGGGCAACCCCAGATGCTCTCACGCTGACGTGGATCGGTCACAGCAGCTTTCTGCTGCAGCTCGCGGGGCTCAACATTCTGCTCGATCCGATATGGAGTGACCGCGCTTCTCCAGTGCAGTTTGCTGGTCCGCGGCGTTGGGTCCGCCCCGGAATTGTCCTCGACCGACTCCCGCCCATCGACCTGGTCGCGCTATCGCACGACCACTACGATCATCTCGACGCCGGCACTATCCGGCGATTGACCAGCCGCTATCCGGCGGCCCAATGGCTCGCCCCCCTTGGCGTGGCGGAATTTCTCCGGCATCGAGGCGCGCGCGACATTGTCGAGCGCGATTGGTGGGAAAACGCTTCCCTCCTTGAGCTCGAGGTGACCTGCGTACCAGCCCAGCATTTTTCGGGACGAACGCTCGGCCGCCGCAATCAGACGCTTTGGTGCGGCTGGACCTTCCAGGGTCGGGATCATCGCGTGTTCTTCGCCGGCGACACTGCGTTGCACCCGGAGTTCGGGGCGATTACAAAGCGCCTTGGCCCATTTGACCTGGCGATTTTGCCGATCGGCGCGTACGAACCCCGGTGGTTCATGGGCACGGTTCACATGAATCCCGATGATTGTATCAAGGCCGTTGCGCAGATCAAACCGTTTCAGAACGGAAAGCGACTAGTTGTCACGGCAGGACATTGGGGAACCTTCAAGCTCACGGACGAACCAATGGATGAACCACCGGCACGTATGCGGGAGGGCTGGGTTGTCGCCGGGCATGCTGCCGATGATTTATGGATCATGAAACACGGCGAGACGCGCGCGCTGGAAGACTAGTCGGACTGGCAGATGACGCAGCGTGTTGTGCGCGAATCTTGCTACGCGTGATACGCGAACTCTCCTAACACGGAGCTTTGCAATGGCTGCAGCCAGAAAGTCTAGTCGTTCCAGCGGTAGGAAGCGCTCACGGTCCGGATCGTCCGGTCGCAAGAGCGGAGGCAGCTCACGCCGGCGCGGCGGGGCCGGCCGCAGCAGCGGCCGCAAATCTTCCAGCAGCAGGGGCTCGAGTGCCCGCAAGAGCAGCGGCCGTCGCAGCTCTTCGCGTCGCTCCAGCGGCGGATCTTCGCGTCGTAAGTCGAGTGGTCGTAAGTCGAGTGGTCGTAAGTCGAGCGGTCGCAAGACTGGTGGAAGTCGGCGGCGCAGAAGCTCGCCGGTTCAACGCGTGAAACGCGTCGCCACCGGAGTCGTACAGCAGGCTGCCAATCTCGGCGAACGCGCTGTCGACTCGGTCACCGAGTTCGTCCAGGATCGCTTTTAGCTTTGGTTCGTTCCGACAGCCGCCTCAGCTCGAGCGGGCGGCTGTCGCGTTACGACCAGCGTGGGACACCAGCCAGCGCTCGGCTTCGCCAAACAGTCTCTCGCGTCCGTAGTCGACGGTGATGATATGGCCGGCGCCGCTCGTCCACACGATTTGCTTTTCCGTCGCGGCGATACGCTTGAGTGCATTCTCAGCCACGGCAGGCGACACCCGCGGATCTTCACGCGATTGAATGATCAGAGTGGGAGCTTCCACAATCTCTAACGCACGACGTGCGCGGCCGACCACTCGCGCGAGCTCGTTTATAGCGTGACCGGTCACTTGTCCATATGCGAGATTTTTCTCTCGCTCGACCGGATCGTGGATCGACAAGGGACTGCTGGCGCTAATCGGTCCGGCGATTCGCCCCCAGAGCCAGTGCGTTCTCGCCGCTGCCTGTAGCCAGCGCGGCATGCCAAGGTAGGGTGCGAACAAAACGAGTGAGGCGATGTCGTGGTGTCGGCCCGCAATGATGACGGCAAGCGCGCCGCCCATCGATAAGCCGCTGATGCTTATCGTGCGGTAGCGGCCTCTCATGTCGACGTATGCATCTTCCGCGGCACGTATCCAGTCGTCAGCGCGGGAGCCATTGAACTCTGCCATGCTCCGACCGTGGCCGGGCAGCAACGGCACGAAGACGGCAAGACCTGCATTCGACAAATGCTTCGCGAAAAGCGAAAGTGTCTGCGGCGTATCCCCAAAACCATGCAGGAGGAGAACTCCGTGTGAGCCCTCCTCCCGCAAATCAATTGGTTCTGCGCCTTTGACTATCGCCGCGTCAACCGCGTATCGATCGGCCATCTACGCTCAGCTTGCAGACATCTCTCTCGCAACGGGCATCGTGACTTCCCGGGTAGTATAATCACCGAGCGTGTTGGTGAGCGAGGCCGGCTCGATCAGGAACGTCATTCCCTTCCGTTCTGCGATACCCGCCGAGACAAGTCGGCTGAGTGCGAGCGCAATTGACTCACGCGTCGCCCCGACCATCTCACAAAGCAGACGGTGATGATTGTTCTCCAGCTTCAGGCGTCCGTCCGGCGTCGTGAAAGTTCTATCAGAGCTCAGATGCGACAAGGTTGAGATGAGTCGCTGATCGACATTGAGCGCGGCGAGCTCGTGGAGCTTCTCGAGTAGGAACGCGCGCTCCGACATGATTTGCGACAGCAGCGGGATCGTTTGCGCCGGTCGCTCTCTCACGAAAGCGCGGAACTTCTGGCCGCTCAGAAACATTGTTCTGGTTTCCTCGGCCGCATTCGCATCGGTCGCGTAGTGGGCGCCTGCGCACAGGCCTTCGCTGCCGAAGGTTTGTCCCGAGGTCGCGATCACCGGCACGAACCCGCGACCAACTTTGATCTTGTTGCGCAGCACGACGTGACCGTCGAGGACGATGAAAACACCGTCAGCTGTTGCACCGCGTTGATATATCTGGAAACCCGCGGGCCACACAGCTTTCGCGCCGTAGTCAGCGAGAGCTGTTATGTCTTCCTGAGTGAGACGTGAGCGCCGCACTCCCTGCCCGTTCACTGTCATCGAACAACACCATCCGTTCTGTCGAACATCGTTCAACGCAATGATCGTTCCGAAACCGGATGTGTGTCCGCCAGTTACATTCCGCGCAAAATCTCTGTCGATCTCTGCAATGCACGCGTCGCTGCGTCGAAGCGAGCCGCGAGATCATTAACTTCGCGAGCGACGACGTTGGGATCGCCGGCGCGAATTGCTTCTCCTACGGAGGGAAAAACCATTGTTGCGTAGCCGTTGTTCTCGTCTGACGCATAGATAAGGTTTCTGAACCACGAGCGAGTTACGAGGCCCTGCGAGCGTGTAAGCTGGCGTTCAACTTCCAGAAGCGACGCGTTGACACGCTGCAGCATCGTCGTCGATGGTTTATTACTCAGCGCGCGATCTCGCGCGTTGTCGAATGCGGCTGCTGCGTCCTCCATTCTAGCGATAGCGCGTGTCAGGGAGTCCACTGACACACTCCATTTCTTTTCCGTTATCGCTTGCGATGCCTGCGTTGCAAATCGACGCATCGTGCGAGCGAACTCGACGTAGTCGTACGGCAGAACATCTGCGTTCGCGATGCGCAAAAGCATCGCAGCTCCGATCTTCGCCGCCGTCGCGTGGTACTGAAAACCGGGATCACCGAACTTCGACATCCAGTGGTACGAGTCGTAAGCCGAGTGATAGATGCCCTGCGGTCCACCGAATCCCCAATCGGCGATCGGAATGCCGAGATGGTTGTAGAACCCGGCGAAATCGGATCCACCCCCGGGGTCTCCCATTTGCGGCTCCAGTGAATCAGCCGCGAGATTCGCGCGCTTTCGCCAGACGTCGTACACACTTCCGGTCTTGCTCGGATCGGGAACGCGCTTCGCGACATCGCGGAGCATTGCGCGTAGCGATGGCGATCCTCCAGCGCCGAAGTTTGGCCCCTGCGCGATGTCGTCCTGATTGAGATAAGCAACGGCGTGGTTACGCAGTTTGAGAGAATCTTCCTCGACGAACTCCGTCGAGCCAAGAAGTCCCCATTCTTCCGCATCCCACGTCGCGAACACGATGGTGCGTCTTGGTCGCATGCGCGCCTTCACTTGATCCGCAATGGCGTGCGCGGCTTCCAGCACACTGATAGTGCCGCTGACATTATCGGCTGCACCGGGCCCCCACGCATCGCGGTGACCTCCTATCATCACGATCTCGTCAGGGAACTCGCTGCCGCGTATTACACCGAAGGTGTCCCAGATTTCCTTGTATGGATTGGTGTTGGCGTCAGTCGCGACGGCGATCCGGGCACGCACCGGCCCTGGGCCGACGTGGTAGCGGAACGGCAGCCCACCCTGCCACGTTTGCGGAATTGAATTGCCACTCAGGCCGCGCAGCAACTCCGACGCGTTGCCGTACGAGATCGGCAACACCGGAATGCGAGGCACTTCCATTTGCGAGAGAGGAATTCGTCGCGCGTTCGCGGTGCTCGGGTATCCCGGCGTGCTCGGATCTCCATTCGGATTCATCACGCTGCCACGCTGAATTCCGTGCGCAGGCCGCATTGGCCCGGCAGGATAGACGTCACCACGTGTGTAACCGTCGTCGGCAGGGTCGCTGTAAATCAACAGTCCGGCCGCGCCGTGCTTCTCGGCTTCGCGTGCTTTGATCCCGCGGTACGATCGACCATAACGAGCAATGGCGATTTTCCCTTTGACAGAGACTCCCATCGAATCGAGCTGCGCGTAGTCTTCGATGAGGCCGTAGTTCACATAGACGATGTCGCTACTGACATCTCCGGCCGCGCCATAGCCGTTGAACGCAATCACCTGCGGGTAGGCAACCGACGTCGTATCCTCCGCGATCGGACCTTCTGCCAGGTTCAGCTCGATCGGGTTCGGGGCGACTCGCCACACGCGTGTACTCGTCGGATGTGGCATCCACACCTTGTATGACCTGACTTCGGTCTCCAGGCCCCACGATTTCATTTGCGAGATCACGTAGTCGCGCGTGCGTGCCTGCGCGGGCGTGCCCGACATGTGTGGTTGCATGGAGAGGAATCGCGAATGTGCATCGGCCTCGGCAGGCTTCGGCCGGCTTACCACATCCGCTTCGGTGTTGCGCTCGCGCTCTGCTGAGTTCGCGCTGTAACCCGGTAGTGTCTGTGCTTGTAACCCGGCCGCGCCGAGCATCGCTACGAAGAGAAGTTTGCCGTTCATCGTTTCGTCGGTAGTCAGCTGTCGCCAGCTGGGTGTGTTACTCGTCGAGCTGCTCGAGCGCGGTGGTGATCGCCATTCTCAGTCGCTCTTCACTGCCCTCGCCTGGCGGAATACTGGCTGCCAGCGAACTGAATTTCTCCAGCATCTCCTCCTCGACGAATTTGTCCGCGTCACGAACGCCCAGGCTGTCCAGCGATCGGATCGCGAGATTCCTCAGCAGTCGCAGCGTCGTCTTGTCGAGCGCGGCTAGCGCATGTGGATCGACTGCCCTCTGCTGACCACTGTCCCGTTTACGACGTGGCGCATTCAGCAGTGCGCTGATCGGCTGCAGCCGAACGACGAGTGAGCCTGGCGTATGCTCGCGCCACTCACTCACCACACCGCGCCGGTGAAGAGTTGGAAGCAGGTTCAGAATGGCCGTTCGTACAACCGCGACGCCGTTAGGACTCTGGTTGCCGCGCCCGGTGATCAACAGCACTTCCTTCGCGCCGCTCACCTGCCGCTCGCGTAACCATGATTCCGCCCGGAAGGTGGCATCTGCGGCCGTCGGCAGTGAGTCCCGCAGGTTCAGACTGTTCTTGGCCCCGAACTCCGCTTCGTCGAATGCTTTCCAGACAGGATCAAGGCGTGGTTTGCCGGATCGCATTCTGAAGCAGGTGACCGTCAAGTTTTTCCAGCGGGGTGACGTGCGCGACGAAAGCCAGTGTCGGTGCCATGTCGGCAACGGTTGCAAAGTCCGCGTACCGGCCAGCCTTGAACTGGCTGCCGTAGAAAAGAATCGGAACGTGCGCATCCGGGTCATTGGGGCTGCCGTGTTGGGCGAGATAGTACGTCATCCAGTAGTCATAGGGCGCCAGCGATACGACCAGGGCGGCGGTACTCTCATCACTGAACATGTGCAGCCAACGTCGAGCAATCTTGTCATTTACGGTGTCAGCAGTAGCCAGAGTCGAGATGCGCTCCGCTCTCGCGACACCGGGAACTTTGAGAAAGTCAGCCCTCACACCAGCGAGCAGTGTATCGACGTTCACGTTCGCTCGCTGTAGCGCAGCTCGATCGAGCTGCAGTACTCCGCTGTCGAAAAAGAAACCGTTCCCGACGTAGACCCCACCGAGGTAGTCGAGTCCGTTACCCGGAACACCGCGTGCAGCGAGCGTGCTGCTCAACTTCTGTAATACCGGGCGAACGTTCACACGAATTGCACCCGCGTTCGAATCGTGCGTCGTGTGAACTTCGGGATATGGCGATAGACCGTGATCCGCGGTCAACGCAATCACGACGTCCTTCTCGTTTCGCAGCTTGAACAGCGAGTCGAGGAAAACGCCGACTGCGTGATCCAGCCGCAATATGTGATCGTGAAGCTCGCGGGAGTCTGGTCCGTATTTGTGGCCGATCGCATCCGTGGTCGAAAGCGAGATCGCCAGCACATCGGTCTCTGGCCCTGCCCCGAGGTTGAGCGCATTCACTCCCGCCAGCGCGAAGTCGAGCGTGACATCGTCCATCCAGGGAAACTCTGCCAGAAATGCTGCAGCAGAATCTGGCGCGGTTGGAATGACGTGCGGGAACATGAAGCCCGCCGCACCCGCTTCGTAAGGCACACTATCTGGCTCCGGGTATAAGCTGTCGGGCAGCATCGGACGCCAGATACGCGACGCGTAGGTCATTGGAACTTTGCGCGCGTTGTAAACCTTTACCCAATCAGGAAGCGTAGTCGCGTAGTAGGTGCTGGTCGTGAAGTTTCCATTGCCGGGATACCAGAACACCGGCTGCTTCGATCTTCCGATCGGCAAAATCGCCGCGCGATCCTTGCGCGAAACGGACAAGACTTTGGTGCGCGGATCCTTTGCAATCAGCCAGTCCGTGAGCGTCGTCCCGCGAAACCGAAACGGCGAAGCTCCCAGACCCGGTGCATCGATCAATTTCACAGTGGTGTCATTGACGCCGGCGACATTCATCGTGATGCCGGTGTGAACGGGAAACCGCCCCGACATTGTCACGGAGTGGCCGGGCGCCGTTTCGGTGATCGCGTGATCCTGAAAGCCATTCGTGAAGAAAGCACCGCCGCGATATAGCCTACCCAGTCCTCCCGACAGCTGGCTCTCGAAACGCTGCAGATAGTCGGACCGCATTGCGTCGATCGTAATGAAAAGGACGAGCTTTGGCGTGGTCGTATCGGCTGCACGAATCGGCGGCGCCGCCGCTGGTGCAGTTGGCTGTTGTGCCAGGCCCATGGTCGCCAACCCGAACATCATCGCGACTGCCATCGAGCCGCGAATTAGAGCGTCTCTTCTCATAGCTCCCTTTTCATTTGCATTGCGGTGGCTGGCCGACCGGCAGCCCGAACGCGGTTGTCACCGCGATCCGCCAGCCCTGTGGCGTCTTCACGAAAATTCGTTCCGACACACCGCTCGTCGTCGTGTCGTGCTGTGTCACGGTGTAGCAATAACTACCGTACACTACGCCAGGTGAGATCGGTAGCACACGCAGGTTTCTGGCAATCAGGGTATCGGGCCAGGTGGAATCGCGGCGCGCACTCCAGTTCTCGTAGCCGAGGTCAATGCCCCCTGGCCCATTCCGCGCCAGCGAGCTGGAGTGGAGATATGTAGCGAGATACCGCGCGCGATCACGCTTGTGGATCGCATCTATGTTCTCTTCGAACACGCGCCTCGCCTCGATCGTGTCGGCTGGCAGCGATGCAATCCCATTCTGGCTGGTGTTCGTCGTCAGCCCGGCACATCCAATGGCGGCGGCGGCGATACCGAGAGACAGCAGGCGGGCAGTCGGCACTGACCGGGCGGAGCGACGAGACATGGCTTGGAAATTCTAACCGTCGCTCCGTCTGTTGGCGACTCCGGAGTTACCCGATGATCTTTTCTATGATAGCGACGCCGCGCTCGAGATCAGCCCGATTCATCACCAGCGGTGGCAACAGACGCAGTGTGTGCTCACCCGCTGTAAGAGCGAGTAGCCCTTCTTTCCATCCTCTCTTCACAACCTCTCCCGCTGGCTCAACAACATCGATGCCCCACATGTAGCCCATGCCGCGCACCGCTCGAACTTTGGTTGAGTGTGAAGCGATTGACGAAAGACGCTCGCCCAACCACGCACCATTGATACGAACTGACTCGAGAAGAGACGGATCGGACAGCCGATCGACTACATACCCGGCCACCGCTGCGACCAGTGGCCCGCCACCGAAAGTGGTGCCGTGATCGCCCGGCTGCATTGTCGAGCCAATCTCCTCGGTGACCAGCACTGCACCCATCGGCAGTCCGCCTGCAAGCGGCTTCGCCAGCGTCAGAATATCAGGCGTCACTCCGAGCGCCTCGTAAGCGAAAAGGTGACCGGTCCGGCCGAGACCACACTGTATCTCATCGAAGATGAGAGCGATTTCTCTCTTGGCAGTCAGCTCACGCAGCTTTCGGACAAAGTCCGCGTCGAGCACACGCACTCCGCCTTCACCCTGGATCGGCTCCAGAATCAGCGCTGCTACCGTCTCTTCATCGAGCGCGGAATCCAGCTCGCCAAGTTCCCGCTCACAGATCGACACTCCGCCCGCCAAGGGACGGAACGGCGCACGATACGACGGACGATCGGTGGCAGCGAGCGATGCGAACAGACGGCCATGGAAGCTTCCACGAAGCGCCAGGATCTCGACCTTTGCGTCAGTGCCTATCCTGCGTGCCCACTTACGCGCGACCTTGAACGCGCCTTCGTTTGCTTCCGCTCCCGAGTTGCAGAAGAACACCCGTGAGGCGAAAGAGCGATCCACGAGCTTCGCCGCGAGCTGCTCACCCGGCGCAGTGCGATAAAGATTCGATGTATGGATGAGGCCGGCGCTCAGCGCATCTGCAATCGTTGACGCAACACCCGGATCACCATAGCCGAGCGCATTGACCGCGATGCCACTGGCAAAATCGAGATATCGCTTGCCGTCGGCATCAATCAGCTCCACTCCTTCGCCGCGTACGAATTCCATCGGCGCGCGCTTGTACGTCGCCAGCAAAGGATCGGCGGGGATCGATGTCGATGATGCTATGTCCTGTTCTACGGGCATTATCACGGCGCTCATATCGCGACACTCTGGGATTGAGTTAAGAATGTTCCACACTGCGCGTCGGTGACGCCGCGCAATGCACAGATCCGCACAGAAGCAACTCCGTTAAGCAACGCGCTCTCGGCCGACTCGAGTTTTGCGGCCATGCCGGCCGCCGCGGCGCCATTTGCGATCATCTCACGCGCTCGTTCAAGGGTGAGCGCGCTCAACACATGCCCTTCGCTATCGAGTACGCCTTCGACGTCGACGATGTACATCAGCTCGCTGGCCCCGAGTGCGGCAGCAATTGCCGCGGCTGCGTCATCGCCATTCACGTTTAGCGCGCCGCCAACTCCGGTGTCACTGTTGAACGCCACCGGCGAGATCACCGGCAGATAACCCCCGCTCAACATCGACATCAGCAGGTCCTTGTTGATGCTGACCGGTCTGCCTGCGTACCCTAGCACTGCGCGATCGATGAACTCAGCGCTGATCAGCGCCGAGTCTTCGCCGGAGATGCCAACTGCTGGAACGTCGGCGGCGACGAGCGAGCTGACCAGTCTCTTGTTCACCAGTCCCGACAGCACCATGCGCAACAATTCGAGATCGCCCTGTGAAGTGACCCGACGACCGCCGATGAATGCTGCTTCCCGTCCAAGCGCGCGCTGCATTGCCGACACTTCGTCACCACCGCCGTGAATCACACACAGCTGTCCCGGCGCGGAGTTCCAGGCGTCGCGGATTACTCGCGACAGCAGCGCGTCGCTCTGCGCCCGGCCTCCGATCTTGATTACGCGCATCACGCAGGCAGCCCTGACTGCTCGGCGATGCCGAGCAGCACATTCGCATTCTGCACCGCCTGCCCCGCCGCGCCCTTCACCAGGTTATCGATCGCAGAAATGATGATCAGCGTTGGCTGTTTGACGTTGGCAGCTTTGGAAACGCTGAGCCGGACTACGTTCCGACGCACGACATCACGCAGCGACGGCGGTGCGTCAGCGATCTCCACAAAGGGCTCACTACTATAGAAAGTGCGCCAAAGGACGGCCGGCTCGTCGATCTGCTGTTTGATCGGGACCGTTATCGTGGCCAGAATACCCCGAGCGACCGGGAGCAGGTGCGGCGTGAACAGGATATCCACGTCCGCGCCATTCAGCTCGCCGGCAACCGCCCGCATTTCTGCGATGTGCCGGTGCTCGTTGCCCACCGCATACGCCTTGAAGTCTTCGACGACCTCGGCGAACAGCAGATCGGGCCGCGCCGAGTAGCCAGCGCCGGTGACCCCGCTGGCGGCCGATACATTTATAGTAGCCCCAGGCGGTACCAGTCCTGCCGTCAGCAGCGGGGCAATGGCGATCAATATCGCAGTCGGATAGCAGCCCGGATTGGCGACGACCTCAGCGCCTGGAATCCGCGATCGCATCAGCTCGGTCAGACCATAGGGCGCGATGACCGGCGAAGCTTGATTCGCGCCGGGCCGGAAATCCGCTGACAGATCCACTACTCGCGCGCCCTGAGAGCGGGCATTGCCGACCCATTTGGCGGCAGTACCGTGCGGAAGGGCGGTGAAAACCACTTCGGCCTTATTAAGGGGAGCGTCTTCAGTTGCGACGTAAGTGAGCTCGACCGGCCCAACGCGCGCGCGTTGCCCACGCTGTTCGTTGGCAGAGGCGAACGCGAGCGACAGACGGGGATGCTGAGCGATCAGACCGCAGAGCTCCCTGCCGGCATAGCCACTGGCGCCCAAAACTCCGACCGGAATTTTATGCATAATGAATGCATAACATTACACCGGGGTGGCGTCAATGATTCAGACTTCGCCTCGCGGATTGGTGTCGGCAGTGGTAGAATCATCCCGTGGCCAACAAACGCGAACGACACGACACCATTCTCGAGATCATCGAATCGCGGCCGGTCAGCAGCCAGGAAGATCTCCGCAAGCTGCTGCTACAGCGCGGCTGGGATGTAACGCAGGCAACTCTTTCCCGCGATCTGCGTGAGCTGCGCCTCGCCAGGGTGCCGACACCCGAGGGCGCGCGTTACGCTGTCACGGACGGAAATATCGAGGAGAGCAGAGCCGCCCTCGATACCCTGCTGCCACAGCTGTTTCTGCGCGTCGACGGCGTCAGTGAGATGCTCGTTTTGCGCACGGTGCCCGGCGGCGCCCAGCCCATTGCGGCTGCCCTCGACGGCGAGGGTTGGAGTGACATACTCGGCACCGTTGGTGGAGACGACACCATCCTTATCATCTGTCGGTCGGTAGCCGCCCGCGAGCGCGTCCACCGACGCCTAAAAAGCCTGGCCGGCGAGCCCTGACCAGTATTGACGGGTCCGCCTTGACCGATTAAATATTCAGTGATTCTGAATACTTATTGAGGCGACCGTGATCCGAACAATTGCCCTCGCCTACTCCGGCGGGCTCGATACTTCAATCATCGTCCCCTGGCTCAAGGAGCGCTACAACGCGCGTATCATCTGCGTTGCGGCCGACATTGGTCAGGGAGAAGAGCTGGAAGGCGTCCGCGCCAAGGCCATCGCGTCGGGTGCCGACGAGTGCTATGTCGAGGATCTGCGTCAGGAATTCGTGGAGCAGTTCGTGTGGCCTACCCTCCGCGCCGGCGCCATCTATGGTCGTAAGTACTTGCTCGGCACGTCGATGGGACGCCCTCTCATCGCCCGCCGACAGGTCGAGGTCGCCAGGAAGGTCGGTGCCGACGCGCTGGCCCACGGCTGTACCGGTAAGGGCAACGATCAGGTCCGTTTCGAGCTGACTTACGCGGCTTTCGCCCCGGACCTGCCCGTCATCGCACCATGGCGCGAATGGGACATCCGCAGTCGCGAGGACGCAATCGCGTACGCGCAGGCTCATCGGGTTCCGGTCGCCGCCACCAAAGAGAAGATCTATTCACGCGACCGGAATATCTGGCACATCTCCCATGAGGGAGGCGTCCTCGAGCAGCCACAGACTGCCCCGCCGGAAGACCTTTTCATGCTCACCACTTCGCCTGAGAAGGCACCGAACGAATCCGAGGAGGTCACGATCGGTTTCGTCGGTGGCACCCCGGTCTCAGTCAACGGTGCGGAGCTCGATGCAGTCGATCTCGTACGTACACTGAACACGATCGGTGGGCGTCACGGCGTCGGTCGCATCGATCTCGTCGAGGATCGACTTGTCGGTATGAAGTCGCGCGGCGTTTACGAGACTCCGGGCGGTACCCTGCTCTACTCGGCGCACAGTGAGCTAGAGCAGCTGGTGCTCGATCGCCGCACTCTCGCTGCAAAAGATCTCATCGCCCCGCGCTACGCTGATCTCGTTTACGAAGGCCGCTGGTGGACTACCGAGCGCGAAGCCTACGACGCGTTCGTCAACACGACCCAGGAAAGAGTCACAGGCAACGTCACGCTCCGCCTGTACAAGGGCACTGCCAACGTTATCGGCCGTGAGAGCGAGAATGCACTTTACGATGAGCGGTTCGTCACCTTCGGCGAAGACGACGTCTATCAGCAGAGCGATGCCGCCGGCTTCATTCGTCTCTACGGATTGTCCGCCCGTGTGCGCGCGATTCGGGATCAGGAGCTCGCCGCGGCTCGCGCGGCCGCCGCTGCCGCAAAGCAGGAGAGCAGCGAGCCCGCGTCGCTGGCGATAGCTTGAGTTGAAGGAGGTCGCTATGTCGGATCACACTTCACACAAGCTGTGGGGTGGCCGTTTCGCCGTCCCGCCAGCCGCGGCACTCGAGGCTCTCAACCGCTCGATCGGCACTGACTATCGTCTTTGGCCATTCGATATAAGCCTGTCCCAGGCCTGGGCAGTGGCGCTCTGGGGCGCGGGCGTTCTCACACTCGACGAAAGCAAAAAGATCGAGCGCGGCCTCGCCGCGGTTGGTCAGAAACTCGCTTCAGGTGTGCAGCCAATTGCTTCCGACGAAGATGTGCAC
Organism: Gemmatimonadaceae bacterium; assembly: GCA_035718845.1. Lineage (GTDB taxonomy): Bacteria > Gemmatimonadota > Gemmatimonadetes > Gemmatimonadales > Gemmatimonadaceae > UBA4720. The sequence goes on along the minus strand of DASTGU010000053.1, from coordinate 103,612 downwards.
ACGCTGATTGACCGCATGCTGCACGAGGAGATCGGCGATGTTGCGTCCAAGCTGCACACCGGACGCAGTCGCAACGATCAGGTGGCAACGGCGACCAGACTGTGGGCGATGGATGCTTGCACGAAGCTGGACAACGCCGTGCGCAATCTGCAGCAGGTGATGCTGGAGCACGCGGCGGCGCTCAAAGACGCGATGATGCCAGCGTACACGCACATGCAGCGGGCGCAACCCGTGCTCGCCGCGCATTGGATGCTCTCGCACTTCTGGCCACTCGAGCGGGATCGCGCTCGAGTCGTCGCTGCGTCCCGCGTTGCCGGCGTATTGCCGCTCGGCGCCGGCGCGATTGCCGGGTGCGCCTTCCCTGTTTCGCGCGTGCTACTCCAGGGCAGTCTTGGATTCAGCTCTCTTTCCCAGAACAGCATCGATGCTGTCGGCGATCGCGATTTCGTCGCGGAGCTGCTGTTCGCCGTAGCAATGATTGCGACCCACGTTTCGCGGATGGCTGAAGATCTCATCATCTATGGCTCGAGTGAATACGGATTCGTTCAGTTCGGCGACGCTTTTACGACGGGGTCGAGCATGATGCCGCAGAAGCGGAATCCTGACGCGCTCGAGCTGGCAAGGGGCTCCGGTGCGCGTGCGATCGGCGATCTCAGCACTTTGCTATCGACGCTCAAGGGATTGCCTAGCGGATACAACAAGGATCTTCAGGACGACAAACGCGTGCTGTTTGACGCCGTTGATACCGCACTACTTGTGCTGCCCGCCGTCGCCGGCGCACTGCAGGAGACGCGCTTCAATCAGAAGCGTATGCGCACTGCGATATCGAGCAGTATGATGGCCACTGACCTGGCGGATTATCTCGTCGAGAAAGGCGCGACTTTTCGAGAGGCGCATGCGGCAATCGGCTCGTTGATTCGGCAGAGCGAAGCGGAGGGTTGCGAGCTCGACGCGCTTCCCGTTGCCTCGTTCAAAGCAGCTCACCACCTGTTCGGCGACGATGTTCTTGATTGGCTGGAGCCGACAATGTCCGTCGGTCGGCGCGAGGTGCCTGGTGGAACTGGTCCTGCTTCAGTTGCAGCCCAGCTACATGCTGCGCGGGAAGCGCTGCGACCCGAGGTGGAAATCGCTCGCGGCAACGAGCTGGTACTGCGCGCCGTTTAGAACATCAAGCCGAACGTAATCGGCACGAACTGAAAGACACCGCCCTTCGCGACGGTCCGCGAAACGGAATGGTAGCGCGCTTCGAGGAAAGCAGCGGCCGGACCAAATCCGAAGGTAATTCCGAGGCCGCCATTGAAGCCCAAGTTGTTTTGAGTTTTGGCGCCGGTCGTGTCGGCTTTCGAGCCATACCATCCCGCGCCAGCCAACACATACGGTTTCGCGTACGTGCCTGGAAATGCATACACGAGATTGAACAGCGCGCCGGTAACTCGCAGATCGCCCGCTGCCGCACCCGTGACGGGGGTTGCGTGAGTTAGGTTGTTATATATCCCGTCCAGGCGAACTCCGATTGGAAAGTCCGGCGAGCCGAGCGCGAGGGTGAGGAGCGCCGAGTAGCCGGTCTTTTCAATGTCGCCCAGTTTCCCGACTGGTATCGAAGCACCCCCGCCAATTCCAATGGCGTAGCTCTTCTGAGCGCCCGCCGCTACGGGAATCATGGCGCTGAGGGCTAGGAATGCGATGAGGAGTCTGTGCATGGTTCTGGAAGTTGAGGGTTGAGATAATTATCCTAGAATATTAGGATAATTGATGGCTCGCGCATATACCGTTGCTACTGCTGCACTTGCACTGCATGTCTCAACCAAGTGGCTCGACAATACTCTCTCGCACTGTAGCGTGCAAGGGGTCAGCCAAACACGGCAGGGCGTATCACGCAAATTGTCGATCGAGTCGCTTACCATACTCGCCATTGCCATAGCGTTGATGAGCGATCTGCACACGCCGTTAACTAACGCCATCGAGTTTGCAACTCAACTGACTCAGTCGGGTGGAAGGATCGCGTTACGAGACGGGATCACCATCGAGCTGGACATCCAAAGGGCCACCACAGGACTACTGGAACGACTGGAACACGCGGTCGAGATCGCTCCCCTTCCGCGGCGAGGCCGGCCGCCACAAAAAACAACGGGGCGCCTCGATTGAGACGCCCCGCCAGATTGTGCCAGTGAAGCAGACGCCAGACTTATGAGGTCTTCGTCACGTTCTCGGCAGCGGGACCCTTCTGACCTTCGACAATGTCGAACTCCACAGCATCGCCCTCGGCGAGCGACTTGAAGCCGCTACCAGAAATTGCGCTGTAGTGAACGAAGCAATCCTTCTGCCCGTTGTCAGGTGTGATGAAACCAAATCCCTTCGCGTCGTTAAACCACTTCACTTTGCCGGTCGTACGCATTCCCTACTCCTGAAAAAAATTGTGTCTTGGGGAGCGACGGACGCCCGACCCTCGACAATCTGTTACGCGAGTCTCAAACACCTCGCGCTGGTTGAAGCCCGAACAAAGACGGTAGCGCCCTGCCCTGGCTTGACTTGGCGGACAAAATAGCAAGGTCCGGCTGAGCAGACAATAGACATATCATGGGTTCAACCTACGCACCGATGTTACGAAATACCGGGTGTCGCCAAAGCAACTACTCGGTATGCCTCGATGCTCCTCATACGTGAGGGACACTTGTTTGCCCGCATTCTGCTCTAGCACGTTCGCTATTGAATCATTGCGTACTGTGAATTGGAAGTACTGCGGCGTCGCGCCCGGCAACGGCGTCATCGCGATCTCGCCTTCCCACGTCTTACAGATCCAGCCTTTCTTGGAAATTTTCTGCAGGTAGCCAGCGCGTTCGCCAGTCGAATACGTGAAGCCTAAGGCGACCCAGATCCACAGCGCGATTATTACCGCCGGAATGAGAAGCACAGCCAGCAAAATGGTCAGTGCCGTATTTCGTTTCCGATGCGTTGCTGCTGCTGGCGGCGGGGCTGCGGCCGGCGTTTCAGCGGTCTGCGGGGTATCATCAGCCATCTAGTCTCCAGGTTTGACGCAGCAGGGAAGTAAACCGCTGCTTTATGCAGCCCTCAAGCCAGCGAATTAGCTTTCATTTTCACCACAAACCAGCACCGTTGTCCAGCATTACGCGCAGAAAAACGCCAACTGCATTCGTAGGCGACGTACCCGTCGGCTCCGGACATCCTGTCGTCGTGCAGTCGATGACCAACACGGATACCGCCGACGCGGTCGGAACAGCGCTTCAGGTTGCCGAGCTCGCTCGCGCCGGCAGTCAGTTGGTTCGCGTCACCGTCAACAACGACGAGGCAGCACGCGCCGTTCCCGAGATCGTCAGCCGCCTGAGCGATATGGGAGTCAACGTACCGGTCATCGGCGACTTTCATTACAACGGTCATCTGCTGCTGACCAAGTATCCGGCCACGGCGAAAGCGCTGGCCAAGTACCGGATCAACCCGGGCAACGTCGGCGGAAAACGCCGCGATGAAAACTTCCGCACCATCATCCAGGTCGCGCTCGACAACGCGAAGCCAGTTCGCATCGGCGTCAACTGGGGCTCACTCGATCAGGACTTGCTGACCGAGCTGATGGACGAAAACGCCCGCACGGGCCAGGGCCGCGACGCGAAAGAAGTGTACATCGAAGCCATGCTGCAGAGCGCATTGCGCTCCGCCGGGATCGCCGAAGAGATGGGTCTTGGACACGATCGCATTCTGATATCAGCGAAAGTATCCGGCGTACAAGATCTTCTCACTGTTTATAGACAGTTGGCCGCGCGCTGTGATTACCCGCTGCACCTCGGACTCACCGAGGCCGGGCTCGGCTCGAAGGGAATCATCGCCAGCACCGCGGCGCTGTCGATCCTGCTAATGGAGGGAATTGGCGACACCATTCGCGTCTCGCTCACGCCGCGGCCAGGCGGTGATCGGACGGAGGAAGTCCGAGTTGCTCAACAGATTCTGCAATCGCTCGAGTTACAGAGCTTCACGCCACAAGTCACGGCGTGCCCCGGCTGCGGCCGCACGACATCGACTTTCTTCCAGCACATGGCGGAAGACATCCAGACCTATTTGCGCGAGCAGATGCCGGTCTGGCGCGAACGCTATCCGCGCGTCGTCGACATGCGTGTCGCAGTCATGGGCTGCGTAGTGAACGGGCCAGGGGAGTCCAAGCATGCAAATATTGGAATCTCCTTGCCGGGCACTTTCGAGGAGCCCAAAGCCCCCGTCTACATCGACGGCAAATTGTCAGTGACGCTCAAAGGCGAAGGCATCGTGCCGGAGTTTCTCAGAATCCTCGAGGATTACGTCGAGAAGACTTACGGCGAAAGCAAAACCGCGGCGCTTACCTAGTCCGTCGCGAGCTTCGTGAGCTCCGCCGAAACGGCGTCAAGCTCTGCCATTATTGGGGCGTCAAAACCTACCTCGCGCAGTCGCTCGTATACGTCTCTGTACCAGCGCGCCGTTCCGACTTTGCCGAGGTTGAAGCGGCTCCAGACACTGTCAGGGTCGACCGTCCGGCGCAAATCGGAAATGATCGACGACGCATTGTGCAGCTTGTCCGCAGCACAGACCCAGCGCGCTTCATCGTTGGCGTCGGCGAGTCGCTCGAGATAATCTGCGCGGCGCTCGTCGCCCGATAGCTCGACACCATCATCGTCGTGCCGGCGATAGGTAACCGCGAGAACGGTCTCGAGCACGTTCGCACCAAACTTGTCACCGATTCTTTGCTCGAGCATCTGCCGTGTATACCCATCGCGCACACAGTCCTCGATGACATCGTGCAAGATGCCGGAGACCACGGTATCGGTGTCCCGGCCATAGCGCGTAAGGATTATTGCCACGTTCGCCGGATGCGTGAGGTAGGGAAGCTTGGTCCCCTTTCTCACCTGACGGTCGTGATGCTTCGCCGCGAAGGCAAGCGCGTGATTGATTACGTCGGAATAGCCGGAAACTGCCATTAGGCGGTAGCGGCGAACCAGGACATCAATCTTTCCAGACCTTGCTGGTCGTCATTGTCGAAAGTATTCAGGCGCTCAGAATCTACGTCGAAGACCGCCAGCAGATCACCCTTCTTGCGGAGCACAGGTACCACGATCTCTGATTTCGAGCGCGAGTCGCAGGTTATGTGTCCCGGAAATTTCTCGACATCAGAGACGACTACCGTGCGCATTTCGGCAGCTGCGGTTCCACAAACGCCCTGACCGAATGCGATATCAATGCAGCCGAGTGTGCCTTGATATGGCCCGACACGAAGTAGCTGCCCCGGCACGACGACTCGATAAAAGCCGGTCCACAAGTGGCCAAATGCGTGGTGCACCAGCGACGCGACGGTCGACATGGCTGTTACGACGTCATCCACCCCATCGAGAATTGCCTCAGTGTGTCCGATCAGCTCGGAATAGGCGCGAGGCTTGGGAACTCCGCGCAGGTCCGGAATTGTCTCTGCCATACGACTACTGGGCCGTCGCCAGCTCTGGCCGGAACGATTCCGGCTGTCTCGAGGAACCAAGCATTTCCTCGCGCGTCTCCAGCTGTGGCATCTCAGCGTCCCACAGAACGAGGCCGTGAATCCGCATGTCCGCCGCTCTGAGGCCATCAACGGCTGACTTGAGGCCACCAATGGTTGTATGCGCAATCCGGGCACACAGGATTACATCTGGCGCGGGAATGATACTCGCCGCGCTGCGCTGCACGTAGCTCGTTGGCGCTGCGATGATGATGAAATCGTATCGCCGCTGCAAACGCGCCAACTCCTTCTTAACCTCTTCGACCACAGTCGACTCTGGCATCCCTGACCTTCTCGTACCACTCGGCAAGACATCCAACGGCCGGTCTCGACCGATGGTTGTCGGCACGATTGCCTCTGGCCAGGTCGCGCCGCCGTTGATGATCCCGGCGAGACCAGGATCCGGGCGAATGCGGAGCACGCTCGCGACGGCGCAGGTGGTTGGATCGACGTCAACCAGTAGCGTGCTTCTCGCTTCATAGGCCGCCGACGCGGCCAGGTTAGCCGCGACTGTCGCGACAATCCCGGGATCATCGCCGGTAATGGTGACAATCGGCACGCTCGCTTCGACGGACGCGATGTGCAGATACAACGTGCGGTAGCTCTCGGACACGACGTCGATCAGCGGCGGCGCTTCAACGTCGGCTTGCCTGCGACTTCGTTCAACTACTATCTCCGGCGGCGAGATCACAGTGAGCACACGCGCGTTGCTGATTTGTTCGGCTTCGCGCGGATCGGCGATATGCGGCCGCTTCAGCTCTGTCCCGAATGACGCGGCAAATCCGACGGCGAGTGCCAGCACCACTGCTGCGGCAAGCATCGCCCATGGTGGTGCGCCCACGTTGGCCAGCTCGCGAGCGCGCGCCGTCTCGCGATCGATGCGCAGATTCTGCTGCCTGATCTGGTCCAGCTGTCGCACAGCGGTCGCGTAGTTCCTCTGTGCAACTGTGCGCTGTGCGATCACCTGGTTGGTATCGACGTTTATCACGGGCTTCACTACCGGCGCTGGTGTCGGGCGGATCAAGGCCAGCTTTCCACGCATCTCGCCGCGCTTCGCATCGGCGATGGCCTTTATCTCACGGCCGATCGCAGTCGCACGCGCGGTGAGCGACAAATAGACGGGATCGACGCCGCCGACCGCACCGAAAGCATTTCGGTCTCGTTCAACGTCGGCGAGAGAATCGAGCAGGGCACGAACGCGTGGATCAGCGGCAACAGTTGGCGAAGCAGCTAGTGCTCGATAGGAAGTCGGTAGTGGCGCATTCTCAGCACGATCGATCAGTCGATTGAGCGTTGCCAGCTCCGCGCTCAGTGAATCACGCTGCGCCCGAACGGCCGGAGGAAAAGTGTCGATCACCGCGACCGGTTGTGGTGCAAGTGCGGCGTGGACGCCATTCATGATCGAATCGGCGCTGGTCGCCTGGGCCAGATACCGGTCGCGTGCAGCTACCGTGGGAGCGGAGTCGGTACGGGTCTCGATTCGCGAGGCGACTGCGAGTGCCTTTCTGGAGGCACTTCGTGGTACAACGACGAACGCGATCAGCGCAGCTATGAACGTGACGCCGCCAACAATTCCGAACACCAGAACACGGCGCAACGCATTGCGCGCGCGTGCCGCCATCCAGAGGTAGGCAGATCCCCCACTCATACGGGCGATGCTATGAACGTTCATCCGTCAAAGATTCACTTTGGAGAGGACAAAAAAAAGGCGGAGCTTAAGGCTCCGCCTTTTTCCTGGTTCGAGCAATTACTGAACCGTGATCACGCCCTTCATGTTGAGCGCGAGGTGTGGAACGCAGTGATAGGGGTACTGACCGGGCTTGATCTTGCCGAAGGACACGGTGACAGCGTCGCCCGGATTCATCTTCATGTTGCTGGAGAGCTCACCCATCTTGTCGGTGCCCATATTCGCATCGAGCTGGGGCTTAACATCCGGCGGAATGGTTGCCGGGTCGAACGCCACGTTGTGCGGGCCGCCGCTGACGACCACGAACTTGATGGCATCGCCTTGCTTGACGGTGACGTTGGCCGGCTCGAAGCGATAACCCTTGGCATCGCCGATCATGTTGACCGTGTGAGTCGTGCCAGTAACCGGGGCCGCCGTCGCGGTACCACCCGTAGTAGCGCCAGTCGTCGTCGAGCTCGCGCCGCCAGTCGTGGCTGTTGTCGCCGAGCTGGTGGTGTCAACGGCGACATGCGTGGTATCGGCGGGGTTTTTCTCTCCGCCCGCGCACGCGCTAAGTGTGAACGCTCCAACTGCTACCGCGAATCCGTAGAACCGCATCGTTTGTGGCCTCCCAGAGCCGTACGTGTTGCACTTGCCAGAAAGAAAGGTTGCATTGCTATAGAGATTGTGAATTTATTCACAAGCTCGCCGACATGCAATTAAAGCCGCAGTTTCGGTCTCATGATCCGTGCCTTGAATCCTCATATGACTCAATGATCGCCATCCCTGCCCTTGATCTCCGTGGCGGAGCATGCGTCCAACTCGCCGCAGGTTCTTACGATCAGGAGGTAATACGCATTCCGGATCCGGTCGGCGTCGCAATCGCCTGGCGCCAATACGGATTCCGACACTTGCACATGGTCGATCTCGATGGGGTTTCGGGACGCGGTAACAATCTCCCTGAAATCCAGGGCGTACTCGGCGCAACCGACGCCGAAGTGCAGCTCGGCGGCGGCATTAGAAGCAGGGAAGCCATTGAGCAGGCACTGAATAACGGCGCCGAACGCGTTGTCATCGGCACGCGCGCACTCGAGGATCCCGACTGGCTGGTTGAGATGAGCGGCATTTTTCCGGGACAAATCATCGTCGCGGCTGACGTGCGTGACCGGAAAATCCTGTCACACGGCTGGACCCGCACTCAGCCCAAGCTCGTTCTCGATTTGGTCAACGACCTGGCCGGATTACCTCTCGCTGGCGTCCTTGTAACGGCGGTTCACCGCGAGGAGGCAATGCGGGGCACCGACCTTCCGTTAATGGAAGACGTTGTCGAGGCGGCAGAGTTCCCCGTCTTTGCCGGTGGCGGGCTCGGCAATCTCAATCACTTGCGTGCTCTCGCCGACCGCGGCGTTGCCGCCGCCGTCATAGGCATTGCGCTCTACACTGGTGCGATCGACCCGTGGGTCGCCGCCGAGGAGTTTTCGGAGTAGGCTGTTCTAAAACAGGGCGATAGTGCCCGGATTGAGCTTCGACGGATCACCCACATAAGCGAAGCGGAAGTTCTTCATGTAACGCCGCGCGACCCGCTGCACGTCTTCCGGAGTCACGCGCTTCAGTTCGTCGACGAACCGATCCGCTTCACGATAATCGCCTTCATAGAGCTGAGAGCGCGCCAGGAAATCGGCCTGTGCGGCATTAGTCTCGTTATCGAGGAAGTATTCGGTGATGAACTGATCCTCGAGTTGTCTCAGACCAACCGGATCGAGTGTGCCGGTCTGGAGATCTGAAATCGCGGCGCGCATCAGCTTGAGCGTCGTGTCGGGGGCAGCTGTCGAGACGTAAAGTCCACCTGCGGTGGCCGCGCGATCGACGAAAGGCGCGTGCACATCGTAAGTGAGATTTTGCCGCGTCCGGATCTCCGCGAACATTCGCCCTGTCAATACCGATGTGGCTACGCGCAGCGCCTGGTAGTCATTCCCGCTGGCAAGCGGTCCACTGTAGTAGCCGAGGATGTAGTTCGTCGGCAGGCTGCGACGCTCGACGACCACCGCGGTCTGTGCTTCGGGAATGCGCGGTGGAGCCGTCCATGAATAGTTGCCCTTGGGCAGATTGCCGATCGTTTGATTGACGAGTCGCTCGATGTGTGCGCGATCGATATTGCCGACGACCACCAATAGCATGCGCGAGGTCACGAACTGATTCTTGTGATAACCGCGCAGCTCCGCCGAATCGACTGCCTGGATCGAGCTCTCATTGCCCGTCACCGGCACAGCGTATGGATGACCGACGAAGGTGATGCTGTCGGCGAGGTAGTCCGCGAGCGCATCGGGGTCATCTCGGCGTTGCCTGATGCCCGACAGATACTGCGCTTTGACGAGGTTCACTTCCGATTGCGCGAGCGTCGGATACATCACCCGATCGGCGAAGATCGCCCACGTTGAATCGAAGACCTCCGTACTCGACCGAATGCCGAACATTGTCCAGTCGGCATTCGGCGCAACGACGACTTCGCTGCCGAGACGCGACATCGCACGGCGAAGTGCATTCTTGGGATAGTGCAACGTGCCACGCTCGGATACGTCGAGTAGAATCGGCTCAATTCCGGCATTCGCATCCGTTATCTGCCGGGAACCGCCGAGCAAGTAGAGGTTGGCAGCGACGACGTTGTTCGCGTTGTTTTGGCGCAGAATTACATGGACGCCAGAGACATCAAAGCTCGTAGTGGCTTGTGTCAGAATCAGTGTTGCGATTGCAAGTAGCATTAGCGTGTTCCTGCCATTACGAGATCCTGCGGATTGAGTTTGAGAGCTTGTCGCGCGTCCGGCGCGATCAGCACTCCCGTGATGTGTGGCTTGCCGACGATGTATTTGCGAGCGTAGGCACGGAGGTCATCGACAGTCTGCTGTGCCATATTGTCGACGTAACCCATGTAATACTCGAGGCTCGCCACGCTCCACCAGAAGCCAAGGGTGTGCGCGAAGCCTGATGCACGCTCGCGATCGAATGCGGATGTGACGGCACGATGTGCCTTTACCGCTTCCAGCTCCTCGGAAGTGAAATAGCCGACATCATCGAACTTGGCGATTTCACCGTAAAGCGCCTTCATCGCATCGCGCAGCTGCTCCGGTGATGTTTGCCCGCTGATGGTGATCGGACCGGTATTGTTCAGCGTGTAGTAGTTCACTCCGATTGCCTGCCATAGGCCGCTATCGACCAGTCGTTGCTGGAACTGGGAGCGCGGATCATTCAGCACGTCGGAGAATACATCTGCCGCGTAGGTTGACTTGGGGTCTCGGCCGACGCTGGGCCCTTGCCACTGGACCTGCACGGTGACGGCTCCGACGGGAGCCTCGACAACCACCGCATCGCTCTTCTGCAGCGCGGGGATCGCCGGAATTGGGTCCGTTGTGAATGGGTCAGCGCCCCGACTCCAATCACCCAGCTCACGCTCGACGAGGGCAAACACTTCGGCTGGCTTCACATCGCCGGCAACAATGATCGCAGAGTTGTTGGGCACGTAGTAGCGATTCTGGATGGTACGCATTTTCTCCGGCGTCGTCGTCAAGACGATCTGCCGGTCGCCGATTACGTCCTTTCGGCTGAAGTTGCCCGGATAAAGCTTCGCGTCCGTCTGGCGACTCAGCTCGAAAAACGGGCTCGATTCATTGCGATCATACTCCCCAATAACGACCTGACGCTCCCGCTCCAGCTCGTCACGACGAAATAGCGGACTACGCAACGCGGTCGAAAGAAGCGCCACCGCATCCGACAGCTTCTCGGCGGGAACCGTCATGTAGTAGTTGACGACCTCTTCACGCGTCGTACCGTTGAAGACCGCGCCCAGGTCCGAGGCACGATCCCAGAACTGATTCGGCTCGGGATATTTCGAATTCGCCCTGAAAAACATGTGCTCGTACATGTGTGCCAAACCTTCATACTCAGGCGTCTGAGTGAACGAGCCGTTCTTCACATCGATTTCGACCGTTGCCAGGGGAACGCCATGGTTCTCGACAACGATCACCTCGAGACCGTTGGGCAGAACCTTGCGCTGGATGATCTTCTCCAGCTCGGCTCGCTGAGCTTTTGCCTGTAACGGTACGAGCGCTGCAATAAGAAGGGAGAAGGTGGCGAAGCAGCGCCGGAAATCATTTCTTTCGAACATGTCAAATACTGTGAAAGTGCGCCCCGACGTATACGGGGAATTGGCCAACCGTCTTGACACAAAGAGGCTCAAACGGAATGAGCCTCTTGCTCAATACACCACATTCAAGATTGGTGGTCCAGCCGACTACTTCTACGATGCAACATCAGCGGATGATCTGGCAGTGGCCGTCAGCACCGCCCGTGAGCTCGGGATCAAGCTCTTCGTGCTCGGGTTGGGCGCCAACATTCTCGTCGGCGACAAGGGCTTCCGCGGCCTGGTGATCCGAAACACCTCGAGCCACCTGAAGTTCTACGACGACGGACGGCTCTGGGTTGAGAGCGGGGCAGTGATGGCCAAGCTCATTCCTCAGGCGGTTTCACGCAGCTGGTCCGGGCTCGAGCATTACGTCGGTATCCCGAGCACCGTCGGCGGTGCAGTGTGGCAGAATCTGCACTTTCTATCTCCGGCGCCCGCTCGTGAGCGCACGATGTTCATCGCCGAAGTCTTTGACTCAGCTGAGCTCCTTGGCGACGATGGGACCCGCAAGACAGTCGACCGTGATTACATGAAGTTCGGCTACGACACCAGCGTGTTGCATCAGGGACGTGAAGTCGCTCTGTCAGTCACGTTCAAGCTCGAGCGCGGAGATCAGCCGACGATGCACCGCATCATGCAGGAGAACCTCAGCTGGCGCGGCGGAAAACACCCCTGGCTCGAGTATCATCCCAGCGCCGGCTCGATCTTCAAAAAGATCGAAGGCGTCGGTGCAGGCAGGCTCATCGATCAGGTTGGCTTAAAAGGGTTCCGTCACGGCGACGCGCAGATCTCGCACATTCACGCCAACATCATGGTGAACCTGGGCAATGCGACGGCCAAAGATGTGCGCGAGCTGATCACGATCGCGCAGTCGAAGGTCGAAGAGAAGTTTGGCCAGCACCTCGAGCCGGAAATCGGTTTTATCGGCGAGTTCTAATCAGCGAACCGCCAGCCTCTCGGCGCGCTCGGTAAGGTCCGTCCACTTCTCCATCGCCGTATCGAGCTTGCGTTTCACATCCTCGAGATCCTTGCCCAGAGCAAGCGACTTTTCGGTGCCTTCGCGCGACGTGTAGAGCTCAGGATCCTCGAGCAGCCTGGTTAGCTCGCTCACGCGGGCTTCCAACGCCTCGATTTCACGTTCGGCTTCATCGATTTGCCGTCGTATGTCACGCGCGCTCGCACGCGACTCCTCGACGTTTGCCTGCCGGCGCTGGGTGACCTTCTTCTCACGCACCCTGCGAAGCGCTTCCTGCTCGGCGAGCGCGACCTCGGCGGCATGTGTACGCTCGCGACTCTGGTCCTCCCACTCGGCGAAGGATCCGTGAAAGTCGGTGATGTGTCGATCGTGAAGAATCCAGACTCTCGATGCGAGCGCGTCGAGCAGCGCACGATCGTGGCTAACGAGCAAAACCGTTCCTTCGAATTCGCCCAGCGCATCTTCCAGCGCCTCGACTGACTCGATGTCGAGGTGATTGGTCGGTTCGTCGAGCAACAGGAAGTTGGCGCGCCCAAGCATCATCATCGCCAGCGCTACTCGCGCGGTTTCGCCGCCGGACAGGGTGTCCGCGCGCCTTTGCACTTCATCGCCCGAGAAGCCAAAGCGGCCAAGATGCCCTTGCACCTGTCGCCGCTCCCAATGCGGCCGCAGATCGGAGATCACTTCGAACAGAGTTCGATCCGTAGGCACCTGAGCGAGGTCCTGACGATAAAAAGCTGGAATGATCGATCCGCCGAGTTTCAGCTCGCCGGAGACGATGCCGCGCTCGCCCATCAGCGAGCGGAGGAATGTTGATTTGCCGCTACCGTTGGGGCCGATGAAGCCGACAACGTCTCCGCGTTGGATCGTCGCCGAAAAATCAGAGATCAGCGTACGCCCTTCGACTTCGATAGTTACGCCACGGGCTACCGCTACCTGATCCCCGCCTCGTTGCGTGACGTCCAGGGAAAGGTTGAACGAGCTGCCTGATTCCCACGCGGGCCCGGTCAGTCTGGGCAAACGACCCAGTCGCTTGCGGCGGCCTTTCGCCTGCTTCGAGTTCTGGCCCGCGATGTTGCGCCGAATGAAATCCTCCTGCTCGGCGACGAACTTCCGCTGTTTGTCGGCCGCCCGTTGTTGGGTTAAGCGACGCTCATTACGCTGCGTGACGAAAGACTCATAGCTCCCGGCATAGGCGAACGCGGTCCCCGCCTCTAGGTGAAGCACGTGGTCCACGACATTGGCAATGAATGCGCGGTCGTGACTGATCAACATTACGGTTCTGTCGGTGCCACGCAAAAATTCCTCGAGCCAGCGTGTCGTCTCGAGATCGAGATGGTTAGTCGGCTCGTCGAGGAGTAAGACATCGGCCGGGCTGACGAGCTGGCGCGCGAGACCGACCCGCCCACGTTCTCCGCCGCTCAATTGCACGAGTGATTGAGTGCGCGCTTTTTGTGGGTCGAAGCCAAGTCCGTCGAGCACTGCGTCGACTCTCGAGGCCAGAGTGTACCCGTCTTCACGCTGAAAGCGCTCGAGGTCACGGTCGTATCGCTCGAGCATTTGCTGAGTGACCGATTCGCCCGCTTCGGCCAGCTTGTGTGCTTGATCCGAGAGCGATTGTTCGAGCGCAAGAAGGTCGGCGAACTCGCCGGCGGCAGCTTCCCACACCGTTTCAGCTCCGACGAATTCGCGATGTTGCTCGAGCAGAGCGACACGCAAACCTGGTTGACGGGAGATGACGCCCGAAGTCGGCTGCTGATCGCCCGTCAACAGACTGAAAAGCGTCGTTTTGCCGCTACCGTTTCGTCCGAGTATTCCCCACCGCTCTCTGCGAGCGACGGTGAATGTCACTGCCGAAAAAACTGTAGTGGCTCCAAACTCGACGCTGACGTTCGAAACCGAGATCTGTGTCAAGAACGCAAAACAGTCGAGCAGGCGTTAAGACAACGCTGGATCGTCCCGACTGTGTGATCCCCCATGTGGCCGATACGAAACGTTACGCTCTTAAGTTTTCCGTAGCCGTTGCCGACGACGATTCCATGCTTCGCGACGGCGGCTGTGAATCGCTCGGCGGGAAGCTCCTCCGGAAGACGAATGGTAGAGACCGTCGGCGATTGTGAGCCAAGTGGCGCAATGTTGAACAGTTTCTTCCCCGTTTCGTTGCTGATCTGCGTGATCCACTCCTGGGTCTGCGCCGCCATCGCCTTATGTCTTGCCCACCTAGCTTCCATGCCTTCGGCAAGGATCGAATCGAGTTGTGCATCGAGGGCATAGAACAAGGTCAACGCAGGTGTGCTAGGCGTTTGATTGCGACGCGCGTAGGCGTCGAGCTCGACGAGATCGAAGTAAACTCCGCGTCCCTGGATGTTCGCAGCGCGATCGATGAAGCTCGCCGAGGCGACGCCGAAGGCCAAGCCTGGCGGCAGCGCCAGCGCTTTCTGAGAGCCAGTGAGAACGTAGTCCAGGTTCCACTCGTCGAACCGCAACTCGGCACCGCCCAGGCCACTCACACTGTCGATCAGACACACGCAGCCGTGTTTGTGTGCGACGTCTGAAATCGAGCGCACATCGTTGAGCGCGCCCGTAGACGTTTCGGAATGGGTGACCGTAATGGCTGCGTATTGCCGCATCGACAACCGGTGCTCGAGCTGCGGGAGCGCGTGAACCTGTCCCCAGCCGACATCGTATCGATCGACCTCACGTCCGCACATCGATGCGATGTGAGCGAACCGCTCTGAAAACGCACCATTCACCAGACAGAGGATTCGCCCTGGCGGAGCACAGCGAATCGCAGCCTCCATCATTCCCGTGCCGGAGGAGCTACTGACGTAGACCGGGCGCTCGGTCATGAAGACAGGTCGAAGTCTTTCCTGCAGGCGACAGAAAAGATCCTCGAACTGAGGTCCACGATGTGGCAACATCGGCCGGTTCATCGCTGCCATGATTTCTTCCCGAACCTCGGTGGGGCCGGGCAGAAAGAAAGTGCCGAAATTATTCGGAGTTTTCATTTAAGAATCAGTTCCCTCAGCTGATCAAAACTGTCTACTACGAAATCAGCGCGCTCGATTACTGGCTGCCGCCGGGTGAAACCCGTAAAGGCGGCGAAGTTCGTCACCACCGGTTTCATCTCGGAATCGGTCATGCCGTCACCAACTGCAAGAGTCGGAGGCTTAAGACCCATCTTGCCGACCGTGAGCCTTTTTCCTTCCTGCCGTGTCATTGGCGATGCGCTCTCGAAGCCTGCATAGCCGCCGGTCTTATCGAAATAGACGGAAACGGCGTACAGCGCGGTGTCCGTGATTCCCAGCTCACGCGCCAATGGAATGATAGCTTCGCGGAGTCCGCCGCTCACCATCACGAGGTGAATTCCTTTGCGCCGCAATTCTGCAAGTGTTTGCCGAGCGCCCGGCGCGACGCGCGCAACGTATTCATGGCCGAGAGCCTCGATCTCACGCTGACTCGGGCGGACAGCGTTCATTCGCTCTCCGTAAACAGCTTCAATCGCTAGCTCGCCCTTCATCGCCCGTTCGGTCAGTGACGCGCTCCACGCCTGCATCTCCGGACCCCTCAATGCGGCCAACCAATCGATTCCCTCGATTCCGCTGAGCGTCGAGTCGACATCAAAAATGACCGAGTTGTATTTGTTCACAGGATGTTGCCGGGTGCGAGCAGGTGCAGCGGATCGAGCTCCCTTTTTACGGCAGTCATCATCGCGATCTGCAGCTCGTTCATCTGCAATGGCAGCCAGCGGCGCTTGATCTTGCCAATTCCGTGTTCGGCCGCGACCGTCCCGCCTAGCGACAGGACCTGCCGCAGAGTCTGCTCGACAACCTTTTCTATGGTAGCGAGCTCCTTTGCGTCGCGAGCAATGAAATTCTGATGTGGATGTCCGTTGCCCGCATGTCCGTAGATCACCGGCATTGTGATACTCGCGTCGCGAGCGAATCGACGGGCGGCGGCAATTGCTTCTGGTAGACGCCGATACGGAACAGCCCAATCCGTAGAGACCTTCCGGCCGCCCGCATCGCGGTGGCGCCCGCCCCGCTCATTCATCGTCGCGGGAATACTATGCCGAAATTGCCGCGCTTCTTTGAGTTTCGCGTCGCCCTGAAAAACCAGGGGCTCGATATCAGATGCCTCTCCGATCAGATCGGCCCACCGGCCGAGCGTGGCATCGGCATCGTCAGTCACCTCCTCCTCGGTGTAGATCATTGCGCGCGCATTCACGGGCAGGGCGGAGCCGGTCGGACTTTGTCGCGCGATTTCGAGCGCCAGACCATCGAAGTATTCAATGCACCTTGGCGAGACATCGAGATTCTCCCGCGCGGTGATGACGAAGCGTAACGCCTCTTCTTCGCTCGCGAAAAAGACGGCGAGTCCAAGTACTTCGGCAGGCAATGGCAGCAGCGAGAGTTCTGCGTCCACGACGACGCCGAGGGTGCCTTCGCTCCCGATAAACCAATCGATCGGGTCGTGGGCGAATGCGTAGCCGACGGTGTTTTTCTCGAGATTGGGTCGGCGGAAGTGCATCGTCTCGCCGCTCGCCAGCACCACCGTCAGAGCCTGCACGTATCTGCGCGTTGCCCCGTACTTATACGTGCGCGCGCCAGATGCGTTGCACGCGATGGCGCCGCCAATTGTCGACTCTTCTTCGCTGGTAGGATCTGGAGCGAACAACAACCCGGATGCTGCTGCCTTGCGCTTTACGTCGGCGACGTATGCGCCGGGACCGACTCGAACGGTACGCGCACCCACGTCGATCTCGGAGATCGAGTCCAGTGCACGCATCGACAGCAAAATCCCCTTGTCCGTGATCGAGGCAGCCGTCGTACTCGACTGCGCACCCGCACACGTGATGGGAATGCGATCGGTGCGCGCGCGTCGCAGGACTTCTACGACTTCATCGATGGATTCCGGCCGTGCAACAAAATCCGGAACGAGTCGCAGCCCGGATGCATCAGCCTCGTACGCCTGACGCACCTCTCTATCGCTAAGTAGCTCGATCGTCACCCTGGATTGAAGCAGACCACTGCCGCCGACGAGACGTCGGGTAACCGCAGTAGCGATTCACGGACTGATTCGTTGATGTCTCCGTCAACCGAGACCGCAGCAAGCGCCTGACCGCCCTGCGCGAGTCGAGCCTGGTGGTACTCGGCGATGTTGACGCCCGCTTCACCGAGTAGTGTACCGACTCGGCCAATCACGCCTGGAACGTCGTTGTTGGTGAGAATCAAGAGTGTGTCACGCGGCTGCACATCCACATGAAATGCCCCAATTCTAGTCAACCGGGCCGCAGATCCAGGCTGCGCGGTGCCCGCGACCGCGATTTCCTGCATCCCGCCACTGAGTCTGACTTCGATGGCGTACGGATTGTCCTGAACCGCAGTCTCTGTCGTCGAGAGGTCGATTCCGCGATGCTCTGCGAGCGAGCGAGCGTTGATCAGATTCAGCCGCTCCTGTTCGACTGTGCCCTCCAGCAACCCGCGCGCAGCTGACGCGAGCAATGCACTCTTGGCAGTCGCCAATCCAGAACCGGAGCGAACATCGATCCTCTGCACCACGCGCAGTCCCTGGGTAGCCAGTATCGCCCGTCCAACTGCCGCGGCACGACGCGCGAGAGTCAGAGCCGGTTGAATCTCCGACCACTGTCCACCGACGTCAGCCACGTTGATCGAACGAGACAATTCGCCGCTAAGCAACGCATCGCGAACCGCGACACATACATCGACAGCTACATTGCGCTGCGCCTCCGTCGTGGAGGCACCGATGTGTGGAGTGAGAAGAACTTTTGGAAGATTGCGCAGCGGGTGATCGGCTGCGAGTGGCTCCTTCTCGTACGCGTCGATGACGGCGCCAAGGAGATGGTCACTGGAGAGAGCATCGAGCAACGCTTTCTCATCGACGATGCCGCCGCGCGCCATGTTTACCACGATGGCCTGGCGCGGCAACCGAGCGAGCTCACGTTTCCCGATCATGCCCGTCGTCTCGTCGTTCAGCGGTGTGTGCAGCGTCAGCACATTGGATTCAGCGAGCAGATCATCGAGTGACGTTTTCTCCTGGACTCTGAGCGCTTCGAATCTGCTCTGAGCGATGTATGGGTCGTACGCGATCACGTTCATCCCGAATGCACGCGCTCTGGTGGCAACCTCACCGCCAATGCGACCGAGGCCCACGATACCAAGAGTCCGACCTTTGAGCTCCGAGCCGAGCAGGGCGGAACGGTCCCATCGTCCGGCGTGCATCGAGCTGTCAGCGCGCGGAATGTGGCGCAGCAGCGAGATCACTGCGCCGAAGAACAGCTCCGCGACGGCAATGGTGTTACCCGCCGGCGCATTAATTACCGCGACGCCGAGTGAGGTCGCGGTATCCAGCGCTATGTTATCGACTCCAACACCCGCCCTGCCAACGACTTTGAGTTTGCTCCCCCTCTCGAGAAGATCGGACGAAATCCGTGTCGCACTGCGGCCGACGATTGCGTCATAGTCAGGAATTCGCTTCAGCAGCTCTTCCTTCGGCAGCGTTGGCACTTCGTCGACACTTATCCGCGGATCCGCCGAGAGCAGGGCTACGCCTTCGGGGTCGATCTCGTCTGTTACCAGCACGCGATAGGTCACCGGCTTTCCATCCAGGTTTTCATGATTTTTTCGTCGGCTCCGATCAGCACCTGGTTTCCATTGCGCACGAGTGGCAGTCGCAGCAGCAGTGGTTCTTCAGACAGCCTCTCGAGCCACCGTTCGTCCGAAAGTTGCGCATAACGAAGCCCGAGCTCGTTGAAGCGTTTGGAATCGCGATCGACCAGAGCACCGACCCCAAACTTCTGGGCGAATCGGCGCAATTCACCGAGCGACGCCGGTCGTTCCATTAGATCCACGAAATGCGTTTTTATCCTTCTTTCGGAGAAGAAACGCAGGGCCTTGCGCGTGTCAGCACTTTTTTTGATGCCGAATATCTGCACTTCCAATTGTGATCGCGATGGCAGGAAAACGGGCGGGACCCGGGCAGTTCTCGAATGAGCGCTGACATAATCTATTCGCCCGCGTGGTGGATTCCGGGTGGCCACCTGCAAACATTGTGGGGAAAGTTCTTCCGGCGACAGACGCCCGCACCGACCCGTGTCGAGCGTTGGGATACTCCCGACGGCGACTTTCTCGAGGTTCATCGCGTAGATCGCGCCCCCGAGACGCCTCGTGTGCTTCTCCTGCACGGTCTCGAAGGCACCATTCGCTCTCATTACGCACAGGGTCTGTTGAACGAGGCCGTCAGGCGCGGGTGGGGCGCGGACCTTTTGATCTTCCGATCCTGCGGGTCGGAGCCAAACAGGGCGAAGCGCTTTTACCACTCCGGTGAAACTGGAGACTTGGCGTTTGCCCTCGAGAGGGTTGCGGCGGACTACCCGGCGGCGCCACTCGGCATCGCCGGCGTCTCGTTGGGCGGAAACGTGCTGCTAAAGTTTCTGGGTGAGCGCGGCGATCACCTGCCTGGCCAGTTAAGGGCCGCTGCAGGTGTATCGGTTCCCTTCGATCTGTCGCGATCCTCGACGAGAATCAATCGTGGGTTCTCGCGTGTGTATCAGCACTACTTCCTGGATTCACTACGTCGGAAGGCGCTGGAGAAAGCCACACGTTATCCGGATCTGGCACCGATCGAGCGAATTCGTGGGTTACGTACGCTGGAGGATTTCGACGATTTGATCACCGGGCCGCTCCACGGCTTCACAGATGCCCAGGATTATTATCAGAAATCCAGCTCATTGCCGTATCTGCATCGAATTAGGCTCAACACGCTACTTTTGAGTGCTCTCGACGATCCGATGCTGCCACCTGAGGTCCTTACCGAGGTGCGCGAGATTGCCAAGAAAAATCCTGCGCTCCGTCTCGAGTTCACGGCCAAGGGTGGACACGCGGGTTTCATCGCTGGCTCACGACCGTGGCGACCGTTTTATTATGCCGAGCATCGTGTAGGAGAATTCTTTGCACGTGCGTTTGCCGAACCGCCACGCCAGCAGACAGCTGCTGTTCAGAGGAGTCGCTGATATGCGCAACTACACCACGTCCACCGTTGTATTCGGCTTCAGCGTCGCCGTCGCGGCTTGCACGACAACCAAGGTCGTCCCAGCCACCGTCGACAGCCATGAACATTCTGCGGCGGTCGCGGCGGCGGCGCCACAGTCATCAGCCTTGCCACCGGATGCCGCTGGAGCACCAGCGAGATTGGCAGCTTCGCCGCGACACGGTGAATGGGCGATGATCCACACGCCCACTGGCGACAGCATTCGGGCATGGGTCGTCTATCCGGAGCGGAGCACAAAAGCGCCCGTAGTGCTCGTGGTCCACGAGATCTTTGGTCTATCCACCTGGGTGAGAAGCGTCGCTGACCAATTGGCGGCTGATGGCTTCATCGCGATCGCCCCTGACTTGCTGACGATGAAGAATCTGCCGGAGGGACCAGACAGCGTACTGGCACCGCTCGCAACTGCCGCAATCAGAACGCTCGACGCCAACTGGGTGCAGCAGCAGCTCGATGCGGTTGCTCAGTACGGCATGTCGTTGCCGGCAGCACAACAGAAATACGGTATCGTCGGGTTCTGCTGGGGAGGCGGCGTTTCATTTGCACACGCCGTTCACGCGCCCAACCTTGGTGCGTCCGTGGTTTACTACGGTGTCTCGCCAGCGACTTCCAGCTTGAGCTCAGTTCGCGCCCCGGTACTTGGCCTTTATGCGGGCAGCGATGCGCGCGTGGATGCGACGATACCAGCCGCGGATTCAGCGCTTCACGCGCTGGGTCGCACGTACGTGTACAACACTTATCCCGGCGCCGGTCACGGTTTTCTCAGACAGCAAACCGGAATGGATGGCGCGAACATGAACGCCACCAAGGCTGCGTGGCCGGCGACGATCGCGTGGTTCAGGAAGTACCTCGAGTCATAGCCGCATCAATAACCGTCCAACGTCCCGTCGAGATTGACTCCGCTATCCATAATTTTCCTGGTCGCCTTCATCGCCAGTCTGGTGCTGGCTGTGATCGCGATGCTTCACGGCGTCGAGTACACGCGGCCGAAACGCGATCGGGCGCCATCGCCCTTCTTTAACCTGCCTTCGTACGCGGCCTTTGGCTTCGCATTCGGCGTAGCCGGGTATCTACTTGCGCGAAAGACCGGGTTGGGCACTTGGGCGATACTCGTAATTGCGGTGCTCGCTGGTTCGCTCGCAGTCGCAGGCATCGTGACGTTGCTCGCGACCTGGGCTCTACGCGATGCCGCTGCTGTTAGCGATGACCACCAGATCCAGGGACAGCTCGCCGTCGTCACGCGCGCTATTCAGTCAGACAGATCCGGCGAAATCAGCTACGAAGCCTTCGGCAAGCAGATGAAGGTTGCTGCCCGCGCGATCGGTGCCAACGCTTTAGCCGTCGGATCCGAAGTCGTCATCGACCGGATCGAGAATGGCGTCGCGATGGTCGAAGAGTGGGCAGTGGTGGAGCAGCGCATCTAGCGCTGCTTTGATTCGCGCGCGCGAGCGTAGATCGTTAGCCAATCTGGCCAATTTCCGCTCAAGTCGAAGAAATCATCGAAGTAGGCCAGACCGGCCCGCTCGAGATCTTCGATCATTTGAGGAACGATGTCCTCGGACGGTAGCGGACCGATCGTCACCAGATCCTCTTCGACGTGAAACTCTTCATCGGTGAGATTGTATCTCTCATCGATCGCCGGTCGCGTTAGTCCCACACGCTCGAATGCGCTGCGACGGATCAGAATCGTTGCCTGGTTGTGCGCCAGCTCGATTGGCATAGGTATCTTTAATCTATGGCTGTACTTCCACGCTTTGAGAGCGAGTTCGACGTAATTGTCGTCGGCGCCGGTCATGCCGGCACTGAAGCCGCCGTCGCCGCCGCCAGGCTAGGCGCGAAGGTGGGGCTTATAACCAGCGCGCTCGAGACAATCGGCCAGATGTCGTGCAACCCGGCGATCGGTGGCGTGGCGAAGGGAACTGTGGTGCGTGAAGTCGATGCCCTGGGTGGGATAATGGCTAAAGCGACCGACCTCGCTATGATCCAGTTCAGGATGCTGAATCGCAGCAAGGGACCGGCGGTTTGGGCACCACGAGCTCAGTGCGACCGCGGCCTCTATCGGCGATCCGTGCGCTCCCTCCTCGAGCAGCAAGATAATCTGCAGACAATTCAGGGTACGGTCGCACGGCTGATTTTCGATCGCGGCCGACTCGGAGGCGTCGAGACTCTCGAAGGAAGAAAATTCGGTGCGCGGACTGTGGTAATTACGACCGGAACGTTCTTGCGCGGGCGCATCCACATCGGAACGGACACCCACATCTCAGGCGGCAGAGCAGGCGAGTCGGCAACGACGCACCTCGCCGAGCAGCTCGAGAGCGCCGGTCTAACCGTCCAGCGTTTCAAGACGGGTACCCCTCCACGAATTGACGGACGCTCCGTCGATTTCAGTCAGCTCGAGGTTCAGAATAGCGAGATCGAGCAGTTTGATTACTCGTGGTCGCACTTCTGGACGGAGACGCGTCGTCGCGACGATTCCACGCGACACCCGGCGCAGCTGCCGTGCTGGATCACGTTCCTCGAGGAGCCGGGCAAAAAAATCATCTCCGATAACATCGCAAAGTCGGCGATGTATGGCGGAGCAATTTCGTCACGTGGCCCGCGGTATTGTCCATCGGTTGAGGATAAGATCGTGAAGTTCCCGGCTGCGGAACGGCACCAGCTTTTCCTCGAGCCCGAGGGACACGACACCAGCGAGCTGTATGTGAACGGCTTGTCGACATCGCTGCCCGCAGCGGTACAGCTCGAGATCCTGCGCTCTGTGCGCGGTCTATCAGACGTCAGAATGAACCGCGCTGGATACGCAATCGAGTACGACTACTATCCGCCGACGCAACTCGATGCCTCACTGCAGGTAAAGGCTGTCCCCGGACTTTATTTCGCTGGTCAAATCAACGGCACCACCGGTTATGAGGAGGCTGCTGGTCAGGGTCTCGTCGCCGGTCTGAACGCCGCTCTCAGCGCTCAAGACCGCCCATCACTGGTGCTCGGCAGGGAGACTTCATACATCGGTGTGCTGATCGACGATCTCGTCACGCGTGGGGTCGACGAGCCATACCGGCTGTTCACTTCCCGCTCAGAATTTCGACTGACCGTGCGGCAGGATAATGCGCTGCGCAGGCTGGGCCCGATCGGCGCCGGACTTGGGATTTTTAGCGATGTCGAGCGTGACGTGGTCTCCCATCGCCTTGCCGCTGAAGACGAAGCATTGCGATTGGCAGAAACGACGAGCATTCAGCCGGCTGAGGCCGCGCCGATTCTCTCCCGCGCCAGCAGCGCGCCTCTTTCTCACTCGATGCGAATCGTCGAAGTGGCAAAACGTCAGGACACCGCTCTCCATGATTTGTTTGCTGCTGTCGGAGTCGGCGCCGATCTCAGCTCCGATGCGCTCGTCACGGCCGATCTGGAGATCAAGTATGCGGGCTACTTCGAGCGGGAGCGCGCGCAGGCTGATCGCATGCGACGCATGGGAGATTTCGTGCTCGACGCCGGTCTCGAATACGAGGAGATGAGATCACTCTCCTTCGAGGCGCGTCAGAAGCTGGCAAAGGTACGGCCCCAGTCCCTGGCTCAAGCTTCGAGGATTCCTGGCGTCAGCCCCAGCGATCTGCAAAACCTCGTGATCGAGGTCGAGCGCCGCAGAAGACTAACTGCTACGCGGTAGCTTCAGGGGTTTCGCGGCCGGCGCTCAGCTCGATAATCAGAATCGCAGCGCCGATCAGCACCCCGCCAACGAGAGTCGACGCCGCGAACTGATTGCCAAGGACAACGACGCCGAGGATAGCGGTGAAAAACGGTTCGACCGTGGCGATGATCGACGTCCTTACGGGTCCTAGTATCGACACGCCTTTTATCAGCGCGGAAAACGCCACGACAGTCGAAACGATCGCCAGCGTAAGTATGTTCACCCACACCACCCCGGCGCCCGGGACGTGGAACTCACCTCTGACCAGCGCGGCAATCACAAACGAAATCGCCGACCCAGCGATTAGATAGAAGGTCGCTTGCAGGACTGGTGCGCCACGCTGTACCTGCTCGAGTGCCGGAAGATACAACGCGTACAGAATTGCAGAACTGAACGCTAGCGCTACTCCGATGATATTCAGTTTTTCCTTTGGCGCGCCGACCATGATAGTGACTCCGATCAGAGCGATGGTGAGCGCAGCAATCCGTAACGCAGTCAGTCGTTCCGTTCTACGAACAGCCGCCAGTAATGCGACCCACGCCGGGTAGGTATAGAAAAGAAAGGCGAGCGGTCCGACGGAGATGAACTCGAGGGCGCGCAGACTCAGATACGTAATCAGCGCCTGACCGCATCCACCGATGACCACCAGCTGCAGGATCTGGCGTCTGCGGATTGTGCGAGCGCTAATGGGCCGAACGAGAACGCCGAGGATGATGCCGGCGAGGAAATAACGCCATGCCATCGCCGTGATGAGCGGCACTCGCTCCCTCGTCACGAGAACCGTCAGCACTGAGATCGATCCGAAACTCAGTGCTGAAATCACGATAAGCAGAACCGCGCGGCCTATCGATTTCTGCGTGGACTCCATCGAACGAATGTAGCTTTAGCCAAAAATCGTGGCCATTATGTTTGCAACTTCCGCCGTGATGTCTCGCACTTCGCACGCATGTCGACGACACTAGATCCGCAACCGTCTCCACCGAACCAAGCAAAGGAGGAATTCAGAGACCTTGGTTTCGGGACTGAGGTTGCACGTGGTACGAGGCGTCGACTGCTGAATCGCGACGGCAGCTTCAATGTCTCACTCGAAGGGCTCAATCCGCTCACCTCGCTTGGCCTGTATCAATGGCTGCTCAGAATCTCATGGCCAGAGTTTCTGCTCTTCATTTGTCTGTACTACTTAAGCGTCAACGCGGTATTTGCCGGGGCATATCTGCTGTGCGGCGTGGATGCGCTGCAGACATCGACGGGCCAGTTCGCAAACCAACCGTTGTATCGAGCGTTTTTCTTCAGTATCGACACGTTTGCGACTATCGGTTACGGGAACATCTACCCGGTCGGTGTGCCGGCGAATGCGCTGGTCTCGGTTGAAGCTTTGCTGAGCATCGTCAGCATCGCGCTGGTAACGGGTGTGATATTCGCGCGGTTCTCGCGCCCGTCAGCGAGAATCATCTATAGCCGGAATGCTGTGGTTGCGCCTTATCGTGGGCGCACTGCGTTGGAGTTTCGCATTGCGAATGCGCGGAGCAGTCAGCTGATCGATGTTCAGGTGCAGGCGATACTGACCAAGGTCGAGCCGACCCCAAACGGTTCGACGGTAAGGAGGTTCTACGAGCTCGCGCTTGAACGACAGCGCGTGGTGTTTTTTCCTCTGAGCTGGACGGTTGTGCATCCGATCGAAGCTAACAGTCCAATGTGGGGGCTGACGCACCAGGATCTGTTAGCTGCAGAAGCAGAGTTGTTGGTATTGCTGATTGCGACCGATGAGACGATCTCTGCGACGGTGCACTCACGCTCTTCGTATCAAGCTGACGAGATCGTGTGGGGAGCGAAGTTCGCTAACATGTTCTTGCGCAGCGAGAGCGAAGGGATCATCGGCATGAACCTCGACCGGATCCACGAGATCGAGCCATTTCCTCTCACGTAATTGTGCATGAGACGAGCGGGATTACGTCTCCAATTGGAAGGCATACCTCAAACACGACGGAAAAACGCGATGAGAAAGCTTATTTTAGCGAGCGCTGGCCTGATATTGACGCCATTTACGAGCCATGCGCAAGACACAACAACGCCATTACTGCCACCTCCGCCACAGATTGTGGTCACAGGGCATGGCGAGGTAAAGGTTTCGCCTGATCGTGCGACGATTCAGATCGCGGTCCAAACCCGGGCGGCAACCGCATCCGAAGCCGCGGCCCAAAACGCGACGAAGCAGCAGGCAGTGCTGGCAGCATTGAGATCACTCGGACTTAGCAACGACCAGCTCTCGACGATCAACTATCAGGTTTATCCAGAGCAGCGTTACGAGCAGGGAAAAGACCCGGTGATCACGGGCTACAATGTCACTAACACGGTTGTCGCTGACATCCGCCGCCTCGACCAAGTGGGCAAAGTTATCGACGCCGCACTCTCACACGGCGCCAACCTGATCAGCTCGCTGCAGTTCTATTCCTCCAACACGGATGCAGCGCGCCGTACCGCGATTGCAAATGCGATCGCTGCTGCTCGAGCCGACGCTGAAGC
This sequence comes from Gemmatimonadaceae bacterium, assembly GCA_035718845.1. Lineage (GTDB taxonomy): Bacteria > Gemmatimonadota > Gemmatimonadetes > Gemmatimonadales > Gemmatimonadaceae > UBA4720. Next base: position 77,015 of record DASTGU010000053.1, on the reverse strand, counting down.
TGCAGCGCGGGCTGCCGGCGGCACACTCGGGGGCCTTCTCGAGATCAATGTGATGGCTTTCTCGCCTCCCGTTCCAATGATGGCCAGGGAGACTGCCTTTACGGGCAACGCTCAGACGCCGATCAATCCAGGCGACGAAACCGTGTCCATCAACGTCCTCACGCGCTGGAGATTCCAAGGCGGCCGCTAAGATCGGGAATATCTCCTTAGCGCATTCAACATTCGCCCGAGCGCGTCAGCTCAGCCGCAGCGCTGTTTCCACGTGGAAACTTTTAGTTGGGTTCCACGTGGAAACGATGGAAATCTCTGGGTAGATTTGCGGCAACCTTTCCCAAGAGTACGTGGCGCGAATCATCGCGATCGCCAACCAAAAAGGTGGCGTCGGAAAAACCACAACTGCAGTGAATCTGGCCGCAAGCCTCGCTGCCGCTGAGCAACGCACCCTTCTCGTCGACGCAGACCCACAAGGAAATGCGACCAGCGGTGTCGGCCTCCAGAAAGAACAAGTCCCTCTCACACTCTACGATGTGCTGGTAGGAAACTCCGACCTGCGCTCGTCTCGACAGGAGGGCGTCCAGTTCGAGAAGCTGGATGTCGTTGGTGCGACTCCAGATCTGGCCGCAGCCGAAGTGGAGCTCGTCGACAAGGCAGAGCGCGACCACGTCATGCGTGCCGCCGTCGAGTCACTTCGGCAGGACTACAAGTACGTCATTATCGATTGTCCGCCATCGCTCGGCTTGATCACTATCAATATGCTGGTTGCGGCCGATGCACTACTTATCCCGCTGCAGTGCGAGTATTACGCTCTCGAAGGACTGTCTCAACTCTTGAATACCGTTCATCGAGTTCAGCACAGCGCAAACGAAAAACTCGGCATCGAAGGCGTGCTGCTTACCATGTACGACTCTCGCCTCAACCTGTCTCGCCAGGTCGCGGATGACGCACGAGAATACTTCGGCACCAAGGTGTTCGAGAGCGTCGTGCCGAGGAACGTGCGACTCGCCGAAGCACCGAGTTTTGGCAAGCCAATCATCCTCTACGACGTAACGTCGGTAGGCGCTCAGGCTTATATGAACGTCGCGAAAGAGCTCATCCAACGCACAGCGCAAGGAGAAAACGGTGGCCACTGAAAAAACTCCTCGACGTTTGGGACGCGGCCTCGAGGCACTCCTCGGCAGTGCCACCGGACTGGCCACGAGCGATGAAGGTGCACTCAAATCAATCCCGATCGGCCAGATCACCCGCAATCCATTTCAGCCGCGACGAGAGTTCCGAACAGAGGATCTGGCAGAGTTGCAGGAAAGTCTCAAGGTCAGCGGCCTGCTTCAGCCAATCACAGTTCGCCGCCGTCCGGGGAAAGATGGCTTCGAGCTGATCGCCGGTGAGCGACGTCTTCGCGCTGCACGAGCCCTGGGGTGGCGCGAAATTCCGGCAATCATCAAGGAGATCGATGATCGAACCCTCCTAACGTTGGCGCTAATCGAAAATCTCCAGCGAACCGACCTCAATCCGATCGAGGAAGGAGAAGGCTACCGCCAGCTCGCTCAGGAATTCTCGCTGACCCAACAGCAGATCGCCGAGACCGTCGGTAAGGATCGCACAACGATCGCGAACATGCTTCGACTCCTCCAACTGCCTGCGGCAGTCAGAGCACTGCTCGAGGAAGGCCAGTTGTCGATGGGACACGCGAAGGTTTTGTTGGGACTCGACGAAGAGGGAAGCATAGTCGCTCTCGCCGAAGAGATTGTCCGAGGGGGTCTCACAGTCCGGGAGGTCGAGCGAAGGCTTCGATCAGTAGAGACTCCCGCCAAGAAAAAGACTGGCCGCCCTCGCTCCATCGATCGCCAGCCAGCCGAAGTACGCCGCATTGAAGATAGACTGCGCCGCTTTCTGCAGACCGACGTCGCTATCAAGGTGGGGTCCGGTAGCCGGGGGTCAGTCACTCTACACTTTTATTCTGCAGATGACCTGGAAAGAATTCTTGAGCTAATGCGCGTGCCGGACTAATCAACATTGTTGATAAGTGATGGCGTAACTCGTTGTGTACCAATGTGTTACGTAATCATGCGCAGACTGGGTAGAAGTTCTCCACACAAAAGTTATCCACGCCATGACTACAATAGATGAGGCTGCGGCGTATAGCGATGAGCTTCTTAGAACGCGTGCAATTCCGGATTATTCGAGTGCGCTCAACGGCCTCCAATTTCAGGCATCCGCTCCGCTAAGAGGCATTGCTGCAGCCGTGGACTTCTCGACCCGCGCAATCAAAGGCGCCAAAGAGTTCGATGCAAACCTGCTGGTCGTACATCACGGAATGTTCTGGGGCGGACTCGTGCCACTGACCGGGGCGACATACCGCCGAGCTCGATTGCTCGTCGACTATGATATGGCGGTTTACTCGTCCCACATCCCGCTCGACTGTCATCCAACCATTGGTAACAATGTGCTCCTCGCGAAGGAGCTTGGACTCACTCCGTCCAAAGAGTTTGCGCGATATCAAGGAATCTTCATCGGCGCGGCCGGCGAAAGCGATATCCAAACCAGATCACTCGCGGATAGAGCAACATCTTTTGCGCGGAAGTACGGTCACCAAACGCGCACGACACCGATCGCCGAGGGGAGAAGGACGCGACATTGGGGACTGTGCAGCGGCGCTGGTGCGGCAGCTGACACTCTACAAGAAGCAATCGACGCAGGAATCGACACCCTGATCGTGGGTGAGGGCCCGCACTGGACGGCAGTTACCGCGGAAGAAAACGACCTGGTGATTATCTACGCCGGACATTACGCAACGGAAACGCTCGGAGTGTGCGCACTTGCACAGCATCTGGCCGAGAAGTACGGCGTACCGTGGGACTTTGTCAGTGCGCCAACGGGTCTCTAAGAAATTGCGAATAAATTCAGCAGTCGGTGTAAGCGCTTTGCCACGACGCGCGCCATTCACCATCAATTCTTTCGAGCAGTCCCGTTCGTTTTCTGTCGCCGTACTCGATCCCGAGAACTATCGCCGGCCTTCTTGATTCGCCGAAAGTAAGAACAGCCAGAAGCTCACTGGCTTGCGTGGATTCCTCAGACCCTGCGGTTCGATTCGAGTAACGAACGGTGAACCCTAATGCGGTCCCAGCGGGCCGCTCCCCCACGATCAGCAGATGCTCGATCCGTGGATTCGCTTCCTCGTTCACCGAGCGAACGACGTCGGCAACAACCACATCAACCGAATCAACTCGAAACGTGTACGCCGTTCGCACGCGAAACGGTAGTCCGCGGAATGTTGGATCGGAAATACCCGGTAGAGTAGCCGCGGCCCGAGTGAGTGCTGCAGCCAACGAGGCCGAGTCTGCGCTACGCATCGCTTCGATCGAATCGATGGGCACAGCCGCTGCACGGCCACTGACGAACCCGACCGTCCAGTCCGACGACTTCGTTACCAGGCGTGCCAGCGGCCAGCCATTGCATTCGGCTTTGGCCGTATCAGCGGGCGGAAGCGGAAAGGAACGCACACCGCTGTGTACCCGTCCAACGCGCGCGAAAAGATCGAAGCCAAGTCCAGCCACTGGCGCATTCTGTGTTTCCACAATCGACACAGTACTGTCGGTCGCCTCGGGAATTATCACCGCGACAGTGTCGAGACTGTTCTCGAAGGGCGTAATCATCACCGCACCTGCTCCCGGATCCCACCCTGCATTTAGCGCTGGCGCGCCGGGATACACCGGTGGCAGTGCGTGAGCAGAATCCGTGTTCGATCGACTTCGCTCTCCGCAACCAACGATGAATCCAAGCAACAACAGGACGGCGGTTATGCCACGTAACATGCAGATAATTTGACTGGCGGCCTCCCATGCGTCGAGAAGTACGAGGTGCTACGTCAGCGTACGTATTTGTGGAGCTGGCGCCAAAGTGTAGTGTTGAGGCGTAATCAACGGGGTGCAAATGGAGACTGCGATCAGGGACGCTACAATCCAAAGCTTTGATTCTCGCAGCACCCCCATCGCTGCGGCGGGAGACTTCAATCCGCCAATGGCGAAATTCCGCGAGCGGTTCAGCTGGGCGCTCTACGATTTTGCGAACACGGTGTTCTCGATGAATATCGCGACGCTGTACTTCGCGGCGTGGCTTGTCGCAGACCTCGGTCATTCCAACACTTTGTATGCGACCGTCAACGGGATTGCATCCGCGATGGTCGTTGTCTCGATCCCTCTGTTCGGTGCGATCTCCGACGCAACACAGCGCCGGAAACCGTGGGTCGTCTGGTTTACCATCGTTGCTTGTGTCGCGACCTTTCTGATTTCGGTGCTCGGGCAACTCGGCCTGCCCTTGGTCGGCGAAGGAGTGACAGCGACGGCCCGCGCAGTACGACCCTCCTCGACCATCGCTCTGGTCGGAGTGCTCGCTGCATTCACCATCGCGAACTACACGTATCAGGGCGCGCAGCCTTTCTACAACGCGATGATGTCTGAACTCGTGCCCGTCGATCACCGCGGCCGATTGTCAGGCATGGGAGCAGCTCTCGGCTACGTCGGTTCGATCACCGGAGTAATTCTCACATTCCCTTTCTTCACTGGATCGATGCCAATCATAGGTGCGATCCCCGACGGCGTCATTCACTTTCTGCGGAGCGTCGTCCCGTTCACCACTCACGGTGGCCGCGTGTCGACGTTCGTACCGACAGCAATTCTGTTTCTGCTCTTTTCACTCCCGCTCTTCATCTTCTGCCGCGACCACAATGTCCTTCACGGACGCCGCCACGTGAAGTGGCGCGAAGCGTTCCGCGATGTGCGCAACACTCTTGGTGAGGCAAAGCACTATCCGGGCACTCTCCGATTCATTCTCACATCCTTTCTCTATCAGGATGCGATGGGGACAATCATCGCCAACATGGCTCTTTACGCCATCTTCGCGATGGGGTTTGTGAAAGGATCCGAGGCAACTCTGTTCGTGATTCTCACGGTACCCGCGGTCGTGGGCGCGTATGGAATCGGCAAGCTCGTGGATCGCTACGGCCCAAAGAGAACGCTGTCCTGGGTGCTGGCCGGGTGGATTGTTTTGCTGGTGGCCATGATCATCGCACCATCTCGTAGTGTGTTCTGGATCGTGGGCGCATGCATTGGGCTTATCTATGGCGGCGTCTCGACCGCAGAGCGTCCACTCCTCCTCAGCCTCGTTCCCGATGTTGAGGCGGGCCGATTCTTCAGTCTGATGGTGCTGTCATCTCGTGCAGCTGCGGTAGTGGGTCCATTCGTGTGGGCATTCGCGGTAGATGGACTGACGCCGATTTTCGGAAGAGGGGTTGCATACCGCGCAGGCGTGTTGACCGTGGCGTTGGGAATGTCACTCGCACTGTGGACGCTTCGTAGAGTGCCCGACAATTTCACTCGGCCGACGAGCAGCTGATGTACGGCATTCTGCGATGGATTGCCGGCGTCGCTCTTCATTGGTTCTACGGCGATATCCGGGTCGTCGGCGCCGAGAAAATTCCTCGCAACGCGCCTCTGCTAATTGCCGTCAACCACTTCAACGCACTCGTCGATTCATTGTTAATCGGCTGGCTGATGCCGAGGCGGGTAGTGATGACCGCGAAGGCAACTTTGACAAACAACCCAATGATTGCGGTGCTATTCAGGGCACTCGGTGTTGTTCCGCTGCGCCGAACGGTTGACGAAAAAATCGAGTCAAACGGAAGAAATCCCAGCCCAGCGCGAAACTCCGGAGCATTCCGCGAAATGCTCGATGTGCTCAAACGAAACGGGGCAGTCCTGATCTTTCCTGAAGGAACCAGCCACAGCAACCAAGGGATGGTTCCACTCAAGTCGGGTTTGGCTCGGGTCGCACTCCAGGCTCGTGAGCGCAAGATCGTCGACGTGCAAATCGTGCCGATCGGACTTGTATTCGAGAACAAGTCCATTCCCGACAGCGGCGTGCGCGTGCAGGTCGGTGATCCGATTGCAGTCGATCGATGGCCGGCGGTGGATGATCATATCGGACTGACAGTCGAACTGAGCCGTCGTTTGCGCCTCGTCACGGAAACGGAGCTACCATCACCGAAATCAATCAGCAGGCGCGTCCGTCCTGGACGTACCAAGAGAATCGCCATCAGCGTTGCCGCAGCCTGGGGCCGACTCACTCACAAGCTGCCGATACGGATCGCCAGAAAGATCGCCGTCAGACTGAGCACCGATGCCGATCAGCCGGCGATGTTCACGATCGTGATTGGACTGGGACTCGTGCTCACCAGCTATATGGTCCACTTCGCGCTCGTCGACTTGATCACCCACAGTTTCTGGATCGCTTCGCTTTACGTCGCCACGCTGCTAACGGGCGCATACTGGGCAGCCTTCGAGCCGCACCTCGAGCAATGACCTAGAGCTTCGTCTCGAGCCAGTTCTTGCCGATGCCGAGGTCGACCACGAGTGGCACCGAGAGCTGCGCTGCATGCTCCATCTCGTGCCTCACCATTTCCTGAACTGGCTCGAGCTCCTCGGGCTTGACCTCGAAGACCAGCTCGTCGTGGACCTGTAGCAGCATTTTGCTCTCGAGACTCCGGGTTCTCAGCGCGTCATCGATGCGGATCATCGCGATCTTGATCAGATCCGCTGCCGATCCCTGAATCGGAGAGTTGGCAGCTGTTCTTTCACCAAATGCCCGGATGTTGAAGTTGCGCTCGCGAAGCTCCGGGATGTAGCGCCGCCTTCCGAAGATCGTTTGCACGAACCCGTGCTCGCGCGCAAAGGCGACCATGGCGTCGAGATAGTTGCGCACACCTTGGAAACGCTGGAAGTAGCGGGCAATGAATTCCTTTGCCTCAGCGTGCTCAATGTTGAGCTGCCGCGAGAGAGCGTGCGGACCCTGGCCGTAAATCGTCGCGAAGTTGATGGTCTTGGCGCGTGCGCGCATCGTGCTTGTCACCTGATCGAGTGGCACGTCGAAGATCAGCGCAGCTGTCTGTCGATGGATGTCGCCGCCGGCACGAAATGCTTCGACAAACGCTGGGTCTTTCGAAAGGTGAGCGAGCAGACGCAGCTCGATCTGCGAATAGTCGGCAGCAAGGAGCTGCCAGCCCTGGCGCGGAATGAAGCCTCGACGAATGTCTCTGCCCAATTCGCGTCGAATGGGGATGTTCTGGAGGTTCGGATCACTCGACGATAGCCGACCTGTACTCGCCACCGTCTGATTGAACGAAGTGTGAAGACGACCGGTCTTTGGATTCACGAGCCGCGGCAATGCATCGAGGTAGGTGCTCTCGAGTTTCGACAGCTCTCGGTATTCCATGAGCAGAGTCGGCAGGACATGGCCTTCCTCTGCAAGCTCAGTGAGTACGCTGACATCAGTCGATGGGCCGGTGCTCGTGCGCTTGAGCACAGGGAGATTGAGACGATCGAACAGCACCTCGCGCAGCTGCAGGTTTGAATTGATGTTGAACTCGCTGCCGGCAGTCTCGTAGATCTGACGCTCAACGGCCTCGCGATCGGCCTGGAACCGCTGCTTCAGCGAAGCGAACCATGGCAGATCGATGGCAATACCATTCCACTCCATCTCAGCGAGCACATCGACCAGAGGCAGCTCCACACCGTCGAGCAGGCGTAGCAGCTCATGGGACTCCAGCTGCGGCTCGAATATCTCGCGCAACCGCAGCGTCATGTCCGCGTCCTCGCACGAGTAATCGCGCGCCGCTTCGACCGGGCACTCGTCGAATGCGAGCGCGTTCTTCCCTTTTCCGCACAGATCCGTGTAGGAAGTCATCGTGTGATCGAGGAACTCGAGCGCCAGCACATCGAGGCCGTGCGAACGACGACTGGGATCAAGAACATAGCTCGCGAGCATGGTATCGAAGTCCAAGCCGGCCAGATTGATTCCCAGGCAGCGCAGCAACAGCAAATCAAACTTCCCGTTATGCGCGGTCTTCCGTACCGAGGCATCCTCGAGGAGATCGCGCAGAGGCTTCATTTGCGGCGACTGTAGCGCAGGCAGATTCTTTACGCTCGAAGATCGTTTCTCTCGCCAGACTCGCGCGGCAATGCTGAGTGCAACCTCGCCGTTGTTCTTCTTCTTGCGTGCAGGTTGCTCCGGAAAGACTTCGTCGCCGCCACGAATGAGCCCGCGGTCTTCTGGTGCATCCGTGGCAGAGCGATCGCCGGCCGCATCTACGAGCAGCTCACCCTGGGCATTGCGTGGCAGGCGATGCTGGAACGGGAAGTAGTAGGCCTCTCCGCCGCCAACGCCGATCGAGATCGAGATTAGCGACGACCGTAACGGATCCGACGGTTGAGGGCTATCTGGATTGGGCAGTGCTTCGGTATCGATCGAAATGATGGTTGCAGCGCGGGCGCGTACGACGGCTTCCTCTACAAGCTCGAGAGTGTCAGCCGTGATGTAGTTCGTTTCCTGTTTCGGTTTCTCCTCGACAGGAGCCTGAACCACGATGTCGCGGGCTAGAGCATGGAACTCGAGCTCGATGAACAGATCACGTAACCGCTGATGATCCGGCGTTTTCACGCGCAACCCATCCAGGTCGAGGGTTACAGGTAAATCGTCACGGATTGTGACTAATTCCTTTGAGAGCCGGGCATTCGCGGCGTGCTCGAGCAGCGCTTCACGCGGACGCTTCTTGGTAATTTCCGGCGCGTGCTCGAGAATGGATTCGAGGTGTCCATATTGCCGCACCAGCTCCGACGCGGTCTTGTCGCCGATGCCGCGCACACCGGGAATGTTGTCCGACGAATCTCCAACCAGCGCCAGGTAGTCCGTGACGAATTCAGGCGCGACACCAAGGCGATCTTCAGCGTTCTCGGTACTGACCCAATGCTCCTCAACATTGGCACTGCCACCGCGCCCCGGGTTCAACAGCCACACGCCGGGACGTACCAGCTGTTGGAAGTCCTTGTCGCCAGACACCACTACTGAATTGACGCCCGCTTTGGCGCTCTGGGATACGAGTGTGCCGATAACGTCATCCGCTTCGTAGCCCGGGAGTGTGATGACCGGAATGCGATAGGCATCGAGCATCTCGCAGATCCGATCCATGCCGCGATCAAAATCAGACTGCAGCTCTTCGGTGAGCTTTTCTCGGGTCGCCTTGTAGGCCGGATATCGCTCATGTCTGAACGAGAGGCCCGAGTCATGAACCCAGCCCAAATACTCCGGCTGATGCTTGGTGATCAGCCGCTGCAAGAACGTCGCGATACCGTAACTCGCTGACGTGTTCTCGCCCTTGCTTGTCGTCAGCGGACGGGCGATCATCGCAAAAAAAGCGCGATAGATCAGCGCATAACCGTCGACCAGAAAAAGCCGCGGTTTTTCAGGACCTTCCATGATGTGAATATTAAACGCGCTCTAATCGCCGCGAGAACAATCGCGAACGGTCATCAACGCAGTGGCAGACCTGCTGCTTAGTGCTGGCGACGCGAGTTGAGGGATAGAAACTCGGTCTCGCTGGGGCGCGTCAATCTCCAGCGTCCGGTTTCTTCATAAAACACCAACTGAGCGTTGTACTGGCGATACAGCCAGATTTGGAGTCGTGTCGTAGAACCCATCTGCGTCGTTGTCAGAGTGCCGTTGACGTTACGCTCAATTACCTGATCGGGCTCGCCGAGGGCGACATAAACCATTCCACGGTCCGAGAGCCAACCCGGGTTGTGGTCCATCCGGAACTGTCCATTCGCGATCTGAATCCGGCCGAAGTACGACTGCAGATCTTCGTTGATCGGCGTCTCTGGAATTGGGTCGGTGGCGCGCAGGAATCTCGCCCACTCACCGGCCCGCATTTCCGGCGTCGCATTCTTCAACGTGCTCAACCGCGACGGACTGGCGAAAAATCGCAGATAGCCAAGCATGTCTTCGTAGGACATCAGCGGGATGTCTTCGCCAAAGCTCACGAACAGCGGCGCACTCGCCGTATCCTGCGGCGTGTCGCGGCGCGTAAAGTAGACCTGCGCAACTCCGACACCAACCGTCGAAATCGGAACGTTCACGACGCCGGTAAATAAATTCCCTCGGCGCGCGAGTTGGGTCGAGTCCCGCAGTAATTGCGCACCTTTGTCATTGCGAACCACGAACTCGACTGGCAGACGAGCCGGCCCTTGCCCATATCCCTCGATATACACAGCGACTGTGCTGTCACGGCCGAAGACTGCGCTCGACCGCGGACTCGCGAGTAGGTTCGGCACCGAGTCGAGAGCACTACGTCCAGTCGCTTCATAAACGAGGGTCGGCGTGGAGAGGTGGCCCGGAGTCAGAGCGGGTACAGTGATCGACACATCCTGACCAGCGCCGCGTGATCCGCCAACATCTCTCACATTGGCCGAGAGCGCGTAAGTCCCCGGTGGAACGTGGAAGTAATGCTGGAAGATGATACTCTCATCGCTGCGATTGATTTCTCTAAAGGACCCGACCCTCACTATCTCCATCGCGTCGACATTCGCTGCTTCGACTGCGCCACGATTGAGTGTAAGCTTCACTTCGTACGGCGCACGATATCGATCGCCTTCTCGCGTGAACGTCAGCGCTTTGTTCGGCAACGATAGACTGACGAGCACCAACGTGGTGTCTGGAGAGCTGCTCGCAAATGCAGAGATCTTGGCGACGAACGGTACGGGAGCAGGTGCAGCGATCAGTCCGATCTGCCGGTAGAGCTCACTCGCATCTACCGTCGTATTCGTGCCGAGTGTCACAACCGATGACGTCGGCTCTGTATTTACGTTGCTGGTCGCTGTGCTGCAGCCAGTGATAACGGCTGCAGCACCAGCAAGAAGAAAGAGAAAGTTTCGCAATGAATTAATCGGCATGTGCGGCTAATACCCTATCCGACCATCTCGGTTTCTATTAGTTTCGCCGCGTGTCTCGAGAGCAGATGGTCGGTACCCGAGTCGCCGGCTACACAATCAAGAGAGAAGTTGGCGAGGGCGGAACGTCGGCCGTGTACCTGGCAGACCATCCCAATCATGGCACTGTCGCCCTCAAAGTGCTACGGGAAAAGTTGCGCCAGGACAAGACGGCGGTAGCACGATTCGTTCGCGAGGCCAAATACGGCTCGCGCGTCAAGCATCCCAACGTTGTAGACACCATTGAGATCGGCCAGGCGGACAATGGCCTGCACTTCCTCGCCATTGAGTGGGCCGAAGGAGAATTGCTCGAGCGTTACGCCAAGCAGCACGCTCCGATGCCGCCGGAAGAAGTGGCAAACATCATCTCACAGATCGCCGCAGCGGTCCAAGCTGCGCACGACGCGAACATAGTCCACCGCGATCTGAAGCCGGAAAACGTGATGTACGACCCGCAGACACGGCTCGTTAAGCTCCTGGACTTCGGAATCGCAGCCGATACCCAGGCATCCAGCGATGAGAGGCTAACGCGCGCCGGCTTCTTCGTGGGAACGTTGATGTACATCGCGCCCGAGGCACTGTCAGGCGAGATCGTCACTGCGGCTGCCGACCAGTACAGTCTGGCTACCATCGCGTATTTCCTGCTGACGCGGACGTTGCCGTATACAGCAAAAGCTCCACGAGAGATGTTCACTCAGCTGCTGACGATGCCGCCAATCCCACTCAAGAACGCCGTGGAGGGCCTTAGCTTCTCAACGGAGCTCGACGCCGTACTCGCGCGCGCATTGTCCAGATCGCCGGCTGATCGCTATCCGACGGTTGTTGCCTTCGGCAACGCATTCGCCGACGCCGCGCGCATTCCGCCCGAGCAGCCCAACATGCTCAACAAATTCAAAGGGCTACTTCGTCGTAACCGCTGACTCCTCAGGATCGACGGGCAACCACAGCGTAAACGTGGATCCTTTGCCGAGCTCGCTTTCGAGCTCGACGATGCCGCCGATAAGGGCTGCAAGACGCCGCGAAATCGGCAAACCCAGTCCAGTGCCACGCTCGGCAGAGTTGCCGCGCGGTCCAGCATCAATCTGCTCGAATTCCTCAAAGATTCTCGTCTGATCCGAGGGATCGATCCCAATTCCGGTGTCGATCACCTGGATGCCGATCCACTGAGTTGTCGGCGGATGGACCACGCGCTCATTGGAAGACGGAGTTTGAGTGCTACCTAACTGTCCACTGTCGGGCAGAGAATCGACGAGGCGCGTCCGAATGACGATCCCACCTTCGTTCGTGTATTTGACGGCGTTGCCAAGCAGATTCATCAGGATCTGTCGCAAGTGAGTCGGGTCCGTACGAATGCGAGGCAGTGCCGCACCCATTACAAGAGACAGTGATAGACCTTTCTCACTAACCAGTGATTCGATCTCGCTCGCTACGTCGAGCACAAACGGTCGAAGGTCGATGGTCTCGGTATGAATTTCCAGGCGGCCCGCCGCCATCTTCGCGAGATCCAGCACCTGGTCGACGAGATGCCGCAAATGATTGGCGGATGCTTCAATGCGTTCGACCGGTTTGACCTGTCGCGGAGCGAGGTCACCGTAGACACCTTCACGCAGCAAGTCGACAAAACCAACGATCGCGTTGAGCGGAGTACGCAGCTCGTGCGACACATTGGCGAGAAACTCGCTCTTCATACGGTTCACACGGAGCAGCTCTGACGAAAGGCGCTCGAGCTCTTTGGACCGTTCTACCAGACTACGAGCCTGACGACGCTCGTGACGAAGGACGAGTGCAAGGCCGAGCACTGTCGCCAGCGATATGATCCAACCGACCAACCCTGTCCAACGATCGATCTCGAGCTGCGAAAACGCGTGCATTGACTCGAATCTTAAGAATCCGTAACCTCACGCACCATGACCGATAAGGAGCTATTGACGACCCTGCTGGCAGAGCGATCCAGCAAGAGGGGACACTTCATCCTCGCGTCAGGGAGAGGATCGGAGTTCTATATCGATGCAAGACTCACGACCATGAGTCCCGAAGGACTCTCGGTAATTGGCAGACTTGGGCTCTCGGTGCTGCGTGAATCAGGATGGCGGGTCGATGCCGTGGGAGGGCTGACGTTGGGGGCGGATCCAATTGCCTATGCAATCAGTTATGCCAGCGCCGGAAGCGATCACCCACTACGAGCATTTACGGTGAGGAAGGAAGCAAAGTCCCACGGCACCGGTAAGGTGATAGAAGGTCCATTCCGGTCGAACGATCACGTCGCGGTCATCGAGGACGTAATAACCACCGGTGGCTCCGCCCAACGAGCAATTGATGCAATACGCTCGGCGGGCGGGACCGTGAGTGGTGTTCTGGCCGTCGTCGACCGTCAGGAGGGAGGCCGCGAGAAGCTCGAATCAGCAGGCGTGCCCGTGATCACGCTTGCCGCGGCAAGCGACATCATGGCAGTTCTCGAGAAGCGTGGCGATCAACCGGAATCGTCTTCGGCATCCATCCCGGGTAGGCGGCCGATGGCCTGAAGTTGCAGAGGACATCGGTATAGGGAAGAATCAGCTCGCGACGAAAGAACTGGAGCATTCCCTGACCGTCGTACGTCGCTCTGAATCTCACTGGCGACATTTTCATCACTGTACGCACGTGACGACCGAAGCTTTGTGGCGACGAGTAATCAAGGTGATTCGCGACGCGCGCTACAGACAATCCGGGATTTTCGAACAATCGTGCAGCGCGAATCAAGCGCGCCAGCGAGAGGTACCGCTTCGGCGCCGGTAGCTTCGCGCGAAAGAAACGACTCATCAAAGTGCTCGGCAGAATGTTGAGATGCCGCGCGAGCTGGCGAACAGTGGCAATACGTGGTGACGTATCGAACAGGAGCTCAAAGAATCGCCAGCAGTCCCTCGACACGCCTGGAATATCGCGGCCGATTTGCGCCAGTGCCGATCGCTGAAGGTCGTTAGAGCCCTGGCTAGCGAGCAGATTGCGGAGCATCTGCCAACCGGACGGACCCCTCGCGTCGACGAGAGTACGAATCCCCATCTGACCCAACGCGAGCGTCGCATGCGGTGTGGAATTCTGGGTCTCAGTGAGAAGGGCAACCGTCGGCACGCGCGGAAATTCTCGCACCATCGCTGCGACACGCCCAGAGCTCTGGGTACCGTAGCGGGCAACAGAAATCAGAACGAGGTCGGCTTTCTGCTCACGGAGATCTGAAAGCACTTCGTCGAGTGATTCACGGTGGAGTGGCTGACACAATCCATGTGCGGCTGCGTCAACGTGGGATCTCTCGAGTGGCGTCAGGATCGTCGAAACGGGAGTCCTCGGACTCCCTGTCTTCGATTGTGAGGTCATGTCTTCCTCGCCGTGTGGGTCGTTGGATTAAACACAGCGACAGAGTAACCGGAGCACGTCAGACACTCGTCATCACGGCAAAGAGCCAAGCGAGAGACCGAAATGCTCTTCAATCGTTATATTTCGGAGGGCAGATGGTCGGACGATCGCGGATTAGTACCTTATCAGTACTAATCCGAGGAAAGTCCGGGCTCCTATGGACTGACTGCCAGGTAACGCCTGGGCGCGATCGACGCGAGTCGTTCGCGACGGATAGTGCCACAGAGAACAAACCGCCACTCGCAAGAGCGGTAAGGGTGAAACGGTGAGGTAAGAGCTCACCGCGTCGACGGTAACGGCGACGGCACGGCAAACCCCAGTTGGAGCAAGGCCAAATATGCGGCGAGAGACGTCCATCTCGGCCAAGACGCCGCGGGTAGGCTGCTAGAGAGTATGGGTGACCATGCTCGTAGAGAAATGATCGTCCGGAGTGCACGAGTACTCCGACAGAACCCGGCTTATAGACCAGCTGTCCACCTACAACCTCCGGTGCTCGCATCGGAGGTTGTTGCTTTTGTCGCCACCGCTACTCTAAACATTACCGCATGAGGCATAGCGTCGCGAAATCGGCTCTTCTCCTACTGGCAACAGCGGGATGTGCCGGCCGGTCGATACGGAATCCTCCTTCACCTGTACCGGCTCTTCCAGAACCATCTGTCCGCATCTCGGATACCGGGCCATGGGCATTTTCCTACAAGCCCGACACCATTCGGTTGCAAATCACCCGCAGTGCAGCAATCGAAAGTGCGACCGACTCCGGAACACATCGGGAGATCTCGACCAACAACACCCACGAAGTTCTCGCGCTTGCCATTGCCGCTGACACCGTTCGCTACACAGCAACCGTGGATAGTTTCTTCACGGCTTCTCAGGGTTTGATCGGGAGCACTGAGCCGGTAAGTCTTCCGGTGCAGGTTTCGGGGCTATTGGACTCGCTGAACGTTAGTATCGACTCTACGGTTCAAAGCTGTGACCCAGTGCGATCGAATCTCGAGACTGACGTGAGAAATCTGCTGATACCTTTTCCTGCGCAGCTCACGGTCGGTGCAACTTGGCGCGATTCCGTCGCCAGAGTCGCTTGTTACGGAACGATCCCAGTTCGAGCAACAGTCGTCCGCCGCTTCTCGGTTGTCGGCCGTACATCGTTCAACGGACAAAGCACACTAACTGTTCAGCGCGCTGACAGTGTGACAGCACATGGCGAGGGGCGACAACAGCAGCATCAGCTAGTCGTCGATGTGAATGGCACGGGTACCGCGACCTACTATCTAATCCCGGAGCTGGGCCGCCTGATGCATCTAACCACGAGCCAAGATCTGGATTTTGCGATCCGTGCTTCTGGTCGAACGAGCCGATTTCGAGAATCTGTGAAAGAGGAGTTTAGCCCGCTTCGTTAGTCGACGAGACGAAGTGGCATCACCAGGCACATGTACGACGCTGGATTCTTCCATCCTTCCGGCTCAAGCGTCGCAGCTCTTTCAGGTGCCTTGAACGTCATCTTCACTTCGTCACTCGGGATATAACGCAGGATCTCGAGCAAATAGCTGGCATTGAAGCCAATGTCGAGCTGGTCGCCAGTGTAGCGGACAGGAAGCTCGTCCTGCGCTTCACCGAGATCCGGCGTTTGCACACTGAACTTGAGCATGCCTGCATTGAACGACAGGCGAATCCGGTGAGTCTGATCGGAGGCAATCACCGACATTCTCTTCAGCGCGCTGGAAAGAGCAACCTTATCGGCAACTGCGACCTTATCGTTATCACGAGGGATTACCTGCTCGTAGTTCGGATACGGACCCTCGATCAGGCGAGTGAAGACCGCCGTGAACGGAGATCTGAATCCGATGTGATTGTCGCCTCGTGCGATCTCAAGTTCTTCTTCTGCTGGAAAGAGTCTTCTCACCTGCTCGAGCGCTTTCGGCGGGACGATCAAATCACTCGCGGGTGCGCTTGCCGAGTCTATCGGCATTTCCATCTTTGCCAAGCGGTGGCCATTCGTAGCCACCATGCGCATGCGTTCCGGCCGTAGCTCCCACAACACACCGTTCAGTATTGGCCGACTTTCTTCTGCAGACACTGCAAACGATGTATGACCAATCAGCTGCTGTAAGTCTCCAGAGCGAATTCTCCAGCTCTCGTTGAACCTGACCGCGGGGAATGTCGGAAACTCATCACGCGGCAAGCCGAGGAGTTTGAATCGTGAGCGCCCACAATCGAGAGTAACTCGCTGTTCTCCAACGGCAGCCATTTTCACAGGGGCTGGTGGGAGCTCACGTGCGATCTCACTCAATTTCTTCGCTGGGACAGTGACAGCACCAGCTGTCTCCACATCAGCCAACACCTCAGTACTGACAGCTATGTCCAGGTCAGTGCCTGAAAGCTTGATCCCTTTATCGGTTGTTTCAAGAAGTATGTTGGCGAGAACCGGCAATGTCGTTTTCGCCGGGATACTGGCGGTTACTGCTGCCAGGCCTTCCTGCAACTTTTCCCGAGATATCGTGAAACGCATCAGTGTACCTGTTTTGAATTCAGGTCGACTTACTAAGTAGGTCTTATTAGAGACTTACTATAGCAGTCGTAGCAGGAGCTGTGGAGTTCTGGGGAGTGCGTCTAACTTACGAAAGCAGTGGGCTTTCCGCTACGCTGGTTAATGTGTGATTGGATGTTGGAAACTCTGGCATTCGACGGTGACCGACATCGGTTTTACGAAACCTTCGATGTTTCCACACGAGGTAGTGTCCGGAAGTTGAAAGCTTCCAGATTATTCCGCAGTCGATTGATGCGAGTGCGGAGATCGGTGTCGTGGGTAATGGTCTCCTGAACTTTCTCGAGGCTGTGGATGACAGTCGAGTGATCACGCCCGCCGAAGGCATTTCCGATCTCGACCAGCTGAGTCGAAAGAAGCTCGCGAGTGAGATACATCGCGATCTGGCGAGGCGTCGTTAGAGTTTTTGTGCGAGTTTTGGAACGGAGACCGTCGACCGTGACGCCCCACTCTTTGGCCACGGCCTGCTGGATTGTAAATATGTTGAGAGATCCAGCCTGTTCGTGCTCCTGGCCTTCGATTGCCCGTAGCTTGTCACGGAGTGCTTCGCGAGCGACATCCACGGTGATGTCTTTGTGCTTCAATGACGCATAGGCGAGAAGCTTGATGATGGATCCTTCCAGCTCTCTGACGTTGGACCGAACGTGTTCAGCGATGAAATGGATCACGTCATCCGGAATCGTCAGCTCCAGTCGATCGAGCTGAGCCTTCTGCTTTAGGATGGCGACACGGTGCTCGAAGTCAGGTAGCCCGATGTCGGCAACCATTCCCCACTGAAACCGGCTGATCAACCGTGCTTCGAGGCCGGCAATTTCTGATGGCGGCCGGTCGCTGGTAAGAACGATTTGGCGACCAGCCTCATAAAGCGCATTGAAGGTGTGGAAAAACTCTTCCTGGGTCGTTTCCTTTCGACCCTTGAGGAAGTGGACGTCATCGATCAGCAGCAGATCTGTTTCGCGGTAACGCCGACGAAATTCGGGAGCAGTGCGGTCGAGAATCGAGCTGATCAGCTCGTTCATGAACTGCTCGGTGCCAACGTAAGTGACGCGCGTGTTGGGGTTTCTCTGCAGGGTCTCGTGGGCGACAGCCTGCATCAGGTGTGTCTTCCCTAGTCCGGTGTCGCCGTAAATGAACAATGGATTGTAGACCTTGCCCGGTGCCTGACTGACCGCATGTGCGGCGGCCGCGGCGAGCTCATTCGACTTTCCGATTACGAATAAGTCGAAAGTGTAGCGTTCACTCAGTGGCGTGGAGGTGTTGCCGTTCTGCTGGGCAGCTAGCTTGGCAGCAGCCGAAGGAGGCGGGCTCACGAAAAAATCCATCTGTGAGCGTTTCTTCCGCTCCTCAATGACCTTGAACACAACATTGAGTGGATGTCCGAGGACAATTGGTGCGTAGCTGGACAGTAACTGGGAATGTTTGGATTCGTTCCAGTCGGCAGTAAACTGGTCGGGAGCTCCCACGAAGATCGTTCCTCCCTCGAGTGAGAGTGCTTCGGTGGGCGCGAGCCAGGTCTGAAATGTCTGATAAGGAAGCTCCTGGCGGGCACGATCGAGAAGGAGTTTCCAAACTTCGGCGGGACTGAGCGACATGACCGGCTAGCCTATCGGTTTTATGTGGAAAAGTCAAACAAGCTCAGCGCGCGATACTTCAGCTGACTTGAAGTATCTCCAATGGTGGGATAGCTTTACCCGCTTCGCACCAACTCAGATCTTTCTGGTTCTCTTGGAGTTATAAATGGGCAAGCCGACCTACCGTCCTCGCAACAAGCGCCGTATTCGCACCCATGGCTTTAGGTTGCGGATGGCTACTAAATGGGGACGTGAAGTTCTTAGCCGGCGCCGCAAAAAGGGACGTAAACGGCTAACCGTCCAGTTACCGTCGAAGTACGCCGGCGCCTAAGGCTCTCAGCTTCCCTCGCAGTTATCGACTGACGAGCGAAGCTGATCTAGAGGCGGTTAGACGTACAGGGAAGCGAATGCAAACCGAGCGTCTCGAGGCTCGAGCATCAGCTTCTCTGTTTTTGCATCCAAGGGTCGGGATTGTAGTTCCGAAACATCGGCACAATGTCGTTGACAGAAACCGCGTTAAACGACGTCTCCGCGAGCTAGTGCGAACCAGACTGTTACGGGACCTTGGTCGAGTCGATCTACTGATCCGGGCAAAACCCGAGGCGTACGATTCTACGTTCAATGAACTGACGTCCGATGTCGCTCAAATCGGCGACTGGGCGGCTGGTCTCGCACGCTGAATTATGCGCACGTTATTTATCCTGCTCATTCGTGGGTACCAGGTGGGAATATCACCGCTGCTGCCCGCCAGCTGTCGCTACTATCCGAGCTGTTCTGCCTACGCAATTGAAGCGTTCGAGCGGCATGGCGTCGTGCGTGGCATTTATCTCACCGTTAGCCGGCTCCTTCGCTGCCACCCGTTTCATGCCGGCGGTTATGATCCCGTTCCATAATGGATAAGCGTTTTTTCCTGGCACTGTTTCTATCGCTGGTGGTCATCGCCATTACCCAGCTGTTGTTTCCGTCAGCCAAGCCGACGCCAGCGTCGCGTAATGCGAAGGATTCGACTGCTCGAACGGCGTCGTCGACTGCTGGATCCGCCGCTTCGTCGACAGTTGCAGTTACGCCCAATCAAGTCTCCGCTGTAGCTCCTGGCAAAACCGCCACTTCGGGAATCGCCATATCTCCCGATACCGCGACTGTCCGCGCGGAAACTACGGTCGTCGAAACGCCGAAGGCGATCTACAAGTTCTCGAGCGTAGGAGCTGCGCCAACAGCGGTAGTCATCCGCGACTACAAGAGCAGGGCGACGAATAGCCTCGTCGATCTGGGTAACCAGGGCTCGTCTCTACTGGGCTACCGTATTCTCAGTCCGAGCGACACTGTCGATCTGTCGCGGACTGCCTTTGCGCTTGCGCGAAGCCGGACCCCGAGCGCGGAAGTACTCGTCTACACTGCCTCCGTCGGTGCACGCAGTGTATCGCTGACCTACACGATCCCGGTTGACACGATGTCCAGCTACTCGATGCATGTCGATGGACGGGTCACCGGCGGCGCGTCGCCTTCATACCTCATCACCGAGCTTCCCAAAACCCTCAGGCCGACCGAAGCAGATACACTCGGTGATCACCGAACGCTTGCGTACAGCTTCAAACCACAACGTGATCGCGCCGGCAGCGTGCTGTTTGGCAGCCTCGATCCGGGTGAAAAGAGACTGGAGACCGGGCCGCTGAGTTGGGTTGCGGTGAAGAACAAGTACTTCGTCGTCGGCGTTCTGGCACCTGTTAACGGAAGCCAGTTCAGCGAGGTTACACTGACGGGCGGACCGCGTACTTCGAAGGTCGCCAATACTGCCAGTGCTGCGGTGGTGGATGAAATTCACAGCGGAGCGTTCGCTTTCGATATTTACGCCGGTCCGCAGGAGTCCCAGCGACTGATGCGCATGGGCCGCGACTTCGATCACGTGAATCCGTATGGCTGGCGATTCCTGCAGGGGGTCGTACACCCGATTGCCTCGAAGGTGATTCAGGGTTTGCTGTGGATGCACAACCGCCTGAACCTCAGTTACGGTTGGGTGCTGATCATCCTCGGCGTCTTGGTCAGGCTCGCGCTGTGGCCGCTGAATCAGAGCACGATGCGTTCGAGTCTGAAGATGCAGGAGTTGCAACCGAAGCTCGCTGCTGCGCAGAAGAAATACAAAGATCCGGTCCAGCAGCGCGAAGCGATAATGAAAGTGTATCGCGATGCTGGCGTGAGCCCCTTCGCGGGGCTGACCGGATGTCTGCCGGCGCTGTTGCCGATGCCGATCCTCTTCGCGTTGTTCTTCGTATTTCAGAACACCATCGAATTCCGCGGCGTGCCCTTCTTCTGGCTTCACGACATCTCCGTGAAGGACCCGTTCTATGTGCTGCCGCTATTGATGGGCGCCTCCATGTATATGCTGTCATGGATTGGAATGAGGACCGCACCACCGAATCCGCAGGCGAAGATGATGGGCTACATGTTTCCGTTAATGATGACGGTAGTGTTGCTCAATATGGCTTCAGGGCTCAACCTCTACTACACGGCGCAAAACATCGCGGCACTCCCGCAGCAGTGGATGTTGGCGCGCGAGCGGGCAAAGGTTCGACCCGCGGGATAGGAGGCCAAAATGCTGCGTGTGACATATATTGGTCACGCAACGCTACTAATTGAGATTGGCGGTCGGACGATCATCACTGATCCGAACTTCGAGCCGTCACTGGGCAAGTTCCTGCCGCGAGTAAGCGCGCCTGGCATCCCGCTCGATGCACTGCCAAAACTCGATGCGATACTACTGACCCACGCCCACGCTGATCATCTCTCCTTCAAGTCTCTCGACGTGCTGCAGTCGGACATCCCGCTCTTCGCACCGCCGGCAGTGGCAAAATGGCTGGATAAGCAAGGCTATCGGCACGCAGTCCCGGTCGCTCCCGGCACGAAGGAAGCAATTGGCGAGTTGCATGTTCACGCCGCATCAGCTACGCACAAAGGAAATCGCTACGGGGTCGATCGCTGGCGAAGTGCGACTAATATGTATCTACTCGATACTAATAAAGTCTCGGCGTTTTTCGCCGGTGATACTGCTCTCATGCCTGATACGACGCACCTCGTTGAGAAACAGCTGCAGGCAGAAGGGAGAGATCTGGATCTGGCGTTGCTGCCGATCGGTCATGCGCCATGGTGGAAGCCGGGGTTTCGCAAGGGTCATTTAACCAGCAATGACGCGCTCACGCTCTTCGAGCGTCTCCAAGCCAGGTATTTCATCCCTTATCACTGGGGAACCTTCAATCACGTAACGTCGACAGCCTTTGATGCGATCGACCGTCTGCGTGCTACACTGCGGGATCACCCGCTCCATCCCGCCGTGAAAATTCTCGAGCCCGGAACGACGTTTGTGCTGCCGACCGCGGCGTGAGTGCGCCGAATAGTCACGGCTTATTCGACGATACGATCGTCGCGATTGCTACTCCCGCTGGTCGTGGAGCAATCGCCGTCATCCGCCTGAGCGGACCGCAAGCGTTTTCGATTGCTGGGAGGCACGTTCACGACTGGCCAAAGCATCCGCGCGCTGCTCATTTAGCGAACTTTGTCGACGGTGACCAGCAACTCGATCAGGTACTGATCACTGCGTTTCCTGCGCCCCATTCCTACACTGGTGAAGACGTCGTCGAGATCTCGACGCATGGTGGCCACATTGTACCAAGTTCGGTTGTAGCCGCGCTCACCACTTCGGGTGCGCGTCAGGCGATGGCTGGCGAATTCACCCGTCGCGCAGTGCTGAATGGAAGGCTCGACATCCTGCAGGCCGAAGCGATTGGTGACCTCATCGGCGCCAGCTCACGCGCAATGCAAAACGCTGCACTCACCCAGCTCGACGGCGGTCTGTCGCGCCGTCTGAGTGCACTTAGAAATGAGCTACTTGGGCTGGAAGCGCTGATTGCCTACGACGTGGATTTTCCGGAGGAAGATGATGGGCCGATCCCGCGCGATCGGATCGAGAGTGCGACGACTGACGTTCTCGCCTCCCTCGATGCACTGCTGGCGACCGCACCGGCGGGCGAAATCGTTCGTGAAGGAGCGGTGGTCGTCATCGCTGGACCGCCGAACGCAGGGAAGTCGTCGCTGTTCAACGCACTGCTTGGGAAGTCCAGAGCCATCGTGACCGAGATTGCAGGGACCACCCGTGATGCGCTCGAAGCCGTCGTCGACGGCGGTAAATGGCCTTTGCGCCTGGTCGATACTGCGGGGCTTCGCGACACCACCGATCGAATCGAGCGCCTCGGTATCGAGGTGAGCGAGCGATACCTGGCGGCTGCCGAAGTGGTGCTCGCTTGTGCCGAGACAGCGAGAGATGTCGATGCGACGGTGAGATTCGTAGGCGCACGCAGCAAAGCCGCGATAGTGCCCGTCCTTACCAAAGCCGATTTAGTAGCAACCAGGTACGAATTACCGTTGGGCATGCTGTCGGTAAGCGCCGAGACCGGCCTCGGCTTGCCGGAGCTGTTGTCGCGCATTGAGTTGCTGATCGACGAGCACCAGGGCCCTCGCGCTCCCGACATGCCTCTATTAACGAGAGCTCGCCACAAGCATGCTCTCGAGCTGGCTCGCTCCGAGATATCTGATTTCTGTCGCGCATGGAAAGATGACAAGCTTCCCGCGACGGTTGCTGCCGTTCATCTCCGCACAGCGATTACCGCCCTCGAGGAGCTCGTGGGCGCGGTTGACGTCGAGGATGTCCTCGATCGGGTGTTCAGCTCTTTTTGTGTTGGGAAGTAGCGCTACGCTGAGGCGGCGGAAGAACTGGCGATTGATGTGATTTCAGCGGCACTGGCCCGAATCGCCCACGGCAGTCCACGGGTGGTGACGGCGGGCTCGACCATTTTGGTTCCGACGAAATAACCGCTGCGTTCGGGGAAGACGTGTCGGTCAACGGTGCGAGCGTCGTCACTCATGCCGCCGGATAAGTATCGCAACCGCAAGCCAAGTCCAGCGCGGTCCAGGTCGTTGGTCAGTGCCCGGGTAATCACCGGCTCCAGCTCACGCACGCTCGCGTACTCTCGCCGGGTATATCCGTAGTACTCCCACGCCGCGTGGCCCGGACTGATGGCGCGGGAAGTAATGGTGGCCAGGCCTTCGTTGATTACCAGTTCACGAAGTGAAGCACGTCGACCGGTCTCCCAATAGGAATAGTAGCCGGCGGCATCGTCGATTAGCTGCTTTAGCTCGCTCCGGCTCGTCGGCGAGGTATAGCGGATGGCGTGTGCAATTTCGTGGGCGAGCCAGAGTGGAATCAGCTCGGGATCCAGCCCGAGGCCCTGGGTCTCGGGATTGGTTACGCTGGTGAAGTGCTCGAGGCAGACGAAAGCGATACCCTTGCCATCGACAACGAGCTCTCCCGCATTGGCTGCACCGACGCCGACCATCAACAAAACGTCCACGTCGACATCTGCTTCGAGCAGAGTGCGGCACTGCTCTTCGGTGTTTCGCGCGAGAGAGACGACGTCGATTCTCTCGAGCATCGTGCGGAGATCTACCCGGCTCGCAAGTGCGGCAGATCTAACGACTTCCTGAAAATGTGGCCCCGCCGGATCGAGGACGTAGTTGTGCCAGTAGGCTTCTAGGTAGCGGCGGTGAGTTTCGAAGTAGCGGAGATAGGCGGCGACACGGTCTGTACTGTTGTGAACTGCGAAGAAGTCAGGCAGTAGGTTGATGAGCATCAACGACCAGGTCGCGGGTTGGGAGAACCAGTCGCGTTTTTGCGATGCGAGAAGATACAATCGACAGAAATTCTCAACAAGCCAGAGTTCGCTTCGATTTTCGAAATGGAGCGAGATTTTTTTCGAGCTTTTCTAAAGTAGTAGACGCCTTTTCCGGAAGGTCTAGCATGCGTTTGTGATTAGTGGCACAAATATTCCCTCTTCCTTTCCCGGAAGCCCGGAGCGAGGAGGTAGGAGTACCTATGACAACGCTGCGTCAGATCGAGCTTCGTTGTCCCGTGTGTGACAACGAATTCAAATCCCAGAGCGTGGTTTCAACCAACGCGTTCGGGGGTAAGCGCACTGATTTCCACGAGCGTGCAGCAGGTACTCAGCCGCTCGCCTATCTCATTCATATGTGCAGTGAGTGCGGCTACTCCGGCGGCGAGTCGGATTTTACTCCGGGAGCCGATGTAAGCCCGTCTCTCAAGCAACACATTTTTCAGGAGCTGACTCCGTTGCGTCCCGCACTGGTTTGCGGCTCGGAGAAATACGAGGCTGCTGCGAAAGTCGCTCAGTGGCAGGGAATGGATCCGCGGCACGTTGCCGATCTTCTCCTGCGGGCCGCCTGGTGCTGCGTTGACGAAGGGGACGTCGAAGCTGAACGCTACTACCGCCGGCATGCAGCGTGGATGTTCGAAGAAGCTTTGAAAGCTTACGACGGAGTCCCACGCGACGAGCGAGCGATTCTCACCTACCTAGTGGGCGAGCTGTGGCGCCGCGTCGGGGATTTGAAGAAAGCGAGCGTCTGGTTCGAATCCGTCGCTGGTGAGATTACCGACAATCAGAGCCAGCAGTGGGTGATCGATGCTGCCGAGCAGCAGAGGTTGAATCCGCGCGAGTGGTTCGGTTGATCCTACCGCGTTCCGAATAAACGATCGCCGGCATCCCCGAGCCCCGGAAGGATATATCCGTGCTCGTTCAGTTCCCGGTCGAGCGCAGCAGAATAAATCTGAACATCGGGGTGCGCGCTGCTGAGCCTGCGCACACCTTCGGGTGCGGCCACCAGACACAGGAAGCGAATTCGCGTCGCACCCGCCCGCTTGAGCGACGATACCGCGGCAGCGGCACTGCCTCCCGTTGCCAGCATCGGATCCAGCAGGAAGAAGTCTCGCTCCGAAGTGTCGCCTGGAACTTTGAAGTAATAATCGACGGGTTGTAAGGTGGTGTGATCGCGGTAGAGACCGATGTGGCCAACGCGGGCTGAAGGAACCAGGCGAAGGATTCCCTCGACCATACCCAGACCGGCGCGAAGGATCGGAACGAGCGTGAGTTTCTTGCCGCTGATGTGCCAGCCGGTGGCAGTCTCGAGAGGGGTTACAACCTCACGCGGTTCGAGTGGCAGCTCGCTCGTTGCCTCATACGCCATCAGCATGGCGATTTCGTCAACCAGCTCCTTGAAGTGCTTTGTATCTGTCTGCTCGTCTCGCAGAATCGTCAGCTTGTGCTGAACGAGGGGATGCCGGATAATAGTCAGCGAAGGGAACTCCTTTACGCGCTCTATCATTTTTTCCCCGAAAATCCGGCACTGAAACTGTAGATCATCACCGGCTCAAATCTCTATTTACCGATGAAAGAATACCAGGCTGTCGTCGTCAAGCTCACGCGCCACACTCGCGAGGATGAGGACACGCTCACCGACCTGCTAAACGAGAGGAGTCGAGGTGGATGGGAGCCTGCCTTGATGTCACAGGACGAGCAGCGGGTGACGCTGCTCTTTCAGCGTGATGCGGTAGGAGAAGGATAACGGATTGGAGATAACGTTCGTCGGAGCCGCACGTGAGGTCACCGGCTCCTGTCATCTCCTTCATGTCAACGGATCCACCGTTGCTCTCGATTGCGGGATGTTCCAGGGACGGCGACAGGAAGCGGCCGAGAAGAATCGTCAGCTGCCACTGCCGATCGAACAGCTCGACGCCGTCGTTCTCTCGCATGCTCACATCGATCACTCCGGCCGGCTCCCGTACCTGATTGCAGAAGGTTACTCCAAAACGATCTGGGCGACGTCTGCGACGCGTGATCTCTCGGCGGTAATGCTCGCCGACTCCGCGCACATTCAGGAAAAGGATGCGGAATTCCTGGCAAAGAGAAGAAAAGGTTTTGTCGAGCCACTTTACGGAATGCGACACGCTGTAAGGACGATGGACCTGATGGTTGGCGTCCCCTACAATCGTCCATTCGACGTTGTCCCCGGGGTGAGAGCGACCTACATAGATGCGGGCCACATCCTGGGCTCTGCCTCCGTGGAGCTCGACTGCACAGAGAATGGGAAGACAAAGCGGCTGGTGTTTTCAGGTGATATCGGCCGCAGCGGACTCTCAATCGTGCGCAATCCAACCCCTCCGGAGGGAGCGGACGCACTGATCATGGAGTCTACCTACGGGAATCGCGACCACGAATCAGTCGAAGGAGCGCGCGCCCAATTGGCCCAAGTCATCCGGGACACCGCGGCGCGTGGAGGACGCGTTCTGATTCCCGCGTTCGCCCTCGGCAGGACCCAGGAAATGATTTATGCGCTGCATGGGCTCGTGCGCGAGGGCGCCATCCCGGCCATACCTATTTATGTCGATAGTCCGCTCGCGATCGATGCGACGACCGTCTTCGAGATGCATCCGGAGACCTTCGACCATTCCGAGACGATGGTGCAGAAGGCACAGGAGCTGTTTCGCTTCGAGCTACTGCACTACACCCGGGATGTAGAGGAATCAAAAGCACTGTCTCGCGCGCGCGGCCCAATGATCATCATCGCGGCATCGGGGATGATGGAGAACGGCCGTATTGTGCATCACCTCGCGCAGGGTGCGAGCGACCCCCGGAATACAATTCTGGTAGTCGGGTTTCAGGCGGAGCACACACTTGGCCGGCGGGTCGTCGAGAGGCAACCCGTACTTCAGATCTTCGGGGAAGACGTCCCGCTTAATGCGCACGTCGAGGTAATTGACGGATACAGTGCGCATGCTGACCGCACGGAGATGATTGCGTGGCTCGGTCGCGTTAAAGAGAAGTCGTCGCGACTGGGCCCGATCTGGCTCGTGCATGGTGAGCCGGCGGTGCAAGACGAGTTCAAGGCGACTCTTACTGCTCGCGGATACAGCGTAGAGTGTCCCGAGCCTCACACCACCTACAGCTTCTAGCGTAGCTTCCACTGGTGAAGCGATCGGCAAAGGCGAAGCGGGCGCTTACAATCGTCAGGCGAATTCTCACAATTGTCGTCGTGACGGCGTTCACGCTCTGGCTGATCTCGGTTGCCGCCGTAATCGTATGGAGCTCGCGCGACGAAGCGCGGCCGGCGAACGCGATCGTGGTCCTTGGCGCGGCGCAATATGCAGGCAGGCCGTCGCCGGTTTTGCGCGCGCGACTCGATCACGCGCTGAACCTTTGGCAGCGTCGTCTGGCTCAGTGGCTGATTCTGACCGGTGGAACAGGCGCCGGTGACACGACCAGTGAAGCAGCTGTCGGAAGAACCTACGCAATCAAGCGTGGCGTTCCCGACACGGCGATTCTGATGGAGACAGAGGGCAGAACTACCAGCGAGTCGATGCGCGCGGTGGCAGGAATGCTCGAAGCACGTGGCCTGCAGACGTCGCTGCTGGTGAGCGACCCATTCCACATGCTGAGACTGCGGATTCTGGCGCGGAGGTTCGGGTTTACACCCTATACGTCGCCGACTCGCACCAGCCCCATCTCCGCAAACGGGGAGCAGTGGTGGAAGTATATCTTTAGCGAGTCGATCAAAGCTCCGCTCGCGTTTTTCTTCGAGCGGAAAATGTGATGCACGCTGTGCGGGCGTGTCGCAGTGTCTAATTACCCACCAGACACCGTTCTTTGCGAGGAGAAAGTGAGGAAAAGCCCAGCTTTAGTCACGCTTAGTTACTTAATAGCGTTGACAGCGTTGACAGCGCCGTTGAGCGCTCAAGCCATACCGCGAATTCAGTTCGAGAAGTACAAGCTTGCCAATGGTCTCGAAGTGATTTTGAGTGAGGACCATTCGACGCCGATCGTGGCCGTGGACACCTGGTACCACGTTGGGTCGGGTGACGAGCTTCCGGGTCGGACCGGGTTCGCGCACCTGTTCGAGCACATCATGTTCATGGGCTCGCAGCACGTGCCTGTCGGTGCATTCGATCAAATGCTGGAAGCGGCGGGTGCCAACAACAATGGATCGACGACGGAAGACCGCACCAACTACTATGAAACGCTTCCGTCCAATGCACTGCCTCTCGCGCTATGGCTCGACTCCGATCGTATGGGATTCCTGCTGCCGACGATGGATCTGGCGAAAGTGAATCTCCAGCGCGACGTCGTTAAGAACGAGCGCCGCCAGCGTGTCGACAACGTGCCGTACGGCCGTGCGAGTGAGACCATTCTTGCTGCGCTCTACCCCAAAACGCACCCGTACTCGTGGCCAGTAATTGGCTCGATGGCGGATCTGACCGCTGCGTCTCTCACCGACGTGCAGAACTTCTTCAAGACTTATTACGCGCCGAACAACGCTACGATCGCAATCGCCGGCGATTTCGACCCTGCAACGGTCAAAAAATTGGTCCAACAGTATTTCGGAGATATTCCGCGTGGTCCGGAAGTGCACCACCGCACTACCGTACCCACAGTAACGATTCCGCGTGATACCTTCCTCGTTCTCGAGGACAAGGTCCAACTACCGCGGGTGTACTACACGTGGCACTCGGTCAAGAATTTCGCGCCTGACGACGCGGCGCTCGATCTGTTGGCGCAGATACTCGCCAACGACAAGAACTCCAGACTTTACAAGAAGCTCGTTTACGAGCAACAGACGGCGCAGAGTGTGGGCGCATTCCAGAATGGCTCACGGCTCGACGGGCTGTTTCGACTAATCGTTACGCCCAAACCGGGCCAGAACGTCGCTGATCTCGACAAGGTTGTCCGCAGCGAAATCGCGAACATCATTAGCAACGGTGTCAGCCAGCGCGAACTCCAGCGCGCCCAGAATGTATTCAGAGCCAGTTTCCTGGATCAGTTGGCGAGCGTACTGGGTAAAGCCGAGGCGCTGAATAGCTATAACT
The DNA here is from genome assembly GCA_035718845.1 of Gemmatimonadaceae bacterium. Lineage (GTDB taxonomy): Bacteria > Gemmatimonadota > Gemmatimonadetes > Gemmatimonadales > Gemmatimonadaceae > UBA4720. The sequence goes on along the minus strand of DASTGU010000053.1, from coordinate 47,939 downwards.
ACCTGGTGGGCAACCCCGACTATGTGCAGCAGGACGTCGCGCGTTACAACCGCGTGACCGCCGCCGACATTCAGCGTGTGGCGCGCACCTACCTCGGCAAACCGAAAATCGTTCTTACTGTTGTCCCAGAGGGGAAGAAAGACATGATGCTTACATCCGTAACGGCAGCCGGAGGTGATCGATGAGCACAATCAGAGCTGCAGCTGCGACGCTTGCACTTGCTTCGATCCTCACGGCGCCCGACGTCTCAGCACAGGGGATCGATCGATCCAAGCCGCCCGAGCTCGGGCCACCGCCGCGTGTATCGTTGCCGCCAATCGTCACGCGGGAGCTGCCCAACGGGCTCAAGCTGATGATCGTCGAACAGCATGAGCTACCACTTGCTGATTTTGCGCTGGTGATTGGTAGCGGCGGTACTGCTGATCCCAGCGGAAAGGGCGGTGTTGCGAATCTCACCGCGCAAATGCTGCGCGAGGGGACCACGACGAGAAAGAGTCTCGATATCGCGGATCAGAGCTCTTTCCTCGGAATCAGCATCTTCCCGCAGGCGAGCTGGGAATCGACGACGCTTTCACTGCACACACCTACGGCGCAACTGGACAGCGCACTCGCGCTTTATGCGGATGTGGCGCTGCATCCCTCGTTCCCCGTCAATGAGTTCGATCGAATCAAGAAGAACAGACTGACGGAGCTGCTACAGCTACGCGATCAGGGACCTGCGATCGCGAACATTGCCTTCCCGGCGATCCTATATGGATCCGGCCATCCATACGGTGCACCGCTGATCGGGACTGAAACATCGGTCACCGGACTGAGCACCGCCGATCTCCAGACCTATTACCAGGCGAACTTCAAACCGAACAACGCGACGCTCATCATCGTCGGTGATGTAAATCCGGCGCAAATCGAGCAGAAGATCAATTCGCTGTTTGGCAGCTGGCAACGTGGCGATGTCCCGCAGGTCAGTTACGGCGAGCCACCGAAGGCGGGGACGACTACCATCTATCTGATCGACAAGCCGGGAGCAGCACAGTCCTCGTTCCGCATTGGGTCGATTGGCGTACCTCGCTCGACCAAGGATTATTTCGCGCTGACGGTGATGAACACGATCCTCGGCGGTTCGTTCAGCAGTCGTCTGATGCAAAATCTCCGCGAAGCGAAAGGCTATACCTATGGAGCTGGATCGCGCTTCGACATGCGCCGCGCCGCTGGTCCGTTCACAGCGCAAGCGGAGATCGTTTCGGCCAAGTCTGATTCAGCACTGATCGAGTTCATGAAGGAGCTGAACAATATCCGTCAGGCGGTTCCGGCTGACGAGCTTTCGCGCGCCAAGCGTTATCTCCAGCTGCAGCTTCCCGAAAACTTCGAGACGACGCGCGACATTGCAGCCGCCCTCGTTCCTGTCGCGCTCTATAACCTGCCACTCGATTACTACAACACCTATGTCCAAAACGTCGAAGCGGTGACACAGGCTGACGTGAATCGCGTGGCGCAGCAGTACATCAACCCGTCGTCGTTAGCGATCGTGATCGTTGGAGATCGCAAGACGATCGAGCAGGCGCTCAAGGCTACCAACGTCGGTCCAATCTCAATTCGGGACATCAGCGGGCAGCCGATTCAATAGCGGCGGTAAGCGGTAAGGGCAGGCGAACGGGCGTGACCTCTCACGCCCGTTTTTGTTCACCAAGTAACGGTTGCAGGCTGTCGCTAACCCACTGCCAGTAATCCTCTCCTCCCACCTCGCTTAGATCGTTGTGTCCAGCCCGATCGACGACCAGCAAAGCTCCTTTGCACTTCGCGCGCTGGAAAACCTCCATCCCCATTCTGAACGGCACCACTCGGTCGCGCTTGCCATGAGCAACCGAGACAGGTGCATCGAGCTCTGACACAATGGCGGTTGTGTCGAAGTGAATTCGGGAGAAGATCTTCCAGATGTAGGTGATCGGAGGCCAGACGATCAGCCTGGCCATCGCCTGCGCAGTGGTGAATGGCGCCTGAAGCAGTAGGGATCTCGGCGGGTGGATTTCGGCGAGCTCCGCGGCGATACCGCTACCGAGAGAGTGTCCGAAATAGGCTGCACGATTTCGATCTACACCGTAGGCGATCCTCATGTGGTCGTAAGCGGCGCGCGCGTCGAGCTTTGAAGTCGCGTAGGTGGGAGTACCACCGAGTGACATATAGCCACGATACTCGGCAAGGAAGACCGCACATCCGGTGCGTTTCTCGATCGCGCGCGCCCAATCGATTTGCCAGACAGCCAGGTCCGCGTTGCCGTGAAAACAGATCAACACACCGGGGATCCGACGTGGATCGCCAATCAGATATCCGTTGAGGCGTTGTCCGTCGATCGCTTCATAGCTAATGCGGCCAACTTCCGGCGGCTCTTCGTCCAAACGCGGCGGCTGGAACAGAATCCGCTCCTGAGATCGCCACAATAGCAGTATCGCAGCGATCAAAAGGGCGGCGGCGAACAGAGCTGTAGTCATCTCCTGGCGAGGGGGTTCCAGAGACTTTGCATGGCGGGCAATTTACGACAATGCGAATTCCGGTAGAAACGTACGAGCTGGATAATGGACTCTTCGTCACCCTGTCAGAGGATCACACCGCGCCCATCGTGGCGGTGAACCTGTGGTATCACGTCGGCTCGGCGAACGAGCGGATCGGACGAACCGGCTTCGCGCACCTGTTCGAGCACATGCTGTTTCAGGGCTCTGCGCACGTCGGCTCCAACGAACACTTCGAGCTGATTCAGCGCGCAGGCGGAACGCTTAATGGGTCGACGTGGCTCGAGAGAACCAACTACTTCGAAACAGTTCCATCACACCAGCTTGCGTTAGCGCTCTGGCTGGAAGCGGATCGGATGGGCGATCTGTTACCGGCTATGACCCAGGAGAAGCTTGACACCCAGCGTGACGTGGTAAAGAACGAGCGACGGTGGGCTGTCGATAATCAGCCATATGGAACGATGCTGGAGAAGCTGCAGGAGCTGGCTTTTCCTTCGACCCATCCATTTCACCATTCCCTGATCGGCTCGATGGAGGATCTGTCTGAGGCGTCGCTGGACGATATTGCCCAATTCTTCGCCACTTACTACACGCCTGACAACGCCGTCCTTTCCATCGCCGGCGATTTTGAACGCGGTGAAGCGCAGCGGCTGATCGCTGAATACTTCGGCTCGATTCCTCGAGGGAGAGGCAAGCCACCGCTCCCCCCGATGAATCTGCCACCGGTCTTCGGCAGACCGGCACGCGAGGTTGTTCCCGACGACGTCAGTCTGTCGCGATTGTTTCTCGCTTTCCGATCCCCGGTGTTCGGCAGCGCAGAGTACTACGCAGCAAGTGTCACATCCGCGGTACTCGGTCTGCGCAAAGGAAGCAGGCTCCATCGCTCGCTAGTGCGCGATCGCCAGATCGCGTCGGACGCAGCGTCGTACACGTTCGATTTGGCGAAGGGAAGCGATCTCCTAGTCGTTGACGTGACGGCGCGACCCGAGATTCCGCCGGCGCAGCTCGAGGAGGAAGTGGAGCGTGAGATCGACGCCGTCTATCGCGAAGGCGTAACGCAGCTTGAGGTAAACCGTGCAATCGCGCTGATTGAGACAGATCTGGTTTCATCGCTGCAATCGGCTGGTGAGCGCGCAGACAGATTGTCGATGTTCGCTACCTATTTTCGGAAGCCCGAGCTGATCAACGAGCAGGCTGCCGCCTACCGCGCGGTCACAGTGGATCGTGTCAACGCACTGATCGCCGAGCGGTTGGGGCCGGATAATCGGGCGAGTCTCATGTACGTCCCGCGCGATGGCGTTGAGTCAGAGCCGATGCTGGCTGCCGCGGTGAGTGCCGGCTGATGGTCACCGCAGTTCGTCCGAGACCGTCGCAACCGCGCGAGTACCGCTTCCCCCGCTTCACTGAAGAAGTTCTGGCAAACGGCCTTCGACTGGTGGTGGCGCCGGTCAAAAAACTGCCACTGGTAACCATACTGGTAGTCGTCGATGCGGGCTCGACGATTGATCCGCCGGGGAAAGAGGGTCTCGCCGCGTTAACCGCCGACGCGCTACTCGAGGGCACGCGTGAGTTCGACGGTGCACAGCTCACCGAGCGCTTCGAACAGTTGGGCACCGCAGTGGAATCAGGTGCCGACTGGGACAGCGCATTTATCAAGTTGACGGTTCTCGCCGATCACCTTGATGAAGCAGCATCGCTGCTCGGTGAGGCAATTGCCAGCCCGGCGTTTCCAGAACGTGAGATTGAACGGCTCAAGGCCGAGCGACTGGCGGAGATTCTGCAGCTCGAGACCGAGCCTCGTGGCCTGGCCGACGAAAAGTTCACGGAATTCGTCTATGCCGCCAACTCACGGTACGCGAAGTCCGATGCCGGCACGGCGCAAAGCGTCGCCGCGCTGTCACGCTCCGATGTCCAAAGTTTCTTCCGCGGCCAGTACCGGTCTGACTCGATGACGATCGTCATGGCCGGGGCGATTACTCCGGTCATGGCGCGCGACCTGGTTGCGAAGGCATTCGGCCGCTGGGCATCCGGCGCGGCTGAGCGACGCGCGCTGGTCGCATCGCCGCGCGCGGCCACTCGTACGGTCAACATTGTCAGTAAGCCGGATGCACCGCAGTCGGAGCTTCGGGTTGGGCATGTCGGCCTGCCACGAAAGCATCCGGATTTCTTTCCGGCGATGGTAATGAACGCAGTGCTGGGCGGGCTGTTCGGCTCGCGCATCAACATGAATCTGCGTGAGGAGCACGGTTACACGTATGGTGCCTCCTCATACTTCGACTGGCGTCGTGGTCCAGGGCCGTTCGTAGTCGCAACGGCGGTGCAAAGTGAGGTAACCGCCGCGGCGTTGCGCGAGATCTTTTCCGAGATCGACCGAATCAGAACGGACCGCATTACAGACGAGGAGCTGTCGCTGGCCTGCGATTATCTGGACGGTGTGTTCCCCATTCGCTATGAAACGACAACAGCGATCGCGTCTGCGCTAGCGAATCTCGTCATCTACGCGTTGAGTGACGACTACTACGACACCTACAGGAAGCGTGTGCGAGAAGTGACCCTGGATGATGTGCTGCGCGCGGCTAGAGCCCATTTGCATCCGGGCAAGATGCAGACGGTGATCGTCGGAGATGCGACGGCAATAAAGGATTCGGTCGCCCAACTCGATCTCGGGGAGCTGCGAGTTTACGCAGCTCAAGATGACTGAGCCGGTAAAACCGGGCCGTCTCAAGTCGACTCGTGTCTATACGGGTCGCATTGTGTCACTCGATGTCGACGCCGTGCGGTATCCGGACGGATCGGTCGGCGAGCTTGAAATGCTTCGTCACCCTGGCGCCAGCGCGATCGTTCCGTTTTTGAGCGACCCGCATGGCGAAGATCCGCAGGTGTTGTTGATCAGACAGTATCGATATGCGGCGGGCGGGTACATGCTCGAGGTACCCGCAGGGCGATTGGACGCCGGAGAAGCTCCGGAGGACTGTGCCGCACGTGAGCTGAAGGAGGAAACCGGCTGCACCGCTGAGCATATCGAGCGTCTCACCACTATTTACACAACGCCCGGCTTCACCGACGAAAAAATCCACCTCTTTATGGCAACCGGTTTGACGGCCGGAGAGACTAAGCATGAGGCGGACGAATTTCTGGAACCTCAGCCGATGCCGCTGTCCAGAGCACTAGAGAAGATTCAGGCCGGGGAAATCCAGGACGGGAAGACGGTGATCTCTCTCCTATTCGCCGCAGGGTTTCGGCTGAGTCGTTAACCCTTCAGGCCAAATTGGCGTCTAATCACCTAAAGACGCTGATGTGTCATGTAATTAGGACAGCTTGGCGGAATCTGGACAAGCTCATGACTGGGCTAAACGTCCTAAGTCGTTGATTACCATACAGTTAGTCCTAGGCATTACCGGGCACAGTGCGTGCACTGAATAGGAAGCGGAAAGTTCCAGTTCGGAGATATGTGCACAAATCAGTGTTGTGCGTAGTCTCTTATATAAAGGAGAGCAGAATGGCTGACATCGTCCGTAAGCAAGCAGTATCGGTTGAGGTTCCGACCGTCCGGGAGCGCCTGCAGGCGATGGATGACTCAGCTGTCGTCAGCGCCTTCCTTGGCGGCGAAGAACGCGCTTTCTCGGAACTGGTGACCCGGTATCAGACTCGCCTCCTGAACTTCGTCTATCGTACGATCGGTGATCGTGAGAAAGCGGAGGATCTGGTCCAGGAAGTCTTCATTCGCGTGTATCGTCACCTGCATCGCTTTGACCGGTCGAAGAAATTTTCGACCTGGGTCTACACGATCGCGTCGAATCTCGCGAAGAACGAGCTGAGAAACCGCTCACGCAATCCGCTGGTTCTCTTTCAGACCGTGCAGAAGAACTCGCAGGATGAAGATCGGCCGCTTCAGTTCGAGGACACGACCTCTCGCCCCGATGACATGTATAGGAAGCGTCATCTGAGAGAGATCGTGGAGGAGAGCGTGGCGAAGCTTCCCGAGCATCACAGAAATGTTTTTATTCTGAGGGAGCTCGAGGGCAAGTCGTATGAAGAGATCGCCGAAATCACCGAGTGCAATCTCGGGACGGTCAAGTCCCGCCTGAACCGCGCCAGAAACTCGTTCGCGGAAATCATTGCACCGTACGTAGATTAGGTCTGACGGTTCGGGAACAGGCCCCATGTTAATGGGTACCTGTTACCGAACCCTCAACCTATCTACATGGATTGTCGCGAGTTTTCTGACCAGCATTTAGCCTTCGTAGACGATACGCTCCCCGGTATCGAGCTCGTTCGCATGCAGCGACATATCGCTGAGTGCGAGAGCTGCGCGAAGCAAGACGCGAAGGTTCGGCGCGCGTTGCTGCTATTCAGGAATCTTCCCTCCATAGAGCCATCAGCGGATTTCTCCTCGAGGCTCGAAGCCCGACTCAAAAACTGCCAGGAAGACCAGCTAGCCCTGACCCAGCGCAACCTGAGACGTGGCGCGATCGCCGCGACGCTCGCCAGCGCAATAATGCTTGGCTACATCGGAAACACGTTGTTCAATCAGCCGACGACACCGCAGGATATCGTTCTTCCTCCCGTAGTAGCTACCGCACCTGAAGCGGAGCTCACGCCGATTACCACCTCGGCGCCCGCGATTGTGACTTCGGTCTCGGCTGGATTGACTATCTGGCCAGTGGCACTGTTTGCGGAACAGGCCCCCGTCCGCTTCGCGCATTCCCAGCTAGAGCTCACGGATTACGCGCGTTAGTTAGCAACACATCGGCGGCCCCGTCGAGCACTCATATATTTGGGCATGCCGCCGTCTTCGCTGAAAACCCTTCGTGATGCAATCAAGAGCGGGTCCTTCGACCACGCCTACTACATCAAGGGCGAAGACGAGTTTCAGAAAGAAGATGCGATCCGGCAGCTGATTGAAGCTGCGCTCGATCCATCAGTGGCTGACTTCAACCTCGATATCCGCCGCGGCGCTGATCTGGACGCAGAGGCACTGGGCGTATTACTTGGCACGCCGCCGATGATGGCTGAGCGAAGGGTGATCGTTCTCCGTGATGTCGCCAGCCTGCGAAAAGATGCTCAGAAGGTGCTCGAGATTTATCTGAAATCTCCGGCGCCGGACCTCCTGCTGATCATGCAGACGCCGGCTGGAACGAAGGATGATGCCACCATTGCTGCGTTGGCAACGCCGCTTCCCTTCGATGCGCTTACCGGTGATAGAATCCCGAAATGGATTGCTCACCAGGCGTCGACTGCCCACAAAGTCACGATCACAAACAGCGCTGCGGAGCTGCTACAGGCAGCCGTGGGCAGCGACTTGTATCAGCTCGCCGGCGAGCTCGATAAGCTTGCCAGCTACGTGGCCGGTCGGTCGACGGAAATCACCGAGGACGATGTCGCAGCTGTAGTCGGCGTGCGCCGCGGCGAGACCCAATCTGATCTGCTTGACGCCGTAGCGGACCGTAACGTTGCACGGGCGCTGGAGCTAATCCCCCATATTCTGTCGCAGCCGAAAACAACAGCCGTCTCAGTCGTCATGGCATTGTCGACTCAGATGCTCGCAATCTCCTGGGGGCGGGCAAGACTCGACGAAGGTTTGCCGAGGGGTCGACTCAATCAAGAGTACTTCGACCTCCTCCGAGAAACGGGCGCATTTACCGGCCGTCCGTGGGGATCGGCCACCGCTGTGTGGGCACGCGCGGCCGAACGATGGACTCGCGAGTCCCTCGATAGAGCCCTCGAGTCCTTACTCGAGACCGATGTCGCGCTCAAGGAGAGTCGTGTCTCATCGGAGGACCAATTGCTGGCAACGCTGGTGCTGAGTCTTTGCGCCGTCGACGCGCACAGCGCCGCAGCGTGAATGGGAGAGTGGTGAGATGTTTGGATCGAAAGTTTACGCGGGTGTGGCTTTAATATTCGTTGGCTCGAACCTGTCGGCGCAGACGAACGCGCGTCCGATCGACCCTGTGTTCACGCGAGCACAGGCGCTGGTCAGTGATGGTAACGGCGCTGCCGGCAGAGCACTTATTGACTCGATGATTGCTGCGACTCCGCCTTCGGCACCTTTGTATCCGCAAGCTCTTTTCTGGCGCGCAAGCCTTGCGGCGAGTGCCGCCGACGCCGAGAGCGACTACAAGCACATCGTGGTCGACTATCCGTTGACGGCCCAGGCGCCTGATGCGCTGCTGAGACTGGCGCAGCTCGAGCTCGCCCGCGGCGATCGGGACGCGGCGCTCAGCCATCTGCAGCGCATCCCGCGCGATTATCCAAACTCCAGGTCATTGGCGCGAGCCAACTACTGGATTGCACGGGTCTTCTTCGAAAAGAACGATCTGGTGAATGGATGCGCCGCGAACGCCAATGCGCTCGCTCGTCTCGATTCGACGGAGATCGAGCTGCGAAACCAGATCCAGTATCAGGGGCAACGTTGCCCCGCTCCTGGTGCAGGTGTGGCAGCGCAATCGCCATCGCCGACTCAGTCTCAGCCAGTCAGTCAGCCTCCACGCGCAGTTGCTCCGAGCGATTCCGCGCGAACCGAGAAGCCGGCAAGCACCGAGGCAAAGCCGTCTGCTGATGCCAAACCAACTGAGGGTGATACGAAAGCGATCGGCGCTGATACCAAAGCAATCCCCGAGACGAAACCGGTAACTCCGGCTGCTGAAGCAAAAGTCGCGAAGCTGGAATATTCTGTTCAGGTCGCAGCGTACAAGACGCGAGCAGATGCAGACAAGCTCACCGAAAACCTGAAGAATCGTGGTTACGAGGCGCGTGTCGACGTATCACCCGACTGGTTTCGCGTGCGCGTGGGTCGTTACGCATCGGAACACGCCGCGGAAAGCAAATTGCGCGAAATGAAAGCCAAGCAACTGGCAGGATTTGTCGTGCGAGCTCCGGATCGGTGAGTAGAGACGCATCAACTCCGTTGATGCAGCAATACCGGGAGATCAAGGCGCGCCATCAGGATGCGATCTTGTTCTTCCGAATGGGTGATTTCTACGAGATGTTCTACGAGGACGCTGAAGTCGCCTCGAGAGCGCTTGGCCTGACCCTCACTTCCCGAAACAATGGTGGCGCCAGCGCGGTGCCGTTAGCCGGCGTTCCCGTCAAAGCTGCCAGCGAATACCTGAAGCGATTGGTGCAGCAGGGATTCCGAGTCTCGATCTGCGAGCAGACAGAAGATCCGAAGCTCGCCAAGGGCATCGTCAAACGCGAAGTCATCGAAACTGTAACGCCGGGCGCGGCGTTCTCGGACGATCTGCTCGATGGTTCGCGGAACAACTATCTGTGCGCGTTGCACCGGTCTGGTGACATCGTGGGCGTCGGCTGCACCGACCTATCCACCGGTGAGTTGCGGCTCGCAATAGTAGCGGCTGCCGATCTCGATGCTACGCTCGCGCGATTCACCCCGCGCGAAATAATCATTGCACGCGGCGAAGAGTTCGGGCGCACGCTAAAGGGGCCGCTCGGTGAAGAAGGCCCGATGGTGACCGAGCGTGAGGGATGGGAGTTCGACGCCGAGCTCGCGAGAGATCAACTGCTGCAGCATTTCCAGGTCGCTTCTCTTGAAGCGTTTGGTATCGGAGAGGCTGACTCTGCGGCGGTTAGCGCGGCCGGCGCACTCCTTCGATACCTGCGAGATCTGCAACCTTCCGGGACCCCGCACCTCGGGCGTCCGAAGATAGAGCGCCCGGGCGGTACGATGCCGCTCGACGAAATGACGCGTCGAAACCTCGAGCTCGTCGACTCAATGAGAGGCGAAGTATCGGGCACACTGCTGGCCGTTCTCGATCGAACGCTGACACCAATGGGCGCGCGATTGCTGCGTCACTGGCTGTTGGCCCCGCTCGTCGATCGCACCCAGATAGAGTACCGCCTCGACGCGGTATCCGCGCTCGGCGATATCCTCGTCCGTCAAGCGCTGAGAGAAGCGCTCGATGGAGTTCGTGATGTCGAACGTCTGGCCGGCAAGACAGCCGCAGGTCGCGCAACGCCCCGTGATTTGCGAGCGCTTGGCGATTCGCTCGCCCGCATTCCGGAAATAGAAGCTGCCATCGATCGCACGCATCCGCGTGTCGCGGATGGCCGCTGGGCCTTCGCGCGGCAGATGAACGCATGGGACGATTGTGACGACTTGTGCAAAGAGATTCAACGGATACTCGTCGACCGACCACCGATAACAATTGGCGACGAGCCGTCGATTTGCGCGGGTGTCGACAGTGACCTCGACAACTGGCGCGGCCTGCGCGACGGTGGAAAGGACGCCATCGCCCGGATCCAGGCAGAAGAGCGCGCGAGAACCGGAATCACGTCGCTGAAGGTTGGTTACAACAAAGTCTTCGGCTACTTCATCGAAGTCAGTAACAGCAACAAGCACCTCATCCCCGGCGACTACCAGCGCAGGCAGACGCTTACCGGTGCGGAGCGCTACGTAACTCCGTCACTCAAGGAATACGAGGAGCGCGTTCTCACGGCCGCCGAGCGGATAGAGCAGCGTGAGCGCGAGCTGTTCGAGAAGCTCAGGTCCAGAGTCGGCGCGCAGGTCATACGTCTGCAAACGCTTGCGCAGGTCATCGCCGAGCTCGACGTGCTGGCCGCGCTCGCCGAAGCAGCGAGTCGAGAGGGCTACACCCGGCCGGAGCTGACGGACGATTTTGCTCTCGAGATCTCGGCGGGTCGACACCCGGTGGTCGAGCGCATGATGGCGAGGGAGAAATTCATTCCGAACGACACTGCGCTAACCGAAGACGCACGAATGATCATTCTCACCGGGCCCAACATGGCTGGCAAGTCAACGGTGCTGCGTCAGGTGGGGTTGATCGTTTTGATGGCGCAGGTCGGCAGCTTTGTTCCGGCGACGCGAGCGCGCATTGGCATAGTGGACAGGCTCTTTACTCGAGTAGGCGCCAGCGACAATCTCGTGCGCGGGCAGTCGACGTTCATGGTCGAAATGTCCGAGACGAGCGCGATCCTCCACACGGCGTCGCAACGCAGTCTCGTTCTGCTCGACGAAATCGGCCGCGGTACGTCGACCTACGACGGGATCTCGATTGCATGGGCAGTGAGCGAGCACCTGCACAACAACATTGGGTGCAAGACAATTTTCGCGACCCACTACCACGAATTGACACAACTCGCAGACAATTTAGGAGCAGTTCGCAACTATAATGTCCAGGTACGCGAAGTCGGAGACCAGGTGCTGTTCCTGCACAGACTGCAGCCGGGCGGGGCGGATCGGTCTTACGGAATCGAAGTCGGTCGCCTGGCAGGCCTGCCCGGACCGGTGCTCGATAGAGCCAAGGAACTGCTGCACTTGCTTGAAGCGGAACAGATTGTGCCGCGAGCAAAGCGCGCTTCCGGCCGCCCAGCTGCTTCGGACGATCAGCTGGCACTCTTCAGTGCGGTGAACCATCCGGTGATAGAAAAGCTGAAGCAGCTGGAGCCCAACACAATGACGCCGCTGCAGGCGCTCGAAATGCTCTCCCGATTCGTCGATGAAGCGAAAAATCAAAGAGAACGTACCTGAGATGCGGATGAGGATAGCTGTGGCGCTGCTGCTGATCGCTTTGCCGGCGTGCAACAAGGGAGACGGGTCGGGAATGCCGTTCCAAACGGTAGGCCGGCAGCCAGATGTTGCACCGGTGATGCTCAATAAGGAGCTACCCTTTCGATACCCGCCGGCGCTCTACGCTCAGAAAGTTCAGGGAAACGTCACGCTCCGGATCTTCATCAACAGAGATGGGAGTATCCTCCCGGACTCGACTAGAATTGCTGAAACGTCCGGTTTTACCGCGCTCGATTCTGCTGCAATGAAGGGCTCGCGCGATCTCAAGTTTGAGCCAGCTAAAACACAGGGCCAGCCGGTACCGGTCTCCATCCTGTTGCCGGTGTACTTCCGACATCCCGATGCGCCGCCGCTTGCTGGCGACTCGGTTATCAAGCGCGACACCACCGCCAGCAGCACTCCGGCAGCCGCACAACCTGCCACAGTCGACACGGCGGCAAAGGCTACCAGCGTGAAATCGTCGTCCAGCGCAAAATCGACTGCCAGCAAGTCGACCAAGACTACTTCGAGCAAGCGACGGACACGACGCTGATGAATCACGAACGGAACAGAGAGCCGTACAACAACGTTCTCGAGACAATCGGCTGGACGCCGCTAATCCGTCTGAACTGCGTAACACGTGGGATTCGGACGCCAGTGTACGCCAAGGCGGAGTTCTATAATCCCGGCGGCTCGGTAAAGGATCGAATCGGATTGCCGATCATCGAGCGCGCGGAGCGTGAAGGGAAACTCAAAGCGGGTGGAACAATCGTCGAGGGAACGAGCGGTAACACTGGCGTCGGACTCGCGATCGCGGCAGCGCTGCGGGGCTACAAATGCATCTTCACGATGCCGGACAAGATGTCGCAGGAAAAGGTGCGATTGCTCAAAGCATTCGGCGCCGAAGTCATCGTAACGCCAACGGCAGTTCCGCCCGATCATCCCGACAATTACGTGATGATGGCCAAACGAATCGCAAAGGAAACCCCCAATGCGATTCTCGCCGACCAATTCTACAACGAAGCCAACCCAGACGCGCACTACGCGTCGACGGGGCCGGAGCTGTGGGAACAGACGGACGGCAAGATCACTCACTTCGTCGCATCGGCCGGAACCGGTGGCACGCTCACCGGTGTCGGTCGCTATCTGAAGGAACGGAACAAGAAAGTTAAAGTGATCGCAGGCGATCCGGTGGGATCGATTCTCGCCGAGTATTGGCGGAGTAAAGGCAAGAACAAGATCGAAGGCGTGCCGTATAAGGTCGAAGGCATCGGCCAGGACAAGCTTCCCGGCACGCTCGACATGAGCGTGATCGACGAATACTACAGCGTCAGCGACAAGGAATCGTTTGCGATGGCTCGTCGACTGACCCGGGAAGAAGGCCTGTTCGTGGGTGGGTCGTCAGGCCTCATAACGTCCGTTGCGCTCAAAATCGCCCGCGAGCTCGATGATCCGAATGCGCTGGTCGTCACGATGTTGTGCGATACCGGCGAGCGGTACTTGTCGAAGTTGTACAGCGACGAGTGGATGCGTGAGAATCAAATGCTCGACGTTCCCAAAGTCGCGCTCTACACAGTACTCGGCAGAAAGAACGGTGGCGCGCCGGCGGTAGTGAGCGTGGCGCCCGGTGCAACGGTTCGTCAGGCAATTGGGTTGATGTCGCTGCACGATGTGTCTCAGCTGCCGGTAATGGATGGACCCAATTGCGTTGGCTCAGTCAGCGACTGGTCGCTGTCACAAAAGAGCCTCGAGAACCCAAAACTGCTCGACACTCCGGTGAGCGAGATCATGGATTCACCGTTCCCGATGGTGGCTTCCGATCAACCGGTGGACAGCGTCGTCAAACTGCTGTCGAAAGCAAATCCAGCGGTGCTGGTGCAGGAACATGGCGTGGTGCAGGGCATTGTCACGCGATCGGACATGCTTCACTTCATGATGTCGCGCTAACGAATCAATCAATAGATGAAAATCACGGTACTGATGGGGGGAACATCCTCCGAGCGAAACGTGTCCCTCGCTTCAGGAATAAGAATTGTCGAAGCGTTGCGCAGTCGCGGCCACACAGTCACTGCGCTCGATCCAGCGAAGGGAGTAATCAACGCGACGGAGGAGCGGGCGCTCTTGACGGGGAAGGTTGGAGCCGAACCGCCGTCGCTCGAGTCGCTGTCGAAGTTTGCCGAAGGAGCGTTCCTGCCCAATCTCACTTCGCTGAAGGAAGTGAAGGATGCGGACGTGGCATTTCTGGCGCTTCACGGTGGTCAGGGCGAGGACGGAACCATCCAGGCTCTGCTCGACATGGCACACGTGAAATACACGGGCAGCGGTCACCTCTCCAGCGCTTTGGCGATGGACAAGGACCTATCCAAAAAGCTTTTCCGTGAAGCGAAAGTGAAAACGGCAGACTGGTTGATGGCGCCGGTGACTACCGAGCAGGTTGAAGGGATTCTTGGATTGCCGGTGGTAGTCAAACCCTCCAAGCAGGGATCGACCGTTGGCCTGACCCTCGTCAAGAAGCGCGAGGATCTAGCACCGGCGATCGAGGAAGCCGGACAGTATGACGATGAAGTCATGATCGAGCGCTTCATCCCGGGTCGCGAGCTGACCGTGGGAATACTGGGAGAGGTTGCGCTGCCGGTAGGCGAGATTCTGGCGAAGCACGAGATCTACGACTACGAGTGCAAGTATACGGCGGGTATGGCGACCGAAGAGTTCCCGGCCAAGCTTTCACGTGAAGCGACTGAAAAGGTTCAGCAGCAGGCAGTGGCCGCGTTCAAGGCGCTAAAGCTGCGCGGATACGCGCGCATAGATTTCCGGCTCACCAGCGAAGGGGAGTTCTATTGTCTGGAGGCCAACACGTTGCCCGGGATGACAGAGCTCAGTCTGATACCACAGGGGGCCGCCGCGATGGGAATCAGTTTCCCGGAGCTTTGCGAGCGGATCGTCAGACTCGCACTTGGCTAATTTCCTGAAGGAACCCAATCCGGTCCGCTGGGTTCAAACACAGTAGTAGTCCTTTGCGCAGGTCTGGATGAGCGAGCTGTACGAAACTTCCGATTCGCCGCGCGTCACACGCGCTGTTCAGTGGCTGCTGGCTCTGAACATCGGCGTCTATTTCCTGCAGCTGACGCTGTTTGGATCGGATGCGATTTATTCCGCGCTCGCCCTGGACCCGGCTCGCTTTCCCGCCGACTGGTGGACTGTCCTCAGCTACATGTTCGTCCACGCGTGGCTTGCCCACCTCGCGTTCAACATGTTCACGCTCTGGATGTTCGGGCCGCGATTGGAGCAGGAGTGGGGCACGCGGACCTTCGTCTGGTTCTATCTGTGCTCCGGTATTGGCGGCGCAGTTGCGCATCTGATCTTTGCGCCACACACCTCGGTCATTGGCGCATCAGGCGCGATCAGCGGTGTCCTGGTCGCTTACGCGCTGAACTGGCCGGATGAAGAGGTTTATCTCTTCGGCGTAATTCCAATGCGCTCGCGCTGGCTGGTAGTCGCGCTGCTGGCGATGAACATCATCTTTGCCCTGTCGCCGAGCTCGCGTATCGACTGGACGGCTCACGTCGGCGGTATGGCTTTCGGCTGGATCTTCCTCAAGCTGTACTCGGTGGGTGGGATCAACCGGGTGCGCGGCTGGGTATCGGCGGTTCCGGACGAGTCCGAGGACATGCCGAGGGCAGTGCCGCGCAATCGGTCACCGATGCGTGATCGCGCGGCAGGGGTCGATGAGGTGGTCGAACGCAGCAACGCAATCGTCTTGCGGGAGAGTAAGCCGATCCAGCACGTCCCCAAACAGGAATCGGCCAAGGACTACGCTGCGAAAGTGAATCGCGTGCTCGACAAGATCTCACAGCACGGCATCGAGAGCCTGACACGCGACGAACGCCGTCTCCTCGAAGAAATGTCTCGGAAGCTTAGGCAAGAAGATTGAGGCGTTCGGACTAACGGCATTGCTGATTGCGCATTAAGTGAGGATTGAGGGCAACTGCGGACCAATCCCTTAGTCAGTCCGATTGTTCTTAAACGCTAGTCGGTGCATCGTTCGGGAATGCCCAAGCCCGAACTGCTTGAAACCTTCGACAATCCGTACGCGAATCGTGACTACGAGATCCACATGGATTGCTCGGAGTTTACCTCTCTGTGTCCACTCGGTGGGATCGAGAGCGATGCGGAGGAACTAGCTCAGCTCAAAGGTGGTGCGCCGGATTTTGGTATCATTCGCATCACCTACGTTCCAGCCAGGAAATGCATCGAGCTGAAAAGCCTCAAGCTCTATCTGTGGAGCTTTCGCAATGACGGTATTTTCTACGAGAGAGCCGTCAACCGAATTATCGATGATCTCGTGGCGAGCGCATCGCCGAAATGGATGCGTGTGGTTGGTGACTTCAACGTCCGTGGCGGGATCAAATCCATAATTACCGCGGAGCATGGCGAGAGATCACGACGCTAGCGTCACGCAAACCGGTCCTTTTGCGATCAAGGCTGTTGATTACCAAGACCTCGCCGTTTTAATTGTTGGTCCGGACATCACGTCCGGTGGTTGGGCTAGGTAGCTCAGTTGGTAGAGCAGCGGACTGAAAATCCGCGTGTCGGCGGTTCGATTCCGTCCCTAGCCATGGAGAGCGTAGATGATAAAACGGCGGCCAAAATTGGTCGCCGTTTTTTTTTACTGCCCCGCCAACTCGCTGGATCCGACCTTTCGCGCCTCCGAACTATGCTCCGCCAAGGGTGGCTGTGACGCTGCTGATGAGCGAGGCTTCGCGTTGAATTGCTGCGGCAGCTCGAGTGATCTCACGATCTGCGTCCTGCCATTGTCCCTGCTCGATGGCTTCACGAACCCCCGGGATGGTTTTCACGCCGTAGCCGGTATAGAAGCCCGGCGCGTAGAGCATGTGCACATACCAAGGCCGGTTCTTGAGCCCTTCGGTCGATGTCAATGCGCGTTCCGCCTGAATGAGTTTTTCGTTCGCATTCCTGGCGGCTGCCGAACGACCTGCGCTCACAGCACTCGCGTACGCTCTATCGTACCGTGACGCAGAGCTCTTGAGCGAATCGAGTGCGTTCAGCAATGGCGCGAAGTTGAGCTGAGGCGCCGGCTCCTGCCGTTGCGGTGCGCTCGTAGGATCCCGCGGATCGCTGGTAAACTTGTAGTAGCCTTCGTCGATCGCGCGATTCCGATCCGCAATCTCCTCAGCGCGTCGATCACGGAGCGACTGCAGCTCTTTCACATAAGTGTCGATGGTCTCCGCCTGATTGCTGAAGGCAAAGGGTAGTAAATCCGCATTCGCGAGTCGCAGCACCGTTATGCCACCGACCTGCGCCAATGCCTTCTCGTAGACGAAGGAAGAATCGCTGAAGTGCGTGAACCAATAGAAGTCGTCGTAGATGGAGTGATAGATGCCACCGTCATCCTCGCCGCCGTAGCCGATGTTGACTGATGCAACACCCAGGTGATCGAGGAACGGCGAATAGTCCGAGCCGGATCCGAGCGCGCCGATGCGAAGGTCTTCGCGATCGCGTGCATCCTTTCTGGCCTGTCCTGATCCGTCGATCATGCGGCGCGCCTGAATGCGCTTCCACGAGCTCACTCCCGACTCAGGATCCTGCACATCCATCGCGACGCCGTTCATGAATTTCTCGAGTGAGTGCGATCCTTCGATGTCGAGATAGCCGCGACTGTTGGTGTCGCTGTTCAAATAGGCAACGGCGTGCGCCCTCAGCTCGTCGGCGTGCGCCTCGACCCATTCGGTCGAGCCGAGCAGACCCGGCTCTTCGCCATCCCATGCGGCGTAGATGATGGTGCGCTTCGGACGCCAACCCTGCTTGTACAGAGCGCCGAGTGCTCGCGCCTCCTCGAGCTCGGCGACCAATCCGGAAATCGGATCCTGTGCGCCGTTGACCCAGGCATCGTGGTGATTGCCACGGATTACCCACTGATCTGCTTCGGTACTGCCGGGAAGTTTGGCAATCACGTCATACAGCGTTTTGAGACTCCAATCGGATTTGACACGCAGATGCACGCGCGCTGGTCCAGCGCCGAGCCGATAGGTGATCGGCAATCCGCCACGCCACGATGCCGGCGCGAGAGGGCCGCCGAGGGCGGCGAGCAGAGGCTGCGCATCACCGTAGGAGATCGGCAGCACTGGAATCTTGGTGATCGTCGGAGCTTCAGCGACGCTCAAACGCTTCGCTGATTTGGTCGCGCCAACACCAGGTGTTAGAGGATCGCCGGCATATGTGGGCATGTCGGCGACGGACCCGCGTTGCACTCCCTGGGCTGGCCGCATCGGCCCGTTGGGAAATACATCTCCGCTCCCGAAGCCATCGTCACGCGGATCAGAGTAGATAAGGCAGCCAATCGCGCCGTGTTCGGCGGCCACCTTCGGTTTGATCCCGCGCCACGATCCGCCGTACTTGGCGATGACAATTGCGCCTTTGACAGAAATGCCGCGCTGCTCGAGCTCCTCGTAATCTGCAGGCACACCGTAGTTCACGAAGACGAGCGGTCCCGTGACATCGCCGTCTATGGAGTAGGCGTTATATGACGGTAACTGCTCGGCCTGTTGGTTGGACGTCGGGTCGCCAGGGAGCGCTGTCTCCTGAAGCGAAGCCTTGAACTGAGTCGGAGCGAGGAGCTCGACCACGCGATCGATCGGCGTCGGGAATAAGACGTCGAAGTTCTCGATGTGCGCATCCCACCCGTACGACTTGAACTCGTTGAGAATCCATTCAGCGTTTTCCTTGTCGTACGGCGAGCCAACGTGATGGGGTCGCGCGCTGAGACGCTGCATCGCAGCGCGCATGCGCGCGCCGTCAGGCATGGCCTTGAAGCGCGCCTCCAGATCGCGCTCGGCCTGGACTGACTGGGGAAAGAATCCACGGAGCGGTGCATCGGCAGGAAGTGGAGTGAGGGCCAGGCCGGCCGAGGAAACGAGAACGGCGACGAGCAATGCGCGCATCAGCTTTCTCCGACGTGAAGCGGCTTCGGGTGAGAAAAAAAAGAGACGCTGAAATTACTCCAGCGTCTCGTGTTCAGTTATTGCTTGATCTTGGTACGGCGTCGGACTGCGGTCGCTTCACCTGTTGAAGCATGAGGCTGTGGTCTGTCTGGGTCGTCGAGCGGAATCCAGCGTTCCGCCCAGTTCCCGATCTCGTTCAACGCGTCTTGCAGCTCGCGCCCTTTTTTCGTGAGCTCGTACTCGACTCTGACCGGCGTTTCGGGGACGACCGACCGAACGACCAGGTCTTCAGCCTCGAGCGAGCGAAGTCGTTCCGAGAGCATTCGGTCGGTGATGTCGGGGATCGCGGCCTTGATCAGCGCGTAGCGAGTGCGGCCTTGGAGCAGGGTACGCAGAATCGCTCCAGTCCAACGGCTACCGATGAGCTCGATAGCGCGGTGGAAGCGCGAACAGACCTGGGAAACAGGCGGTTGTGGACGGTCAGGCATGGGGTTCGAAGTTACAATCAATGCCCCTTGACACAAGGAGCTTACTAAAATATACTAGCATACTATTAATAAGGCAACGCTTGGGCGGCGATCCGCCTGGCTCAACTGGACACAAAGGGGACACGATGACGGCAGTTCAGACAGCTCCGGCGGGGGCAAAAACGGTATGGAAACTCGACCCAGCGCACACGCTTGTAGAGTTTTCCGCAAAGCACTTGATGATTGCGACAGTGAAGGGTCGTATCACTGGCGTGGAAGGCACGATCTACCTAGATGAAAACGAGCCGACAAACTCGACAGTCGAGGCAACCCTCGAGACCAAGACGCTGGATACGCGTATCGAGCAGCGCGATCAGCATTTGCGCTCCGGCGACTTCCTCGATGTAGAGAAGTTTCCGGTGATCAGCTTCAAGAGCACCGAGATCCAGGGAGACGAGCAGAATTTCAGACTCACCGGTGATCTGACCATTCGCGACATCACTCGGCCGATCACGCTCGACGTCACGTTCGAGGGGCGCACCAAGGACCCCTGGGGTGGAGAGCGCGTTGGCTTGAGCGCGACCGGGAAATTCGATCGTCGCGACTACGGCCTGACCTGGAATGTGGTGCTCGAGAGCGGTGGCCTGACCGTGAGCAATGACATCAAGATTCAGCTCGAGGTCGAAGCAGTTAAGCAGGGTTAATTAGATAACTATCTATCTAGGGGGCGGGCGCGTCGGAAGATGCGCCCGCTTTTATTTTTCTTTGAATGTCCATTTCACTCTCCGGATCGTGGACCCCCGTTATACGAGCGGTGTCGACCGTGCTGTTGGCGCAAATGCTCAGCGTGCCGGGGGTCGCATCGTCAAGTGGATCAGTTCGACAACAATCAAACTTAGCGGACGTTGATGTCGTTAACTTAGCGGACGTTGATGTCGTTATAGTCGCGCACGCCGACGACTGGCAGGTCTTCATGGGCGACGCGATCGTTGAGCGGATACGCTCAGGACACCGACCCGTTTTGATCTATCTTACCGCCGGAGACCATGGACGCGAGGGCACTTATTGGCGGCAGCGTGAAGCAGCCGCGATGCAATCCACGCGCGTGGCGCTCGGTAGCACCAACATTCCAGCTCAGTGCGACTCGGCCTTTGTAAACGCGCATCAAATAGCGCACTGCAGGCTTGGGTGGAGCGAATCGTATTTCCTGCGGCTGCCCGACGGCAATCGCAACGGCGCTGGATTCGCACGCAACAGATTCGAAAGCATGCGTAAGCTGCGAAGCGGCCGACTGCACTCAATCATCGCGGTGGATAGCAGCACACGATACGCGAGCTGGCAGGATCTCAGCGCAACAGTCTCGATGCTTGCCCGTATGGTTGCTGATTCAGCTCACTCACGCGTGATAATTCATACGACAGATCCGAGCATTCGCGTTAATCCGCATGACCACTATGATCATCGGATGGCTGGTAAGCTGACGGAGAGCTTGCTCAACGCAAATGGCTGGGTGGGTCGTTACTACGTTGGTTACGCTTTGGCTATGCGTGCGCCTAATCGGACCACCCTGCAGCAGCAGGAAAAAACCGGGGTGTTTTCCGCTTATGATCGCGAGATGATGCTGATCAACCCGGCGTGGAGCGCATACCGGGAGCATCCGCGTTTCTACGCTGACTGTATGGAGCGCACTTACTCACGGAGCGCGATCGCCAGGGTGGTTGGATCGCGCAGATAACATAGCGACCGCGCTCACCTTGGCGGTTCATGCATTGGCGCGGTGATTGTTCGCGCTCACCGACAACTCATTCGCTATCGGACTTGCGGCAGTCTACGTTTTGCCTGCTACGTGACGTGTTCCCGAGGAGAAATTAGATGCGACGAGGTCTGCTGGTATTGACGACTGCTGTATTGGGCGCGGCGCGAGCAGGCGCGCAATGCAGAGTGGATAGCAACAGTAACGAAGGCAAGCTGCTGGCGTTTTACACGGCGCCGATCGCGTTTTCGATGGCAACCGCTCCCCAGGTTCTACCGCCGGCGAGCATTCGGATCGGCGGCGAAGGCGAGTACATCCCCAGGCCGGATCCGACAATCGAGCGCACGGGGGCGTGCTTTACTCAGAAGAGTGAGCACACCTCGCTGTCGCCGGTATTCGGGAGACCGCGCATCACGATTGGTGGGCCATTCGGGTTTGCGCTCGAGGCAGCGTACCTGCCGCCGGTAACGATCGCCCGGGCGACGCCCAATCTTTTCAGCTTTGCAGTCTCGCAGTCCCATCATTTCAACGCCGGCCCAGCAATGTCGGGGACGACTTTGTCGCTCCGGTTTCACGGGACGTTCGGCAACGTGAAGGGCGCGATCACGTGTCCAAAGTCCTCACTTCAGCAATCGGATCCAGCTGCGCCATGTTACGGGACATCCCCTTCGAAGGACACGTTCCACCCCGACATGTTCGGCGGTGAAGCCGCAGTCGGTTTCGCACCCGGCGACGGAAGTATTTCGTGGTATGGTGGTGCTGGTGCGAATCGAATCGACCCGCACTTCCAGGTCGGATTTACCAGCCTCGACGGCAATGTCGACAGAACCGAAGTCGTTCTACGCGACCCAGTCGTGCGCGCGACGGTGTTCGGCGGCGTAACTGCTGTGCTGCGCAACATCTTCGACGTCGGGGCCCAGGTCTATTCCGTTCCATCTGATGCAACGCTGTTTCGGCTAATGGGAGGCCTGCGCATCCGCTAGTTCGTGGTTTCCACGCGGTCGTTGGGCATGGAACCTGTACCTCTGTCCACTAACAGAGGAGGCGACATGAAGACGAACTGGCAACATCAGAAGGATGCGATCACCACTGATCAGAAGAATCGGGTGGATGACGAGCACATCCATGAGATGGACAAACGCCGAGTGAAAGAAACCGAAACAGAAGAGGCGGTAGAGGTTCCGCGCCAGCAGAGAAAGGCTGGCGATTAGAACATAAGCAATTTACCGAGGGCTTCAGGGTCGGTCGGCAACGTGAAAGATCTGATACCGTAGCGCGAGGCGAGTCTCGTTACTTCCGCCTGCAAACGAAATGGGCTGAAGAGAATGGGCTCGCCGCCGCGCTTTCTGATTAGGTCGATCGTTTCGTCGCTACAGTCGGGGTGATCGCAATCGATGAGTACCCGAGAACTTCCGCGACCGAGCGCGGACGCGATGGATTGCCCATCTGCTACAAAACGCGGTTGCATCCCGCGAAGCTCGACCATCAAACCCAACAGCGCAGCGACCACTTCTTCGCGCGCGAGAATCAACACATTCGGCAAAAACCACCGGCCTGCAAAAGGTTTTTGGGGATCGTGTCAAGTCGGCAACTTGCGGACCCGACCGCCTAGCGCGTCGCGTGCACCCTTGGTATTGTTGGGAACAAATGTCCACCGGCCCGGGAAAACACTGGTAGCCGGTGACAACACTCATTGCCCGTACGCCGGTGAGCTCACTCTCGGAAAGTTTGATAAAGGAGTTACGGTCGGCGCTGACGGAGCAGTTGAAAAGACCCGACCGCGAAGTGCCAGAGCTGCATTCGCTTCTCACCCGATTGGCGCGCGAAGCCCGCGAAAAAAGCATTGGTCCGGAGCAACTACTGGTAGTTTTCAAGCAGCTTTGGAACTCACTCGCCGAGTCAGTGCGGCCACGCACCGCAGATCAACTCGAGCAAATTCGCCAGGATCTGGTGACAGTTTGCATCAAGGCGTATTACGCCGAGTAGAACAAACGGGATATTTTGCGGATGTGCGCGGCACATCTTTGGCGTGAGAACGTGACGTGGCAACAGCAATCCCGCCCAAAGCTCCACCAACATTATTGAGTCGACTTTTTCGCCGCTCCAGAAACGGTGCCGGCGAAGAATTGGTCGGTCCCATTCGTGGCGAGGTGCTCGGTCTCGAGCGCCTTGGCGAGCGCGCGCGAGCCGTCGCGCGCGGCCACCATCTGCTACCAGCGCGGAAGCAACGCGGCGCCGGCCCGCTGCTACTCCGGCTCGACGATACCAAAGACGTTTTAGATCGCGTTTACCACGAGCTGAATAGCGGCGCCGAGCGAGGCCTCGACATCAGTCCGGCGGGCGACTGGCTGCTCGACAATTTCTACATCGTCCAGGAGCACATTCGCGAGATCCGGACGAGTCTGCCGAAGGGCTACTACGAGGAGCTCCCAAAGCTCGCGACGGGATCGCTCGCCGGATATCCGCGCGCGTACGAGGTCGCGATCGAGCTGATCGCGCACACCGAAGGCCACCTCGATCTGGACAACATCACGCTGTTCGTGCGCGAGTATCAGACGGTCACGTTGCTGCGCATGGGCGAGCTGTGGGCAATCCCGACGATGCTGCGCCTGGGATTGGTGGAAAATATCCGCCGCATGGCGCTGCGCGTTGCGGCGCGACTGAAAGAGGTGGAGTCGGCGGACGCCGCAGCCACGAAGCTGCGCGAAGCGAGTGAGCAATCACAGCAGGAGCTGGCTGCAGCGCTCGCCGCATTCGTCGACGATCATCCGCAATTCACGCCGACATGGGTCGCCCGCTTCCTTCAACAGGTTCGCTCCTATCAGACGAATTTCACCCCACTGATCTGGCTGGAGCAGTGGATCGCCGAGGACGGACCGAGCGCAGAAGAAGCAGCGACGAGGTCAAACCGACGCGTCGCGCTGACACAGGTAACGGTCGCGAACAGCATCACCAGCCTGCGCACGATCTCGCGACTCGACTGGAAAGATTTCGTCGAATCGCAAAGCGCGACGGAAAAACTGCTGCGTCAGGACCCGAGTGGTCACTACGCATCGATGACCTTCGGCACGCGCGACCACTATCGACACGTCGTCGAGCACATCGCGAAGCGGGTCAAAAAACCGGAAGAAGAGATCGCAGCTGAAGTAGTCTCCCTGGCGCAACTCGCAGATCCGGGCGACGCGCGTCACGCGCACGTCGGCTTCTTCCTCGTCGACAAGGGCCGCCGTGTCCTCGAGCAGCGGGTCGGCTACACACCGCCGCCGGGCGAATGGATTTATCGCTGGATTCAGCGTCATCCGAACACACTCTACTTCGGCGGCATCACCGTGTTCACCATGATGGCGATGGCGGTGCTGCTGGAAGTGGCGGAGCAAGCGCCGGTGTGGGTGCAAGCGCTGCTTTCGCTGCTCGCGTTGGTCCCGGCGAGTGAGATCGGCATCAGCGTCATCAACCAGCTGATAACGCTATTGATGCCGCCGCGCGTGTTGCCGAAGCTCGAGCTGCGCGAAGAAGGCATTCCCGAAGAGTACATGACGGCGGTGGTTGTGCCGACGCTGCTGGGCAGCGTACACGCCGCAGAGGAGGCGCTCGAGCATCTCGAGGTTCAGTACCTCGCCAATAGAGACCCCAATCTGCAGTTCGCCATACTCAGTGACTTTACAGACTCGCCGACTGAGCACCGCGAAGGCGACAACGAGATAATCGCCGCCGCCTCGGCCGGGATCAAAGCGCTGAACGCGAAATACAGAACCGGGGATGAAGATGTGTTCTTCCTCTTTCATCGGCCGAGACTGTGGAATCCAAAGCAGAACGTGTGGATGGGCTGGGAGCGGAAGCGCGGAAAGCTGGCGCAATTCAATCAGTACCTGCGTGGCGAGGCGCGCGATGCGTTCAATACCATCATCGGCGAGACGAGTCGGCTGAAGCTCGTTCGCTACGTCGTGACACTGGACTCGGACACAGTGCTGCCGCGCGACGCCGCCCATTTGCTGGTTGGCACGATTGCGCATCCGTTGAATCGCGCGCAGTACGACGATTCACTCGGACGGGTTACGGAAGGCTACGGAATCATCCAGCCACGGGTTGGGGTGTCGCTGACCAGTGCGTACCGCTCGTACTTCGCCGCGATTCACTCGGGACATCCCGGAGTCGATCCGTATACGACGGCGGTTTCCGATGTGTACCAGGATCTTTACGGTGAAGGCAGCTTCACCGGCAAAGGCATCTACGATGTCGACGCGTTCGAGGAAGCAACGCACGGACGCTTTCCGGAGAACACGCTACTCAGCCACGATCTGATCGAGGGCAACTGGACGCGCGCGGGTTTGGCGACCGACATCGAAGTCTACGACGACTATCCGGCGCGCTATCTCACCTACACTCGTCGCAAACACCGCTGGATCCGCGGCGACTGGCAGCTGCTCGGCTGGCTAAAGGGTACGGTGCCGGGCCCTGACGGGCCGATGAAGAACCGGCTGTCGGCAATATCGCGCTGGAAGATTTTCGACAACCTGCGACGCAGTGTGGTGGAGATATTCCAGCTCGCGCTACTGGTCGTCGGATGGTTCACGCTATCCGGATCGATTCTGCCGTGGACGCTGACGATTCTGGCGGCGCTCGCTTTCCCGTGGCTCTTCTCGCTCGCGATCTCGCTGCTTCGTCCGCCACGGGACCAGTCGTGGCTTGCCTACTATATAGCTGTCGGTCGCGACGCAATCACCAACGCGCAGCAATTCATCCTGGCAGCGGTATTTCTGCCGCACCAGGCAGTCGTCTCCGCCGACGCGATTTCGCGCACTCTTTATCGACTGTTCATCAGCCATCGAAATCTTCTCGAGTGGCAGACGGCGTCGCAGGTGGAGCGCGCGCTCGGAGTGGGCTCACAGCTGGAGACGTGGCGCAAGATGTGGCCGGTGACGGCACTCTCTGTCGCGATCGGAGCGCTCGCCTTCTGGCACGTCACGATTGGGCCGGCCGCTTCATCCGCGCAACGCTTCCTGTTCGTGCTGGGTACTTTGCCGCTGATCCTCGTCTGGCTGTCGAGTCCGAGCATCGCATTCGCGCTGAGCCGGCCCGCGATCCTCGGCGAGATCCATCTGACCGAGGCGGAGCGGCAGGCGGCGATCAGATACGCCAAGCTGCATTGGTCGTTCTTCGAGAAGTTCGTCACCGAGGACACGCATTGGCTGGCGCCGGACAATTTCCAGGAAGATCCGGAGCCGGTCGTAGCCCGGCGCACTTCGCCGACGAACATCGGACTGCAGCTCCTTTCCACGGTTGCCGCCGCCGATCTCGGATTCATCACGCGCGGCGAGATGATAGATCGGCTGGAGAGAGTGTTCCGATCACTGGAGCGCATGCGCCGTTTTCACGGGCACTTCTTCAACTGGTACGATCTCAACGAGCTCCGCGTTCTGGAGCCTGGCTACATATCGACAGTCGATAGCGGAAACTTCGCTGGGCATCTCATTGCACTGAAGCAGGCGTGCTATGAGATGATGAAGGACAAGGCAATCACCGAGCAGGATGCGAAGCGGTTGCACGCGATTGCAGAACGCGCGCATGCCTACGCGGTGGAGATGGACTTCCGTTTCCTGTACGACGAGAAGCGCAAGCTCTTCACGATCGGGTATCACATCGGCAGCAACACCGTCGACAACTCGTACTACGACTTGCTGGCGTCGGAGTCGAGACTGGCGTCGTTCTTCGCGATTGCGAAAGACGATGTCTCGGTGGATCACTGGTTCAGGCTCGGACGGTCGCTGACCACCGCCGCGGGAACGCGCACGCTGCTGTCGTGGAGCGGCAGCATGTTCGAGTACCTGATGCCGGCGCTGGTGATGCAGACATTCCCGCTGACGCTGCTCGACCAGACTCACAAGGGCTCGGTCAAACGGCAGATCGCGTACGGCGGCGAGCGGGGGGTGCCGTGGGGCGTCTCGGAATCGGCGTACGCGGTCCGCGATCGCTCGCACACCTATCAGTATCGCGGCTTCGGTGTTCCTGATCTGGCGCTGAAGCGCGGACTGAGCAAAGAGCTGGTGGTCGCGCCATACGCCACGCTCCTAGCGATGCTGGTCGAGCCGCGCGCCGCGCTCAAGAACCTGACGACGCTGGAACAGGAAGGCGCGCTTGGCCCCTACGGATTCCGCGACGCGCTCGACTATACACGACCGGCGCCCGGCTCCCGGAAGACAGTGGTGGGCACTTTCATGGCGCACCACATCGGCATGAGCATCGTCGCGCTGGACAACGCGCTCAATCAGCAAGTATGGCCGCGCCGCTTCCACACGGATCCGCTGGTGCGTTCCGCGGAGCTCGTGCTGCAGGAGAGAATCCCGCGGCGTCTGACAGTGCAGGATGTACAGGGCGACGATGTCGCACGTGTGCCGAGCGAGATGGAGAAGCCGGCAGTGCGCGAGATCGAGACGCCGCATACTCCGCAGCCTGTCGTCGGTATCCTGGGCAATGTTCCGTACACGACGCTGATTACCAACGCCGGTGGCGGATTCAGCCGCTACGGAAATCTGGCGGTCACGCGCTGGCGTCACGACAGCACGCGCGACAATTACGGTCAGTGGTGTTACGTCAAGGATCTGAGCACCGGTCATGTGTGGTCGACGGCGCATCAACCGTCCGGAACAGAGCCGCAGTGGTATCGCGTTCTCTTTGCCAGCGACCGAATCACCTTCATTCGGCGCGACGGCGATATCGACACGGTCACCGAGATCGCGGTTGCTTCGGACGACGCCGCGGAAGTGCGCCGAATCATTCTGACGAACCGCTCGCTTCAACCACGTGATATAGAGCTGACGAGCTACGCCGAGGTGGTGCTGGCACCGCCCGACGCAGATCGAATGCATCCTGCGTTCGCGAATCTGTTCGTGCAGACGGAGTTTCTGGAGGGAAGAGCGGCGCTGCTCGCGACGCGGCGGCCTCGCTCGGCGACTGAGGCGGCGCTGTGGTGTGCTCACGTCGTAGCGTGCGGCCCGGAAGCAGTGGGAGAGATCACGTGCGAGACCGATCGCGCGAAGTTTGTCGGCCGCGGGCGGTCGGTGAGAAACGCGCAGGCCCTGGACGAAGGAGCCGAGCTCTCGGGAACCGTGGGGGCCGTGCTCGATCCGATTTTCTCGTTGCGTGTTCGGCTGCGGATTCCGCCAGGCGCTTCAGCACACGTTGCGTTCACGACGTTCGTTGCAGCGAACAAGGAGCGCGCTCTCGAGCTGGCCGATCTGTACCACGATCCGTACAGTGCGCGGCGCGCGCTGGACCTGTCGTGGGCACAGGCGCAGGCCGAGCTCCGCGATCTCGGAATCGCGCCCGCGGACGCAGCGCTCTATCAGGATCTGGCGGGCCACTTGATGTTCCCGCACCCGGGATTCAGGCCGGCGCAAAGTGCGGTCGAGCAAAACAAGCTCGGTCAGCAGGCGCTGTGGTCGCTGGGGATCTCAGGTGATTGGCCGATTCTGGTGGCAATGATCGAGAGCCCGGTCGGCATGCCGAGCGTGCGGCAGCTGTTGCGGACGCATCACTACTGGAGATTGAAGGGAATCACCTGCGATCTGGTGATCCTGAACATGCATCCGGCGACGTACATGCAGGAGCTGAGCGACGAGCTACTCGCGACGGTGATGGCATCGAGCGAAGCGGGACTACTGGATCGCCCTGGCGGGGTGTTCATTCGCAGGTCGGATCTGCTCAAGCCGGAAGACATCACTCTGCTCAAGGCGATGGCGCGGGTGCAAGTGAATTGCGACGGACTCGGTCTCGGGAATTTCCTCGAGTTCCCCGGTGTCGAGGACAGATATCCGCCAAAGCTGGAGATCGTGAATCGGGATGTCGTCCCACTGGGAGCAGTGCCGATTCATGCCGACTCCGCCGACCCGGGCACCGGACTGCAGTGCTTCAACGGACTCGGCGGATTCAACGCGCGTGGTGAATACGAGATCCATCTGACGGGCAGCGACTATCCGCCGGCGCCGTGGGTGAACGTCGTCGGCAACCCGGCTGGCGGGTTCATAGTGAGCGAGGGCGGCAGTGGCACGACGTGGGCGGGCAACAGCTTCTTCTATCGGATCACGCCGTGGCATAACGATCCGGTTCGAGATCCCTCGAGTGACTGCGTTTTTCTCCGCGACGATTCGAACGGCGATTTATGGACGGCAACACCGTGCCCGATTCGCGAGCCGACGCCGTACAGGGTTCGTCATGGCGCGGGATACACCGTTTTCGACCACGCACATCAATCCCTGGCGACTTCGTTCCGGCTTGGCGTCGCGGAAAAGGATCCGGTGAAGATCAGCACGCTCACGCTGCGCAATGATGGATCGACGCGGAAGAAGCTGACGATCACGTGGTACGTGGAGTGGGTGCTTGGTACTACGCGTGAGCTGACGCAATATCAGATTCGCACCAGCTTCGACGAGGCGACGCAGTCGATGTTCGCGAGGAATTATTTCGATGCGCAGTTCGCGTCGATGGTGTCCTTCGCGTCGATCAGCGAGCGTGTTGCGTACTATACGGCCGACCGGCGCGAGTTTCTGGGACGCAACGGAACGATCTCGAGTCCAGCGGCGTTGGAGCGCGCAGGACTTTCTGGCTCAGTCGGTGCGACGATTGACCCCTGCTGCGCGCTGCAAGCGAGCGTGACGATCGAGCCGGGTGAGACGAAGGAAATCGTGATGCTGCTTGGCGCGACGGAAGGTGAAGACGCCGTGCGAGAGCTAATCGCAAAGTATCGCGCACCGACCGATGCGAAGACTGCGGTTCAGTCGAACGTCGATAGCTGGGAGCGCCGCCTGGCGGCAGTGAAGGTGAAGACTCCTGAGCCGACGTTCGACCTGATGCTCAACCGGTGGTCGTTGTATCAGGCACTTTCATGCCGAATGTGGGCGCGTTCGGCGCTGTATCAATCGAGCGGCGCATTTGGCTTCCGGGATCAGCTGCAGGATGTGATGGCGTTCGTGTACGCCGATCCGGAGATCGCGCGCGAGCACATCATCCGGGCCTCTGGTCGCCAGTTTGTGGAGGGCGATGTTCAGCATTGGTGGCATCCACAAAGCGGACGCGGCGTACGCACGCGATTCTCCGACGACCTGGTGTGGCTGCCGTACGTAATCGATCACTACGTGAACATCGCGTGCGACACGGGAATCTTCGATGTAGAGGTTCCGTACATCACGATGCGCGAGCTCAATCCCGACGAGCACGAGGTTTACGATCTGCCAAAGGTCTCCGACCAGACGGGCACGATCTACGATCACTGTGTTCGGGCTTTGCGCAGAGCAACGACGAAGGGAGAGCATGGCCTGCCATTGATCGGCAGCGGCGACTGGAACGACGGCATGAATCGCGTTGGTATCGAGGGGAAAGGCGAAAGCGTCTGGCTCGCCTGGTTCCTGATCACGACGCTACGGAGATTCGCCGACCACGCAGATCGTCGCGGTGATGCGGCAGTGCGCGACGAGATGCTGGCTAAGGCAGATGGGTATGCGGAAGCAATCGAGCGCTCGGCGTGGGATGGCGAATGGTATCGTCGCGCGTATTTCGACGATGGCTCGCCGCTGGGCTCGCGAACCAGCGACGAGTGCAAGATCGACGCGATTGCGCAGAGCTGGAGCGTGATTTCGGGCGCAGGTCGCCCCGATCGCGCGCGGGTCGCGATGCAATCGCTCAACAAGTATCTGGTGCGCGAAGATGCGCG
Source organism: Gemmatimonadaceae bacterium (assembly GCA_035718845.1). Lineage (GTDB taxonomy): Bacteria > Gemmatimonadota > Gemmatimonadetes > Gemmatimonadales > Gemmatimonadaceae > UBA4720. The sequence continues at coordinate 17,024 of DASTGU010000053.1, read as the reverse complement.
ATTGATCATGCTGCTGACCCCGCCGTTCGACAAAACGACGCACGACCCCGGATATATCCAGGGCTATCTGCCGGGTGTGCGCGAGAACGGCGCGCAATACACCCACGCCGCACTGTGGTCAGTGCTGGCGACTGCGGTACAGGGCGACGGCGATCGCGCGTTCGAGCTGTTCCAGATGTTGAATCCGATCACGCACTCCGATTCGCCGGAAGCGGTCGATACCTATAAGGTCGAGCCCTACGTCGTCGCAGCCGACGTGTACACGGCGAAAGGACATCTCGGACGCGGCGGCTGGACGTGGTATACCGGATCAGCAAGCTGGATGTATCGCATCGCCCTCGAGGCGATACTCGGCTTCCACCAGCGCGGTGAGAAGCTCTACATCGATCCGTGCATTCCGACCAACTGGAAGCAGTTCACGATCGAGTACCGCTTCCGTTCGGCGACCTATCGCATTCAAGTCGAGAATCCCGACGGACTGCAGCGCGGCGCGGTCGAGCTCAACGTCGATGGCCGCTCAGCGGATGGCGCGATCGATCTGGTCGATGACGGCAAAGAGCACGTCGTTACTGCTTTGCTGCGCTCTTCCCCTGCTTCCGTTCCTGATCGACCGGAGAAAGCCCGACTATAGCCGGTCCGTTGACGACCTTGCCATACGGATCGAAGCGCGATCCATGGCACGGGCAATCCCAGCTTTTCTCGGTGTCGTTCCACTTCACTATACAGTAGAGATGCGGGCAGACCGCGGAGTGTTTGTGGATCGTGCCACGCTCATCGCGGTACACCGCGATTTTGCCTCGGCCGCGCCCGACGACCGCGCCTTCGCCGGGTTTGAGCGCATCGATATCCGCAATTTCGCCGGCGGTGAAATAATCCTTGAACTGCTCGGCGACATTCACGTTTTCCTTCACGTACTCGGGCGCAGTCCGGAGCTTCACGCGAGAGGGATCATAGAGGCGCGCCCACTGGTGCTTCCGGCCCTGAACGAGCTCGTTCAGAATGATGCCGGCGATGGTGCCGTGTGTCATGCCGTTGCCTGAATCACCAGTCGCGATCCAGATGTGCTGATCGCCGCCTGGATTCCTGCCGATGTACGCCATGTAGTCGACCGGCTCCATGACCTGGCCTGACCATCGGTAGTCGATCACCTCGATCATCGGAAAGCGCTCGCGCGTCCACTGCTCGAGGCGCGTGAAGCGTTCTTCCATATCGTCGGCCTGTCCGGTTTTGTGGTCTTCGCCGCCGACGATAAGAATCTCGTAATCGAGCTCGCGACCCGACTTGTCTTCCGCGGGTTGGAGTCGTACGTAATGGTAAGGATCGGGAGTATCCCAATAGAGTCCGTGTGGAACGGAGCCTTTGGGAACGCGACAGCCAATGACGTAAGTGCGATACGCGGCCTGCTTGCTGTGGATGATGAGCCAGTCGTTGACCGGGGTGTTGGTACAGACGACGACATTGTCGGCGCTGATCACCTGGCCGGTTGATGTCGTAACGCGCGCGGGCTCGCCATCTTCGATTTTCTCGGCGTGTACGCCGGTGTAGATACGACCGCCGTCGCGAAGAAAAGCGCGGACGAGTCCCTTGAGATATTTGAGCGGGTGAAAAGTCGCCTGCCGTGGGAAACGCAGCGCTGGCCCACTGTCCCAAAAACCAAGCGGAATGCGGTCCACGATCTGAGTATCAGTGAGTCCAGCGCGGTGAGTCGCCTGCAGCTCCTTATCGAGCTCTTTGCGGGTGTCCTTGCCGCCGAGGAAGAGATAGCCCTCAACGCGCTCGAAGTCGCAATCGATGTCTTCCATCGACGCGATGCTTTCGATGCGATGAATCGCCGACATGTGACTCTCGGCGGCGATACGCGCGCCATCTTCGCCGTGGATCCTCGCGATCTTGTAGTAGCGGTCGTCGAGAGCAGCGGTGAGATGTGCAGTAGTGCGGCTGGTCTCGCCGCCGCCGATTGGGCCATCGTCGATGACGACGACAGCGCGCCCAGCGCGCGCGAGCAGATACGCAGTCGTCATTCCGGCAATGCCGGCGCCGACTATACAGACATTTGTTCGCAGATCCTGGGTGAGCGGCTGGAACTGCGGCATATCGGTCGTCGCCATCCATACCGATGTCGTTCTACCTGAATCACTTTCCATGATGCTCTCGTGCTGTTAGTGCGCTGTTCTTGATAACGCAGAGAGACGCGTTGGCGCATAGGACATGCCATGTGTTACTCTGGAATTCAGGTCTCACCCGAACGAGTAAGGAGCACGCACGATGTCAAAGCCTTCCAGTCACACGTGGATCATCGATGTCATCGAAGACGGATCCGCGTCAATCGAGGTAGATGGGCGAAGCGTTACGCCGATTCCAGAGTGGATGCTGCCGGTGGGCGTGAAAGAAGGAGACGTGCTCGCGGTGACACACGAGCGTGAGGAAGGAAGGTCAGTGCTGGCGATTCGGGTCGACCCTGAAGCGAAGAAGAAAGCGATGGATCGATCAGTGAAACAGGTCTCGCGTAAGACGAAAGGAGATCGCGGCGGCGATATCCAGTTATGAGTTGCAGGCGAGCTGGTTGGAAACGCGGTCGCTCGGACCAGAGAGATCGGTGCCGGGTTTCGACGGAGTGATGGTGTAGCCACCGTTTGGAGTTCCGGGCGACCGAATGGTGATCGTTCCGTTCTGATCGGTGCGATACCAGGGCACATTGGCGGCTCGGTAGATCTCCTTTGCCTGAGAATGCATGTGGCCGTAATCATTACGCGTACCCACTGAGACTGTCGCCCACTTGGGTTGAGTAAGCGCAAGATATCGTGGAGCGACGCCGTTGCAGCTGCCGTGATGGTCGGCTTTCAACACATCGACGCGCATTCCCGGATCTAGATTGTAGCCTGCGCGCTCGAACCAGCTGATCTCCTCGTGCTCGGCGTCTCCAGCGAGCCACATCGTGAATGATGCGGAGTCCGGTCCAATCAGCTTCACGACCGCCGAGCGATTGTTGGGTCCGCTGCCATCGGGCTTCGGCGCAAGAATGTGCAGCTTCGCACCGCCGCTCATTGTAATGGTGCAGATGGGCCGGCGGTCGCCGCACGGATCGTCGGTGTCGCGATAGACAAGACTGTCGTGATCCATCCGCGACAGAATCGAATCGCGGAGGTGGGCGAGAGTGACAGCTGGCGCCGGATCCTTGTTCTCGAAGAAGTACCGCACGCGAATGTGGCGGCGCGTCTTGAACAGCTCACGCAATCCGCTGTAGTGGTCGAGATGCTGGTGCGTGAGAATCACCACATCGATGGTGGTGTTGTTCAGGCGCAGCGAATCGAGATACCGGCCAAGCGCTGCTTCCTGTGGCCCGCCGTCGATCAAGACCTTGCTGGATCCGTTTCTGATGTAGATCGCATCGCCCTGGCCGACGTCGAGCACACGCACGATCAGCTCGCGACCGCCAGTGTCCCTCGCAAATCGCGTAACCGGCGGAGGTTTGCGCCGAGTGCGCTGCGATGTCGAAGCCTTTCCTCGGCGCGAGTGGCTGGCCTGTTGCTTCTCGAAGACGAATGCGAGTGAGACTAACGCAATTGAAATTGCGAGCGTGCGCTTCAGCAACTCAAGCGACTATCTGGCGCAGTACCGCGCGTACGGGCGCGGCGTCGAGCGCCATCAGCTTCAAGGGGAACGCCATCAACTCGTACATAGTGGGCGATACGCGTCGCAGATCGAGGTTCTCGAGAATTGCCGCATTCCCGGCAAAGATCATGTTGTGAACGGGAAGATTCTTGCTTTCTCTTTGATCTACCGACGGGCTGTCGACACCGAGCAACCGTAATCCTCGACCCAGGAGCGTTCGTACGCATGACTCCGATAGTGTCGGCCAATCTTCCGGGAAGGCACCGGTGGCGATGGTCCGGCCCGTTCGCAGAAGAAGTCGTTCGACAAACGGCAGCGACTGAATACGCTCGAGATCTTCGATGCTGATTTCCTTTTCGAGGTTCGAGACGTCGACGACAATTGCGGGACCAAAGAACGCGTCGAGCGACAGCTCGTGCGAACCCGACCAACCCTCTTTGACGTGTAGGGGTGCGTCAGCATGAGTCCCGACGTGCGGGCTCGAGGTAAACGCCGAGACGTTGACACTGGCGCCGGCTCCGATCAGCGATGACCAGCCGCATGTGAACGGCGTGTCGCCCGGCCACTCAGGAGTGTCGGGATTGAGTGTGACGCTGATGTCCTTCAGTAGTGGGTCTTTTCCGTTCAACGCTTGCCGAGTAGGCCTTTCGCGGTTTTCACAATGTGGTCTACGGTAATTCCGAGGTGTTCATAAATGGTAGGCCCTGGCGCCGACGCGCCAAAGCGCTCCAGGCCGAGGATGACACCATCGTCGCCGACCCACTTATACCATGACATCGGGTGCGCGGCTTCCATTGCGATGCGCTTGATTCCCCTGGGTAGCACACTGTCGCGGTAGGCCTGGTCCTGACGCGCGAAGATCTCCATGCTGGGCATGCTCACCGCGCGAGCACGGATGCCGTCAGCCTGGAGCTTCTGTTGCGCCTCGAGAATCAACGCGACTTCAGATCCGCTGGACATCAACACGATTTCCGGTTTACCCCCGGGCTCGTCGGCGAGAACGTAGGCGCCACGCGCGAGGCCACTCGCGGGAGCATATCTCGTGCGGTCGATAAATGAGAGTTTCTGGCGCGTGAGAACAAGTGCAGTGGGACCTCTGTGCTTGAGTGCGGCGCGCCAGGCCTCGGTGGTCTCCGAAGCGTCAGCCGGCCTGATGACCGTGAACTCCGGAATCGCGCGCAACGCACTCAGCTGCTCGATCGGCTGGTGGGTCGGACCGTCTTCACCAAGACCAATGGAGTCGTGGGTGTAGACGTAGACGAGATGGCGCTCCATGATGCACGCCAGCCGGACGGGCGGGCGCATGTAGTCGGAGAAAATCAGGAACGTCGCGCCGTAGGGAATGATTCCGCCCCAAAGCGACATGCCATTCATGATCGAGCCCATGCCATGCTCGCGGATTCCAAAATGGAAATTGCGGCCGGCGTAGTTCTCGGCGCTGAAACTCGGCTCGCCTTTGATAATGGTGTTCGTAGAACTGGCGAGATCGGCGGAGCCGCCCATCAACTCGGGAATCTTCTTCGCGATGGCGTTGATTACGACGCCAGAAGCCGCACGACTCGCGACATTTCCATCCTTGGCGGTGAAAACGGGGAGTGCGTCTTCCCAGTCGTCGGGGAGATCGCCGCGGAAGCGACGCTGTAGCTCTTTCTCGAGATCGGGGTGCGCAGCCTTGTAGGCGTCGTAGCTCTTTTGCCAGTCGCCCTGCGCGCTCGCGCGACGCTTGCCTGCTTCACGCCAGAAGCGAAGTGCCTCGGGTGCGACCCAGAACGGCTCTTCCGACGGGTAGTTGAGATTCTTCTTTGTCAGCGTGATTTCTTCGGCGCCCAGTGGGGAGCCGTGGGCTTCGGCAGTATCGTGCTTGTGCGGACTACCGTAACCAATGTGCGAGCGGACGACGATCAGCGATGGTCTTGAGGTCTCCGCCTTTGCGGCATCGATCGCGCGATTGAGTGAGGCGAGATCGTTGATGTCGGCGACGTGCTGGACGTGCCACCCATATGCCTCGAAGCGGAGACCGGTGTCGTCACTGAAGGTGAGCGCGGTGTCGCCTTCAATGGTGATGTGATTGTCGTCGTAAAAACCAATCAGCTTGCCCAGCTTCGCGTGGCCGGCGAACGAAGCTGCTTCGTGCGATACACCTTCCATCATGTCGCCATCGCTGGCGATGAAATAGGTGTGATGGTCGATGATCTTCTGGTCGCGATTAAACACCGCGGCCATGTGCGCTTCGGCGACCGCGAGTCCGACCGAGTTGCCGATGCCCTGACCGAGTGGACCGGTAGTGGTTTCAACGCCGGGCGTGTAGCCGTACTCCGGATGGCCGGGCGTCTTACTCTCCCACTGGCGGAACTGCTTGATGTCGTCGAGCGAAACGTCGTAGCCGGTGAGATAGAGCACGCTGTACTGAAGCATCGACGCATGCCCGGCTGACAACACAAACCGATCGCGATTCATCCAGTGCGGATCCTGTGGATTGTAGCGCAAGTGCTGCGTCCACAACACGTAAGCGAGCGGAGCAAGCGCCATCGGAGTGCCCGGATGGCCGGAATCCGCTTTCTGCACTGCGTCCATCGCAAGGACGCGGATCGCGTTGATGCAAAGATTTTCGAGCGACTGACCCGCCGATCCAGGCGCAGAAGAAGACGCTGATCGCGGAGCAGTCGCGGTATCGGTCGACTCAGTCATAATCTTGAAAGTAGCTCATACTCTCGCTCGTTGTAGGGCAAACCACTCGGCCGCCTCGCGAATCTCGCTCGGCAAGAGGTTGTGACCGGAGATTTGCCACTTGAGAGTCACATCTGCGTTGGCAGAGCGAAACATCTCTGCCAGCTGGTCGACGCTGGCGGTTGGAACGATCGGGTCCATTCTGCCCGCGGAAATAAGCACCGAAGAACCACTGAGGTCGCGTTTCTCCGGCGGCTCGTACACAACCATTGGCCTCAGCAGAATCGATCCCTGAATCACGCCTGGCTCGATAAGCATCACGGTCGAGGCGACATTGGCACCGTTGGAGTACCCGAGCGCGAAGATTCGTGATGAATCCAGTCTGTAAGTGATCGCGGCGCCGCGAATGAATTTCGTGAGCTCTTCGGCGCGCGCTCGTACTTCTTTCGGATCGAACACACCCTCGGCAAGGCGTTTGAAGAATCGAGGCGCGCCGTTCTCCAACACATTCCCGCGCGGACTCAGGATTGCGGCGCCGGGTGCAATCGCCTGGCCGATTCCAATGAGATCATTCTCATTGCCACCTGTGCCGTGGAGAACGAGGAGGGTGTCCGCCGATTCTTCGCCGGGCACAAAGCGGTGGATGAATCCCAGATCGTCAGTCACGCGTTTGGTCCACGCAGCTCGAGCGGCACATGGATGTTGGGCAACAGCGCCTCGATTTCGAAGCGACGCGGCTCGAGCCAGCTGGGCAGCTTGAGTGACTGGCCAAGTGCGTCGGCCGGCTCATCGACTGCAAAACCGGGAGCATCGGTGGCGATCTCGAACAGAACACCGCCCGGCTCGCGGAAATAAATCGACTTGAAGTAATCGCGGTCGAGCTGCGGCGTGACATTGTAGCCGAGCGATGTCAGCTCCGTACGAACATCCATCTGCTCTGCTTCGCTGCGGCAGCGAAAAGCGACGTGGTGGACAGTGCCGGCGCCCATCACGCCGCGCCAGATACCGGGGACGCAGCGCAGATCGACGATGGTGCCGGAACCACCGTTGTCTGCTGTATAGCGGAAGATGCTGCCTTGCTCACGCACCAGTTTGAAGCCGAGGGTATTGGTGAGGAGTTGGCCGGTCAGCTCGTTCGCGTCTAGCCAGAGGGTCACCGAGTAGAGTCCACGGATAGCGTGCTCGGAAGGAACCCCGGCGGCAGCCCACCCCGAGTGAGCATCTGCCGCAGAATGGGCGACGAGCTCACCCATGAATCCTTCGTGGTCCTTGAATGCGATGATGCGCTCGTCTTCGTAGCGCGCGACAGGCTGCTCGAACTCAACGCGCTTCTTGATGAAGCGCTCGATCCAGAATCCGAGGGACGCAGGTCGAATCGAAAAGGAGGTAACGGCGACCTGTCCGCCGCCCTGGCGTCCTCGGCGTGCGTCGGGCCAGGGAAAGAACGTAAGAATGGTTCCGGGATTGCCGCTCTCGTCGCCGAAATAGAAATGGTAGGTGGTTGGGTCGTCGAAATTGACGGTGCGCTTGACCAGGCGAAGGCCAAGGATACCGGCGTAAAAATCCAGATTCCGCTGAGGATCGCTGGCGATGCCGGTGACGTGATGAATACCGGCAGTCTGGAAACTCATCGTGCTCTTGGGGATTTGTTGCAGGGAGGCGGCCGAAACGACTAGCGCCCTTTTTGCGTCTCGCGCTGATCGGTGCTGGTGCGGGGCCCGCCGTGCTCGCCACCGTATCCGCTCTTGTGCTCGTCGGGGTGCGACGGAACGTCTTCGGGATTGGGCCGACCGGATCGCGTTCCGCGATTGACCTCGCGGTCATTGGCCGGGCCTTTCTTATTTTGATCCTGCTGTTTTTTGGGCGTCATGATTTCTCCACTTCGTATCCATCGATGGAAGCAACGGACATGCCGTTTGCTGAGGCAATGATGTGAGTCGTCTCCGGCCTGCCAGAAAACCAAAACCCAAAAAAAGAAGACGATCCCGCAGTCTGAGTGATCCGCAGACGCTCAGCGAGCTCGCGCGTCGGCTGCAAGAGGGAATCTACATCACCACGCTGGACGGAGACATCATCGATGCCAATCCGGCGTTCCTCGAGATGTTCGGCGTTGATTCACTCGACGATCTGAAGGGTTATCGCACCGCCGATTTCGTGAGGCCTGAGGTGCGGGCGCGTGAGATGGCGCAGCTCGAGCGCGACGGGTCGGTGCGAGACTTCGAGTTCCAGCTGACGCGTCGCGACGGCGAGACCAGAACCGTGGTGGATAGCGCCTTCCTGTCGATTGATAATGAGACGGGTGAGAAGTACTGTCACGGAGTGCTGGTCGACATCACCCATCGGAAAGAGCTGCAGACGCAGCTGCTGGAGCTCAGCATCCGTGATCCGCTCACCGGTTGCTACAATCGGCGCTATCTCAACACCGTAACCAGGCACTGTGAGGCGCAGCCGAAGGGGGAATGGGGCTGCATCTATCTCGACATCGATCACTTCAAGCAATACAACGACAGGAACGGGCATGCTGAGGGCGACGCGGTGCTGGTGAAAATGGCGCGCTTTCTAATGCGTCACGTCCGCGCCGAGGAAGCGGTGGTGCGGGTAGGCGGGGATGAGTTTCTGGTGGTGCTATGCGATTCGGACGAGGATCAGACCGAGCACGTAGTGGCGCGGCTGCGGGCGGCGGCGCCGACGTCGGCGCCAGTTCCGTTTTCGATGGGGTGGGCGGCTCGGCGCGGAAACGAGAATTTCGAGAGCACGATGATTCGGGCCGACCATCAACTGCTGGCTGTGCGGGTCGACGAGCGGAAGGATCTGCAGAAACGAAGGAAGAAGCCGAAGCGGTCGTAGAGGCCCTAACTGCAACCGAAAACTACCAGCTAGCGGCTGGCGGCCTTCAGCCAGCGGCTGCGAGCTTTCCCTCCGGCAAGAGACCGAAGGGCGCGTGTGCAAGGATTTGGGTGAGGGGCGTCCCACAGTAGAACCTTTTTCTACTGGTGTGCCATGCGCTCATTCATTTCAACTCTTGCTATCGCTTTAACTGCCGTCGTTTCAACGGCAGGTTCACAAACCATTCAAGAAATACCGCGACCGTTTCCTTGTCCGGTGCCGCCGCCGTGTCGGCCGGGGGAACCGTGCGTGATGCGGTCGTGCGGGATCACGTCCCCCGACGTGTTTCGACAGAGCAGCGATGTGCGCGTCGATCTGGCTGATCGCGTGCTGCATTACGAGATAACCGAGACCTACGTCAATCGCGGTGGGCGAGTTGGCGAGGCGGATTTCATGTTCCCGCTGCCCAAAGGAGCCGCGTTCCAGGATCTCAAGCTTTCGATCAACGGCGAGATGGTGTCGGGTGAGACGATGAGTGCCGATCGCGCACGTCAGATCTATGAAGAGATCGTGCGCAAGCAGCGCGACCCCGCTTTGCTGGAATGGATGGGATACGGGTTGCTGCGCGCGCGAATCTTTCCGATCGCGCCTGGCGAAGTGAAGAAAGTCGTCGTGCGCTTTCAAACAGTCGCAGAGCGCGAAGGCGATGCGCTGCGCGTCGATTATTTCCGCGGGCTGCGAACCAATCAGGTCGCGACGCGATATCCGGAAGGCAGAGTCTCGTTCGTGCTGACTTATCCGAACGATCCGATGTACGGGACTGCTTATTCACCAACTCATTCGATCTATGAAGATCGGTATGCGAGCAACGACTATGACGCCGGTCCGGCGGACAGCGAGCGGTTTGCGAACAGCTATCGTGGGTCGATGCGTCGGTTCGAGGTAAGGGACGCGAATGGAGAGGTCACGCTCCTTATCCCGATCCGCCGCTCGACCAGCGCGGCGATCTCGCTGCTGGCGAACGCGCCCGGTAACGACGATGGTTTTGCTTTGATTACCATCTCGCCACCGGCAGTACGTCCGCGTGCTGTGCCACGTGACGTCACCTTCGTGCTCGATGTCTCGGGCTCAATGAACGGACAGAAGATCGAGCAGGCGCGGGCAGCTGGTAAGCAGCTACTACGCACGCTGTCACCGATGGATCGCTTCCGCCTGATCGATTTCTCGAGCGACGTGCGCACATTCCGTGACGACTTCTCGTACGCGACTCGGGACAACGTGCGTGCGGCGGAGCGTTATCTGGATGATCTGGAGGCGCAGGGTTCGACGAACATCTCGGGCGCGCTGGATGAGGCGCTGTCAGCGCCCACGCAGTCGGGAAGACTGCCGATCATTCTTTTCCTCACGGACGGCCAGCCCACGGTTGGCGAGCGTGATGCAAACGTGATTGCAAACACCGCGGCGAAGCGTCGTGGATCACGCAGGGTATTCACGTTCGGTGTTGGCGCCGATCTCAACGTTTCTCTGATCGAACAGTTGGCGCTCGAGGGTCGCGGAACCGCGAGCTTCGTTCGTCCGGACGAGTCGGTTGAGCGCGCGGTTGGTATCGTCGCGAGCAGGCTCACGAGTCCACTCGTTACCGACGTTCGTGTGAGAGCCGACGGTGTTCGGCTGGGCAAAATGCATCCTGGCGGGCCGGTGGACATATTTGCCGGCGAGGATCTGGTGCTGCTTGCGCGTTACGACGGGAGCGGCGACGCAATCATTCGTGTCGATGGTCAAACGACAAATGGTCCAGTGAGCTGGGCGAGTCGAGTGCGTTTCCCCGATCGCTCGCGCGAGAATCCATTCGTCGCGCGGCTGTGGGCCACGCAGCGGATTGGGTATCTGAGCGCCGAGAAGCGCAAGAACGGTGGTTCGCGCGAGATCGACGACGAAATTCGAGATCTTGGCGAGCGCTTTGGAATTCCAACTGAGTTCTCATCGTATCTGGTGGTCGAGCCGGGAATGAACGGTGTGCAGAGGCTGAGTCGTCGCGCCGATTTGAACCAGGTCGTGGTTACGGGAGCGGCCACAGGAAGGGCCGCACCGGCAGCTGCGCCAACGGTGCAGTTCGAGGCAGCGAAAGCAGCTTCGGCTCAGCGCGCCGTGACCTCCGTGGCTGCGGCAGATTCGGTCGCCGCAGTGTCGGAGGCGAGGGTAAAACGCGCGGGCACTTATACGTTCGTGTTGCGCGACGGAGTGTGGACTGATGTACAGTACAAGAACACCGGCTCGGTTCTGCGGGTGAAGCCGTTCTCGGACGCGTACTTCAGGATCATCGAGCTGCAGCCGGAGCTGCGTGAGGCGTTCTCGGTTGGCGATCGTGCAATCATCGCCGGACGCAGCATGGCGATCGAGCTATCACCCAATGGTGTAGAGCAGTTGTCCGATCGCGATCAAGCAATGTTGCGAGATCGCTGGTGAGCGGGTGACGGACGTCGAGCGACTCTTCCGAACGTACAACGCCGCGTTGGTGAGATATCTGACGCGGCGTTTGGGGGATCGCGACTGGGCGGAAGAGGTTGCGCAGGAGACCTTCGTGCGGGCTCTGAGACAGACTTCGATACAGAACGAGCGCGCGTGGCTTTTCGCGGTGGCGACGAACCTGGTGCGGGACGAAGCGAGGAAAGACAGCCGCCGGCGGAAGCATCTGGCATTGTTGGCGGAGCAGGAACGCGAGTCGATGGTGGAGCCGGCAGAAACGACGCTCGAGCGCGCGCAGGAGGCAGCAATAGCGCGAAAAGCCGTCGATGCATTGGCGGAGCGCGATCGGCTGGCGCTCCTAATGCGCGAAGAAGGTTTGGATTACAACGAGATCGCGGAAGCATTGCAGCTTTCGCCGGGCTCAGTGGGAACGACGTTGTCTCGTGCGCGTCGCCGTCTGGTGGAGAGCTACGAGGCGTTGCAGAAGGGCAGAGAAGAGAGAGAGAAGCATGCAGCATCTTGACGAAGGAACCATTCACGCCTGGCTGGACGGGGCGCTGACGCCTGACGAAGCGGCGCAGGCGGACGCGCACGTCAAAGACTGTCCGCAGTGTCAGGCGGCAGTGGCGGAAGCGCGCGGGTTCATCGCGGCATCGTCGAGAATTCTGACTGCGCTCGATGATGCACCGCGTGGCGTGATTCCGGTGGCTGCGCCGAGACGGCGCGTGCAGCCATGGATCTGGAGGGTAGCAGCGACCGCGCTAGTCGTGGCAACTGGCACACTGCTCCTCGTCAAACAGCGTGGTGGTGAGCGTACGATCGCTTCGAGAGCCGAGTCTGCAGCGCCGGCGCCCGCGACGGCCAATGCCGGTCTTCCAGTTGCGGCCGACTCCGTTGCTGCGGGGACCGCTGCAGCCAGTCCGGTGGTGAGCGAGTCCGCGCAAATCCGAGCGGTAACACCGCGTGCGACAGGGTTGAGCACGAAATCATTGCCGACGGGGCCGGCGAGTAAGCAAGGTGTCGTCTTGGACAGGACCGAACTTCCGCCGTCGACTGGAGAGCGGAGGGTGGATGCCGACTCACGCGCGCGGATGTCTACAACGACACTGGCACCTGCACCCGCCGCGGTTGGTGGTCGTGCATTTAGCGCGATACCCGGTGCACTCAGTGCGGAATCAGCTCCGCGCGAAGTGGGGAGCACACGCTCGATCGGACGAACCCAGACTTTTTACGAGATCGCGCCTGGCGACACAGTGGTGCTCGAGGAGCAATCATCGGTGGCATTGCAGAATGTTGTCGTGACCGGCGCCGCGACTGCGCGACAACTGCAGCCTCAAGCGCAACGCACCAACAAGACCGCGTCTGCCGCGGCCGTCGAGTCAGAACAGAAGGCAGCACCTGCCGCAGCACCTCCGCCGGCACCGGCACTGCCTTCGCTACAAGATGCGCCGACTGCCGAGCGCCACTCGATCAGCTGGCTCGATCCGTCAACTCGGCGCGTGGTAGTTCTGTCGGGACGGCATTCGCAGGAAGAGCTGCAAAAAATCCGCGAGCAAATTCAGCGACTGCGCGACGCCGCGCAGGCGAAACGAAACCCCGACTAACTCAGGTTCCGGGCGCTGATTCCTGGAGCGCCATCCCCATCGAGTGATAACCCTTGTCGACGTAAATCACGCTGCCTGTGATTCCCGCGGCCAGCGGACTCGATAGAAACGCTGCCGCTGTCCCGACTTCCTCCGCCTGCAACGGATCCGAGAGCGGTGAATTGTCCGCACAGTACTGCACCATCTTTTCGATGATGCCAATCGCGCTGGCCGCGCGCGATGCAAGCGGGCCCGCAGAAATCGTGTTGACGCGAACGCCGTATTTTCTGCCTGCCTCGAATGCGAGTACTTTCGTGTCGCTTTCGAGTGCAGCCTTCGCCGACGACATTCCACCGCCGTAACCGGGAATCACTCGCTCGCTCGCCATGTAAGTCAGCGACAGAAATGATCCGCCCTTCCGCATCAGCGGTGCGAGACGCGCTACCATTGATATCAGTGAGTACGCGCTGACACTCACCGCCGTGAGGTATCCCGCTCTGCTGGTCTCCAGCAGCGGCTTCTTCACCTCAGGTCCGTTGGCAAGCGAGTGGATGACGATGTCGAGCGAATCCTTGCCGAAGTCGGATTCGATGCGATGCGCCAATCCGTCGATGCTGAAGTCGCCGTTGTCCTTGTAGCGTTTGTTGTTGCGGATGTCCTCTGGCGCATCGGCGAGCGTGTCGTAAGCCGCATCCAGCGGATAGATCTTCTCGAACTCGAGCATCCTGCCGTTGGACATCTTGCGGGATTCGTCCATCTTCCCGCGCTCGAGCAGGTTCATGAAGATATTGAGCGCGGGCGGCCAGGTGCCGACGGAGACACTGGCGCCGGCTTCCGCAAGAGCCCTGGCGATGGCGAAGCCAAAACCGGCGTCGTCGGCAACGCCGGCGACGAGCGCGCGCTTGCCGGTGAGGTCGATACTGAGCATTCGAGTGATATCGCGATTACAATGCTGATTTACAAGGGGTATCCAGGTGAACCGCCTTCTCGTTTTCAATCAAGTTTTGACAGTTAACCGACTTAACGGCGAGTGATATTTGCTCAACGGCATCTTTATCCTGGCGGAGCTGCCCGGACCCATCAGCGATCAGATTCGCGCCGTCAACGAGCGGTTCGACCCAAAGCTCGCCCGGTCCAAGCCGCCGCACATCACACTCGCCGGGTCATCCGGTGTTGGCCCCATACCGCCGTCGGTGACGGTGGAAGAGATGCGCGCGGCAATCGAGCCGATTGCGCAGTCTACGGCGCCGTTGACGCTGTCATTTCAGCCTCCACAGCGGTTTTTGCAGACGGACATCATCGTTTTGCCCATCGACCCGCACGGTGCGATCCGGGTGCTGCACGACCGATTACTGACCAGTGGTCTGCCGTTTACGAGGTCGCGGTACACTTTTAGCCCACATGCAACGCTGAGCCTGTACCCATCGCGGGATGCAAAGTCGCGGCGGGAGTTGCTCGACGTGCGGATTTCCGAGCCGTTCGTGATAGACGCAATTCAGCTCTATCACACGCGTGATCCGCAGCCTTCACGAAAGTTGCTGGAGCTTCAGCTGACCGGTGGACCTGAGAAAGATTGAAAAAGCCTGGCGCGGCTTATGGATGCGCGTCCTCGACTGGATGCTGCCGGGTCCAAATCAAACCACCCTGCCGCCGCCCACGAATTCCGATTATCGCGTTTTGTTCATGCGATATGAGCGCATCGGCGACATGATCATGGCGACGTCGGTGATCCGCAACATCGCGCGGGCTCTGCCGAGCGGCAAAGTCGATGTACTGGGGACACCGACGACGGCGGCGGTCCTGGAGCGCAACCCATACGTCGGCAACGTGCTGATGCTGGATCGCAGCTCATGGCGCAGCTACAGGGAAACGATGAGCCGGCTGCGCCAAGAGAGATACACGGTGATGGTGGATGGCCGAATCAACAATCCGCCGCTCTTCACATCGACACCGCTGTTGATGTACGCCGGCCGAGCACGCTTTAGAGTCGGTGCGCGCGGGGAGCGGAAGCCGCGGATCTACAACGTCTGCGTTCCTGAATGGAACCGTGTCGACCACTACATCGAAGGCTCCAAGCATCTCGCGGTGCCGTTCGGTGTCGATCCCAATAGCGCCGACTGGCAGCCAGAGATTTTTCTGTCCGACGATGAGCGTGCGCAAGCAGAGAAAAACTGGCAGGAAGCCACCGCTCTCGTGAGCACGGCTCAGGGCGCGGGATCGTCGAAACGATTGCTGGTGAATCTCTCGGCGTCGGAGCCCAAACGGCGCTGGCCGGATGGGAAGTTCATCGCCACGCTGCAGGGAGTGCGCGCGATTAATCCGCGTATGTCAATGATCGTGATCGGTCTACCCGCCGAGTGGGATTCCGTCAGCAAAGTAGCCACTGCAGCGAATGCGTTGCCGGTGCAGACGCCGAACCTGCGCGATGCTTTTGCGCTCGTCGGCACATCGGACATGGTATTCACTCCAGACACCAGCATCTCGCACGCGGCTTCGGCATTCCGCCGTCCATCGCTCGTCCTGCTAAAGCGCGAGCACAAACCGTATGCGCCGTGGAATACGCCGGGTGAGATCATCGCCTGGAACGAAGACGAGATTCATCAACTGCCCCACGAGCGGGTTAAAGAAGCGCTAAACAAGTTGATAGCGACGTACGGGGGTTAACCGGATTCCGCTGTGATCGTCTAACTGGGTACGTGCAGTAGCGTCTACCTCAACGGCGGTCAGCGATGATCAAATTCAGTGCTCCACGTTTCGTGCGCTCGTTGTGCGCGGTCGGTTTGCTTTGCGCGCCTAGCTCGATTTTCGCGCAGCACTCCCACGACCACGCCGACAGCTCCGTGATGCATACGACAAGCAACATGCACATTGATGCGATGCCGGATTGGCGGATGGAAGCGATGGCGAAGCACATGGCCTATTCCAGTCCGCGACCACTCACTGCTGCTGATTCAGCCCGCGCGGCTCAAGTGATCAAAGAGCTCCGCCAGGCGATCGTGAAGTATCAGGATGTGAAGGTCGCCGAGGCCGATGGATACAAGATGTTCGCGCCGCAGATCAAGAATCAGCCGCAATATCATTTCACGAAGGGCTGGAACGCGCTGCGGAACCAGTGGGGCTTCGATCCCGCGCGGCCGACGTCATTGCTCTATACGAAGGATGCGCAGGGCAATTTCCACCTGATTGGCGCGATGTACACGGCGTCACGCCGGACGACGGAAGATGAGCTCAACGATCGTGTGCCGCTCAGCGTGGCACGCTGGCACCGTCACATCAACTGGTGCATCCCGGCGCGCAACGCGCAGGATCGCTGGTACGAGACCAAAAACGGCCGGCCGATCTTTGGCCCGCTAGGCGTCGCGACCCGCGAAGAGTGCGAAGCCGCGAATGGCCGATTCATTCCGCAGGCGTTCGGGTGGATGCTGCACGCCAACACTTTCGCGGGAAACGATCTCAAGTCCATCTGGCACGATGACCATATGGAGCATGACCAGCATGCGATGATGGGAGATCCGAAGCATCCCGATTAAATTGTGGGATGCCTCCACAATTCATTTATGTAATGAAGGATCTGCGCAAAGTCGTCCCGCCGTCGCGGGAGATTTTGCGCGGGATCTGGTTGTCTTTTTATCCCGGCGCCAAAATCGGCGTCCTCGGCGCGAATGGCGCCGGTAAATCATCGCTGCTCCGCATCATGGCGGGCGTCGACCACGATTTTCAGGGCGAAGCGTGGCCACACGAAGGAACCCGTATTGGGTACCTGTCGCAGGAGCCGCAGCTCGATCCAAGCAAGAACGTCAAGGAGAACGTCGACGTCGCCGTAAAGCCGGTGAAGGATCTGCTCAAGAAGTTCGAGGACATCTCGAACAA
>DASTGU010000052.1:0-13562 GCA_035718845.1 Gemmatimonadaceae bacterium | reverse complement strand
TCATCATCCTGGTGGTAAGACCGCGCGACTCGATCGCTACGCGTGGGAGATCTGGGACGGGCCGGAGTCGCGCAGCGTTACATCGCGAGTCTCGATCGACAAGATCATGGGGACGTTGACCGACGAGAAGTTGCGCGATCTTTTTCGGCGCTCCATGCCTGTCTCGTCGCCTTGGGCGCGCATCAATCGGGCATCATAGGACTGTTTGGTTTAGATCTCGGCGCGGGTCAGTCGGCGGGGGTCCTCACGACGACAACGCGAGCTCGGGCGGAGCCGCTAACTACACTCGCTCGCGCCGCTCGCTCGTGCGTCTCCTTGGTCGCTCGCTCAAGTCGTCTTAGAGGACCCCCACCTCCTTCCCCACTCGCATCTAGTCGGCGGGCGTTTGCTCGAACGGGACGTCGACTTCCATTCCGTCGCGCGCGATGATCGTGTTCGCGAACACTTCGCGGGCTTCGCGCTCGAGCTCGCTGGTGTCGCGAGAGTAGCGCGCGCTGACGTGAGTCAGGATTAGACGCTTCACGTTTGCCTTTGCGGCTACCTCGGCGGCTTCGCGGGCTGTGGAGTGACCGGTTTCCAGCGCACGTGGGGCTTCTTCGCTGGTGAATGTGGCTTCGTGGATCAGGACGTCGGCGCCTGTGGCGGCGGTGACTGTTGCTTCTGATGGGCGCGAATCGCCGGTTAGAACGATTCGGCGCCCCGGTCTGCTCGGGCCTACCAGCTCCGATGGTTTGATGGTGCGGCCGTCGGGGAGTTGGACCGTCTCGCCCTTGTGAATTCTTCCCCAGAGAGGGCCCTCGGGGATGCCCATCTCTTTTGCTTTCTCGGGATTGAATCTGCCGAGTCTCGTTTCTTCGACGAGGTGATAGCCGATCGCGCTGCGGTCGCCGTGCTCGACGGCAAAGGGCACGATCGAATAGCCGTGGCGCTTGAGCGGAGTGTCGGGCGCCAGCTCGAACACCTTGATGTCGAAATGTTGCTTCTCGCTGCCGAGTGTGATCGCGCGCCAGAGAAGTTTTTCGGAGCCCACGGGACCGTAGAGATTCATCGGCTCGGTCCTGCCCTGCAACGCTAAGGTGCGCAACAATCCGGTGACGCCGAGCATGTGGTCGGCGTGCATGTGGGTGAAGAAGATGTCGGTGAGCGCGAAGGTGATTCCGTAGCGCATCATCTGGCGCTGGGTTCCTTCGCCGCAATCGAACATCAGTGTTTCGCCCTCGCGGATGATGGCGACGGATGAAACGTTGCGCTCGACGGTGGGGCGCGACGCAGAAGTTCCGAGAAAGCGGACGGCGAGAGACATTGGCGCCGAAATATAAGACTGCGGGGTGAGAGCTAACGGATCAGTCCGAGTTGCGCGCTGAGACCCAGATGCGAGCCGAGTCCGAGTTGCGGGCTGACTGCGAGGTTTGAGCCGACTGCGACCTGCGGGGAACAGCGTTTGCCAAATCAATCAGTGAACTGATTCATGTGAGAATTGAGATGGCAACGAAGGCCAGCAGAAAGTCAAAGAAAGAAATGAGACGAGTGGAGTCGCATCCGAAACCGCCGATGCCGAAGCAGCATCAGGAGTATCCGGGGATCGAAGCCAAAGTCCATCCACGGCCGCAGTACAAAGCGCCGCTGTACAAGGGTGCGGACAAGCTGAAAGGGAAGGTCGCGCTGGTCTCGGGTGGCGACTCGGGAATTGGGCGAGCGGTGGCGGTGTTGTTCGCGCGTGAGGGCGCCGATGTCGCGATCATGTATCTGCCTGAAGAAGAGCGCGACGCTATTGAGACTCGTGAGGCGATCGAGGCCGAGGGTCGTCGCGCGTTGTTGCTGCCGGGCGACGTTACTGATCTGGAATACTGTGAGGAGTGCATCGACCGAACCGTGAACGAGCTCGGCGCGATCGACATTCTCGTCAACAACGCGGCATTCCAGAAGAATCAGGAGTCGATCGAAGAGATCGATTTCGAGCAGCTCGATCGCACTTTCCGCACGAATTTCTACGCATACTTCTGGCTGGCAAAAGCGGCGATTCCGCGGATGAAAAAGGGATCGTGCATCATCAACACCGGCTCAATCACCGGGCTGGAAGGTGAGAAGACACTCATCGACTACTCGGCGACGAAGGGTGCGATCCACGCATTCACCAAATCGCTGGCGATGAACCTGGTGGAGAAGGGGATCCGGGTGAATGCGGTGGCGCCGGGACCGGTCTGGACGCCGCTCAACGTTCAGTCGAGCGACCCGCAGCACGTGAAGGAATTCGGGCAGGACTCGGGAATGGGGCGCCCGGGTCAGCCAGAGGAGCTCGCGCCTGCGTACGTGTTCTTGGCGTCGAATGTCGACTCGAGCTACATCTCGGGGGAGGTACTGCCGGTCTTGGGCGGGGATACCATCGCCGGCTAGGACTGAGGACTGGAACCAAAGGTAGGCAGGAGGCAGAAGCACACAGCTGCAGGGAACAGCGTCGACATTGGCATTCAGGCGACGCGCGCTATGTACGCCACGATCAACGCTGTGCCCTGTATTCCTGAGCCCTCTGCCTCCTGCCTACCTTTGGTTCCAGTCCTCGGTCCGCGGTTGTTACGATGCGTCGGTGTGTTCGTCTATATGCCTGTTCGGCCGATCGTATCGTGAGGCCGGGCAAAGAGTTACAGAGGCGATACTGAAGTTCGGTATTGACTTTGGGGGTGGATCCGCTAGGTTCAGTGAAGAGCGGCCCCGCCCAACACTCGCGGGGCTTTTGCTTTGATCCGGTGCGACGGATCAGCTCGAGCTGGCTCGAGGACAGACCGTCGCGTCAATCGCGGGGCTGTAGCTCAGCTGGGAGAGCGCTGCAATCGCACTGCAGAGGTCAGGGGTTCGATCCCCCTCAGCTCCACTGCGAAAATTCAGAGATGCCCGCCGCCGATCGGTAGGACATGATGTTCCAATGACGGCGCGCGTGGCACGTTTCGGCGGGCTACCGCCAAAATAGATACGCCGCGATCATCTGAGATCGCGGCGTTTTTGTTTTACTACTCCCGACTTCTGAGATTGCTGCGATAGCCGTCGCAATCCGTGATGAGGAGTCTTAGACCCACCAGGGATCGAAGCAGTCGTAGTTGTGCTGGCGGCAGATCTTCCCGTCGCGGAACTCGAAGAAAATCGAGACGTGCGCACGGAGCTGCGAATTAGCCGGCAGACCCTCGAGCGGAATCGCCAGCAAACCACTCCAGAAAACTTCGATCGAGACGCGGTCGCCGTCGGCGATCGCGTTCATCACATCATACTTCTGGTGGCTGATGATCTTTTTGCCTTTGCGCGCGGCATCGAGGAGCGCCTGCAGATTCCGGTGCTGGCCGATCGGCGACAACCGATTCGGAAATTCTTCCTGGATCACATCCTTTGTGAAGAATTCCGCGAGTGCACCACCCTCGGCGCCGTTCTCGATTGCTTCGAGATAGCGTCGCGCGATCGCGAGATTGTCGGTCGCGGTGATCGTGGGATCCGGCTCGGTCGTAGTAGCCTGCTCAGTCTCGATCATGCCCCTCGCCTACTAATAGATGCAGTTTTTGACGCGAGCAATGGTGTAGACGTCACAAACCCGCTCTTACTGCTGAGCTTCCTGGTCGGTGCGTTCTACTTGAGAATGTCCGCGACGTCGGCCCTCAGAGCGCGGAAGGCGTCGGCATTGAATCGATTGGCCTCGCGCTCGGATGGTCCCAGGAAATCGCCAACGGCAGTTCCGCTGAGGCGATTCAGAAAACGCAAAACGCCGCTCTCCTGTACCACGAGCGATCCGCGTCGGTTCAGGATGGTTTGTCCGCCCGGGTTGTCGCGCACGGAAATGCGCACCGGAATGCCCTGACCCTGGAATGGACGACGCAGTGGTGCTCGAAGAAGAGTGCCGATTGTCGGCGGCAGGTGCCAATCGGGTTCCTTGTCGAACCGCATCTGCCAGCCGCGCTCGTGCGGAGTGTCGATCAGCTGGAAGTCGCCCACCATCTCGGTCCAACCGACGGTGAAGAGCAGAATCTTCATCGACATGTCGAGGTGGATGCTGAGTGACTGCGGCATCGGACGGACAGCACCCTCGAGCGGGGCGAAGTGTCCGTTTTTGCTGCGCACTTTGAAGTGCATGTAGTAATTCGCAGCCCACGCGTCGAACCAGCGCGCGCCGTTTTGATCGACGAGTGTGATGCGGTATTTGCCTTTGCTGATGTACTTGTCGATGTACGCCGCGTAGTGCGGCATCGTCTCCTTCAGAATGTCGGGCGTGAGCTTGATAGCGATGTCGAAGGTCGTCGCGCCTTCGCTGTCGCTGACCGTACTGAGAGTGTCGATGGTGAACAGTCTGCCGAGCGCGGCAGCTGCACGCGGAAACGCGGCGTTATAATTGGCGCGGATCGCAGCCGGTGATTTTCCTTCGCCGGCGGCGAGTGACGCAGCGAGCACGTCGGCGATGTTCTTGGCGCCGACTCGGCCGATTGCGACTTCGACGTTGGTGAACCACTCGTACTCGTTGTCGCTCAACTTTCGCAAGCGCACGATCTCGCGCGACTCGGTGAGCTGATCGGGTGGCTCGTTGGAAAGCGCGGTGTTGACGATGTAGCGATCGACCGAGAAGTGTCCTTCGTCACCGAAGAGTCGTGCGCTGTCGGGGCCGATCGACAGCCAGACACTGGTGTCGTTGTAGACGCCCGATGGTGTCAACGCGTAGTGACCGAACTGCGCACGCGCGCGCAGGATTCGCTGCGGTCGTTGAATGCTCGTAAACCGCGATCCTACCGAGTAAAAGAATTCGTCGGCGCTTTGACGGGCGAGCGGCAGGTTGGGTCCGAACGCCGCCGCCGATTCTCGGCAGGCGGTGGTGGCCAACGCGGTTGAAGCTGTCAGCAGCAGGACAACGGTACGAATCGTCACGGGCGAAACTTAGCAGATGGGCCTAGCGCCCTCTATGTAATCGTTTACATTTTGGCCGTTGCGCCCGGCTGGTACCGGGGCCATCATCCTGGTGCAGGCAGTCAGTCGCGCGTTTCGAATCCTCGGCATGCTTCGCCGTCCATCATGCCACCCGCGAGGAGAATGGTCACCATCAAGGACGTAGCCCGCGAAGCAAAGGTGTCCGTCGCCACCGTTTCCAGAGTTCTCAACGGCAGCGGACCAGTCAGCGATGAGACGAAGCGACTCATTCGCGAGGTCGCGGGCCGGATGCGCTATGTCCCGCACAGTGGCGCGCGCAGCCTGATCACGAGCAAGACCCAGACTCTGGGAGTGCTGCTACCCGATCTGTATGGCGAATTCTTTTCCGAAGTCATTCGCGGGATGGACGACACCGCGCAGAAGAACGGGTTCCACTTGCTGATCTCGCGCGCGTACGCAGACCGCCACGGCATCGAGACAGCGATCCGCGCAATGCGCGGGCGCGTCGATGGCGTGGTGGCAATGTCACCAGACGTCGATGCGGACGCGCTGCTCAATCTGCCGAGCACGATTCCGGTGGTTTTGTTGTGCTCGGTACCGAAGGGTGATGGAATCGATTCGCTCACCATCCAGAACTGTCGTGGCGCGCGTGAAATGGTGACGCACTTGATCGAGCGCGGGCATCGGCGCATCGCAATCATCAAGGGCGCAGCACGGAACTATGATGCCGCGGAACGGCTGCGCGGTTATCGCCTGGCGCTGAAGGAAGCCGGAATCGATCGCGACTCCTCGTTGGAGCTCGATGGTGATTTCACTGAAGCAGCCGGCTACTCTGCTGCAAAGAAGGTTCTCGGGATGCATGATCGTCCCACGGCTGTGTTTGCCGCCAACGACTCGATGGCGATCGGTGCGTTGAGCGCGCTCAAGGAGTCGGGTGTGGCTGTGCCCGATGAGATGGCCGTAGCGGGCTTCGACGACATTCCGTTGGCGCGCTACATGGATCCGCCGCTGTCGTCGGTGCACGTGCCGATCTGCGAGCTCGGCGCCCGCGCAGTCGATCTGCTGCTGCACGGCATCACCCACAAAAACGATCACGCGCGGCGTCGCGAGCGCGTGTCGACCAAACTCGTCATCCGGCGCTCGACCGGCGCGGAGGAAGCGTCGGTGGGGCGGCCGCCTCCATCAACCGCTAACAGAGGAATCAGTTGATCAGCAGAGCAAATCGTTAGGGTCGGATAGCAATTCGCTTTTGCAGCAACAACAACAACCGGAGCTGAAATGAAACGCACGTGGAGTTTTAATCTTTGGCGTCATGCACTGACCGCTCTTGCAGTGCTGGCGACACTCATCGGAGCGAGTGCTTCGGCGCAGAATACCACCGGCACGATCCGTGGAACGATCACAGGCGCCGGTGGCGCTCCCATTGTGAGCGCTCAGATCGTCGCGCGGAACATTAGCAGCGGCGCCACACGTACCGCGCTGTCCAACGACGCGGGAGTGTACAATCTTGTCGGACTCACGCCGGGCACTTACGACGTAACCGTTCGGAGAATCGGCAGCGCACCCGAGACCCGGAGGATCGTAGTACAAATCGGTGCGATGCAAGTACAGGATTTCTCCCTGACCCCCCAGGCCGCTGTCCTGGAAACCCAAGTCGTAACCGCTGCTTCTGGTGTCGAGACTCGTACCTCTGAAGTTGCGACGAACATCACTCAAGCGCAGATCAACCAGCTGCCTACGCCGAGCAGAAACTTCCTCGATCTCGCGCAGCTGGCGCCGGGCGTCCAGGTAACAGAGGATCGCGTCAACGGACAGTTCCGCACGGTGACAGCAGGTGGCCAGCCGCCCTCAGCGGTGAATCTTTTCATCGACGGCACCAGCTACAAGAACGAGCTGACTCAGGGTGGTGTGTCGGGTCAGGACGCTAGTCGCGGGAATCCGTTTCCACGGAACGCCGTGCAGGAATACCGTGTGATATCACAGAACTTCAAGGCAGAGTACCAGAATGCGGCAAGTGCTGTGATTACGGCGCAGACAAAATCGGGCGGCAACACCTGGGCGGGTCAGGCTCTCTACGCGTTCCAGAATAAGAGCATGGTCCAGCTCGATAGCTTCCAGCGGAAGAACAACACACCGAAGCCCGATTATCGTCGCACGCTCGCCGGGTTCAGCGTTGGCGGCCCGCTCATCAAGGACAAGCTTCACTTCTTCGGCTCGTACGAGGGGAACTATCAAAACCGATTCAACCTGGTGAACATCCAGCAGGCGAACCTGCCCGCTCCGGGAACGTTCACAGCGCTCGATACGGTGAATCTCCCACGGTACAGCGGCAACGGTTCGTCACCGTTTCGCGAGAATCTCTGGTTCGGGAAAATCAACGGCGACATCAGCAACACTCAGTCTGCGGAAATCAGTTTCAACAATCGACATGAAACTGACATCAGAGACTTTGGCGGGGCTACCGCTTCCGACGCCGCAGTGAATTTCCACAACTACAACACGGTTATTCAGGCGAAACACAGCTTCTTCACCGGACCGTGGTTGAATGAGGCGAAGATCGATTTCTCCAAGTTTCACCGCGGCTTCAGCCCGAATGAACTGGGCCAGCCGCGCCGGCTCTACTCGGTCAACGGCACCGATTACGTCATTGGGTCGGCCGCTTCTATTCAGGAGTACATCCAGAAGCGCATTGGTTTCCGTGATGACGTTACGTTCACCGGCTTCCAGTTGGCAGGCGAGCACGTCTTCAAGGGCGGTTTGAGCTTCAACCACGACACGTACGATATCGACAAGCGTAATGATTTCGTGCCGCAGTTTCACTTCGCGCAAACCGCCAACACTGGAAACGGAAACCAGAACTACAACTTCCAAGTCCCGTTCGAGCTGAGGTTTGGCAGCGGCGACCCATTCATGAAGGAGAACAACAACCAGATCGGGACGTACCTTCAGGATGACTGGACTCCGATCAAGCGATTGATTCTCAACCTCGGCGTTCGCTGGGATTACGAGAGCAACATGCTCAACACCGGTTACGTGACGCCGAACACCGGTCGCATCCACTATCTCGACACGCTGCAACTGTACATGAACCAGCCGAACGCCAATTCGCCGTCGGGCGTAAACCTGTTCGTGCCGCTGGATCTCAAACAGTACATCGCGACTGGGGACAATCGTAAACCGTTCAAGAAGGCATTCCAGCCGCGTCTCGGGTTCTCGTACGGAATCGACGAGGGATACCGTACAACTCTGTTCGCCAGTTGGGGATTGTATTACGATCGCGTGCCGTTCGACGTGGCAGTCGATGAAAAGCTCAAGATCTCGAATCCGACGTACACGATTAATTTCGCTCCGCAAGGCGTGGCCCCGGTTCCTGGTCAGGTAGCCTGGCAGAATTCTTATCTGACAGCTGACACGGTTGCACTCGATGCTCTCGTGTCACAATTCGGAACTCGCGAGCTCTGGTTGATGAATAACAACCTCAAGGTTCCGAAAACCACTCAATGGAGTGTCGGTTTGCGTCAGCTCTTCGGCGAGTTCGCCGGGACCCTTACGTACGGGGCACAGCGTGGAACCGACCAGTTTACCTGGCAGGTCGCTGCGGGCGGGCTGAATGCAAATGGCACGTGTTGCAACTTCCCATTCAATTGGGGAGCACACGGCATCTCGTCAGTCATTTATTCCAGCAACGATGTGAAGACGTGGTATGACGCCGTGACGCTGCAGCTCGAAAAGGTATTCAGCCGTCCTGAGGACAATGCATTTGCCTGGGGTGGTGGCGTCACTTATACCTATGCGACGCGTTACCTCCAGGGCGAAGACAACCTTGGCGACACGTTTGCGTTCCCGCAGGCTTTCACGATTAAAAAGCACGCGGCGCCGAACAATGAGAAGCATCGCATCGTTGCCAACTGGATCACCGATATGCCGTGGCTGTATGGAATCGAGTGGTCCGGACTGCTGACGTTAGGCGGGAAGTACACGCTTGACGCGGGGTGCCAGAGGTTCTGTCCCGTATTCCAGAGAAGCGGTTTCACCGTTCCGGGAACATTCCCATATCAGAACGTCGATATGCGTCTGCGCAAGGATCTCCCTCAGTTCGGAAGATCTGCTGCGCGGATTGGTCTAACGCTCGACGTATTCAACGCGCTCAACCACGTCAACCTCACCAACTACGATACGGGTCTGCAGGCCAACGGCCAGCCCGTCGCCACGTTCGGCCAGGCACGCGACGTTGCCACCGACGCACGGCGGTATCAGCTCGGCGCCGAGATCAACTTCTGATCGACGCGACGATCTGAAAGCGTGAGCGGTTGCCGGCGCTGGTTGCGGAAACGCAGTCAGCGCCGGTTTTTTCTAGCTCGGTGAAAATCTTGCAGCACAATCGGCAGCACTGAGGATGGACATTATGCAAGCGCTTCCACGTTGGCGCCGTTGGATATTCGCTGTCGCGATTGCGTCGTCGGCATGCACATCGGCGACATCGATCACCGGCATCAATGGCGTTACGGGCACGCTGCCGCCGTCCAGGCTTTCGACGCGGCAGGCGGCGTTTCTCGACACGCTCGAGCGCCGCACCTTCAACTGGTTCTGGGAACGGTCGGATCCTAATAATGGGCTCACTCCCGATCGCTGGCCCTCCAAGAGTTTTTCCAGCATTGCCGCAGTCGGATTTGCTCTGACGGCATATCCCGTCGGAGTCGAGCGCGGGTACATCTCGCGCGCGGATGCCGCACAGCGGACACTCAACACGCTGCGATTCTTTTACAACGCGCCGCAGGGATCGCAGGCAACCAACGTCAGCGGCTACAACGGATTCTTCTATCACTTCCTCGACATGCAGACCGGGTATCGGTTCGAGCAGGTCGAGCTCTCGACCATCGACACATCCCTTCTGCTCGGCGGGGTGCTGTTTTGTCAGTCGTATTACACGGGTTCTGATCCGACGGAGTCAGCGATTCGCGCGTACGCCGATTCTCTTTATCTGAGAGTGAATTGGGCGTGGGCAGTTCACACGCCCGCTGTGGTCAGCATGGGATGGAAACCGGAAGATGGCTGGATTCCCGCGGATTGGCGCGGCTACGACGAGGGCATGATCGTCTACGTGCTCGCGCTCGGCTCGCCGACGCATCCGATTGATCGTGCGGGATGGACCGATTGGACGAGCACCTACAAGTGGGCGGACTTCTACGGCCAGACCCACGTGAATTTCCCGCCGCTGTTCGGCCATCAGTACTCCCACATTTGGATCGATTTCCGCGGCATCCAGGACGCGTACATGCACGGCAAGGGCATCGACTACTTCGAGAACTCCCGCCGAGCGACGGTGTCGCAGCGATCATACGCGATCGACAATCCGGGGAAGTGGCGGGATTACGGCGCGAATGTGTGGGGACTGACGGCGGGCGATGGCCCGTTCGACACGACGTTCGTCGTGGACGGACGCACGCGCCAGTTCTTCACCTATCGTGCGCGCGGAGCCGCTGCAGATGGGATCGAGGATGACGGAACGATTGCGCCGACTGCTGCTGGGGGATCAATGGCGTTTGCTCCGGAAATCGTGATTCCGGCGCTGATCACGATGCGCGAGAAGTACGGCGACAATTTGTTCAGCACTTATGGGTTCATCGATGATTTCAATCCGACGCTGGTGAGTGGCGTGTCGAAGTACGGGCGAATCGTGCCGGGGATCGGCTGGTTCGACACCGACTATCTCGGCATCGATCAGGGCCCGATCATCGCGATGATCGAGAACTACCGATCGGATTTGATTTGGAGGACGATGCGAAAGAATCCTTACATCATCGCGGGATTAAAAAAGGCCGGGTTCAGTGGTGGATGGCTCGGGAACTGAGCCGATCAGACTGAGCCCGGCCAGTGATGTCGGAGTCGTGTCAGCCCGGTGGCAAATCAATCATGCGCATATGCCGGTAGTCGTAGATGGGCGAATTGTTTCCGCCACTGTAATCGATCAGCAAGTCATCTCCTGAAATCGTGCCCCTCGGTGGGCTGGCGCAATCAATAGCTGGTCCGCCGCAGTGCGGATCGAAATCGAATTGAATGACGTTCCCGGTAATGGTGTAACGGTATGTGGCGTTGAATGTGTATTCGTTGCCCGACATATCCCGGCGCTGCTCACTGGCGGTTGCGTGGCTCCCGCCGTCGAGCAGAAACGTTCCAGACAGCACAGTGGGACCTTCGGGAACGGGAGATATGAATGTAGGGAGTGATCTGCCGTCGACTGTGATGAGTAGATAGTTGGTCGCTAGAAGTGGGGTCGACGTATCGCGACATCCAATTGCAACTACGGCAGTACTAACCACGATGATCCTACGTAATAGATGCATGTGCACCTCCACGTTGAGGGAACTTCCTAACTCTCTGGCGGTCTTGCCGTGCGATACCTCCGGTTAGATGGTTTGGGGGACCGTACGGAAGGTGTAGACCTGAAAAGCTGCACTCGGAGGAAAAGTCACCTTTACCTGCAGCCCTTCGTTGACGATCTCGCCCGACGGCGGATCAGGGCACGGCGCGCCGGGGGAGCATGGTGCTGCGAAATCGAAGCGGATGTGCGAGCCACTGACACTGTAGTAGTAGGGGGTCGCGACACTGAAATGATTGTTCTGGCTGTCGACTCGCTCTTCGAAGATGTAGCCTGTGCCTCCGCCATCGAGCGCCATGGAGCCTGCCACCAGGCGAGAGCCGGGCATGCCGTGCACGTCCGGATTGGTCACAGGGAGACCGAGACCGTCGACGTCGATCAGCACGAATTCGGCGGAGATCGACGAGGGCTCACTCGGCTCGAGACACCCAGTGACTCCAATCACAATCAGCAATGCAGCAGCAGTCCGGCGAAACATCAATCAGGCATCACGAGCTGGTAGTCGTAGACCAACGGATTTCCTCCTGCTCCCATGTCGACGAACAGGTGCGATTCGGCGAACCGGCCAACCGGTGGCATGGCGCAAAGTGCCCCCGGCGGGCAGTCGATATGAAACTGGATTTTGTCACCGTCGATCGTGTAGGTGTAGTTGGTAGCGTAGGTCACATCACCGGGAGCAATCATCACGTGCTGATGCTCGCGGACAAGAGCATTTCCGGCACCATCGAGAAAGAGCGTTCCGTCGAGAACGGTGGGAGCCTCGGGAAATGGCGTGATGACGGTAGGGAGCGGATTACCGTTCACGCTGACGAGCATGTAATTCGCAGGCAGCGCGGGTGGGCCCGAAACGTCATGACAGCCAATACCGAAACTGACCGT
The DNA here is from genome assembly GCA_035718845.1 of Gemmatimonadaceae bacterium. Taxonomy (GTDB): domain Bacteria; phylum Gemmatimonadota; class Gemmatimonadetes; order Gemmatimonadales; family Gemmatimonadaceae; genus UBA4720. The sequence goes on along the minus strand of DASTGU010000052.1, from coordinate 1,411 downwards.
TGCTACAACAGCGATCTTACGAAGCAGGTTCATGAATACCTCCCGGGTTAGAACCGTGTGCGATTTCGAAGCTCGCATATGACACGCCAATGGTTCAGGCGTGGCGTAGCGGCTGCGGGGTGCGTTGTCGCCATAGCCTGCTCGTCGGCGTCGGCGGGCGACAGAACTACACTACGCATATGGGCAATGGGCCGCGAGGGCGAAGTCCTCGCCCAGCTAATACCTGGCTTCGAGAAAGAAAACCCGAACGTCCACGTCGAGGTCCAGCAAATACCCTGGACCGCCGCGCACGAGAAGTTGCTCACGGCCTACGTCGGCGAAGCCACCCCCGACATCGCCATGCTCGGTAATACTTGGGTGCCGGAGTTCGTGGCGCTAAATGCATTGGCACCACTCGATAGTTTGGCGGCGCAGTCGCGCGAAATACGGCGCGAAGACTTCTTCGACGGGATCTGGAAGACCAACGTCGTCAACGGTAAGACCTATGGCATCCCATGGTACGTCGACACGCGCCTGATCTTCTACCGCAGCGATCTGCTCGCCAAAGCCGGATACAAGGAATTTCCGAAGACGTGGGCGGATTGGACGGCGGCGATGAAGCGAATGAAATCGCAGATGAGCGATCGGCAGTTCCCGCTCCTGATGCCCACCAACGAATGGGCGCAGCCAGTGATCTTCGCGCTGCAGGAGGGCTCGCCGATTCTGCGCGACGGCGGCCGGTACGGCGCGTTCGAGCAGCCACCGTTCCGTCGCGCGTTCGATTTCTACACCGGGATTTACCGACAGGGGCTCGCGTCGCCGGTCTCGAGCTCACAGGTGTCGAACCTGTTTCAGGAGTTCGAGCGCGGAAACATCGCCATGTACATCTCGGGGCCATGGATGATCGGCGAGTTCAAGAATCGGCTTCCCGCTGCGATCCAGGGCAGCTGGAACACCGCGCCGATGCCGGGCGTCGATGGGCCGGGTGTCTCCACAGCGGGCGGCTCTTCACTGTCATTGTTTGCCGCGTCGTCGCACAAGAAGGAAGCGTGGCAGCTGATGGAGTATCTCTCGCGTCCTTCAGTGCAGCTCGAGTTCTATCATCTCACTGGAGATCTTCCGCCGCGGAAGACGGCGTGGCAGGATACGGCGCTGGCGAACAACAAATACACCCAGGCGTTCCGGCAGCAGCTGGAGCGGGTCGTTCCAACACCCCAGGTTCCGGAGTGGGAAGAAATCGCCACGACGATCTTCGAGCACGGCGAGCAAGCGATCCGTGGAGCACAGACGGTCGATGCGACGCTCAAGTCGCTGGACCAGGATGTGAACGCGATGCTCGAGAAACGGCGCTACCTGTTGGCTCAAGGAGCTAAGTGAGCGCCACCATTCCGCCGAGCGGGGCGGCGTCGACTGAGCTTCTCTCGGAGCCGAC
>DASTGU010000051.1:0-22181 GCA_035718845.1 Gemmatimonadaceae bacterium | reverse complement strand
GCCTGCGCCGACGCGCCGAACGGACGCATGATCGAATAGACGATCACGAGAAACAACGCGGTGATCGCAAACTCGAATCCGGCTGGAAGGCCGATTCCAAGAATGCGCCGCCAGATGGCGAGTCGCGGCCCCCAGTCGGCCACAACTATACGGAGATACGCGTCGTCTTTAATGAAGTACGTAGCAAACCAGATAATGCCGACGACAATCGCGATCAGCGACGACATTGCTGCTCCAGCAACTCCGAATGGCCTGTGCGTCACCCATCCAAAGATCAGGAATGGCGCGAGGACGATGTTGATTATCACCGTCGTCGTCGAGACGAGCATGCCCGGCTTGAAATTTCCAACCCCACGGAGCGCTGAGCCCATCGCGACAAGGGCGAACTGAAGCGCCATCGCCGGGATGAACCACAACAGATACTGACCCGCTAGCTCCGCCGTTTTCGGGTCGGCGCTCATCGCGCGGCAATACCACGTTCTCACTGCCATTCCGACCACGAGAAACAAGAAACCGGTAATGAGCGCGAGGACCTGGCTTTGATTGAAAAGCAGCAGTGCCTTCTCGTGCTCCTTTCGGCCGACAGCGTGTGAAACGACTGTCGTCGTCCCGACGCCTAGCATCTGTGTGAGGCCGAGTACGATGAAGGTGAGGTTGCCGGCAATGCTGACAGCTGCGATGGCATCAGTTCCAAGTCGTCCGACCCAATAAAGGTCGACCAGGAAATACAGAGTCTGGAAAACCATCGTCACGAGCATGAAGCTCGTGGTCTTCAGCAGATGCCTGGTGAGCGGGCCGGTCGTGAGGTCTTCCATCGCGGGGCTAATGTAGCATACTGCGAGTGTGACGACAGCAGAAAAAATGAAGGTCGAGGTGTGGAGCGACGTTATGTGCCCCTTCTGCTACCTCGGCAAACGCAGATTCGCCAAAGCCCTCGGCGATTTCGCTGATCGCGCCGACGTCGAAGTCATCTGGAAGAGTTTTCAGCTGAACCCATCGCTGGAGACCGATCCTGGCATCAGCGTGACGCAGTATCTCGCGCGCGAGAAAGGACTCGATGTGCGCGTCGCCGAGCAGATGAACGATCGCGTTGCGCGCATGGCGAGGCAGGATGGACCGATCTACAACTTCGATGAGGTCGTTGTCGCCAACACCTTCGACGCGCATCGGCTGATCCATTTTGCGAGATCACAGGGTCTGCAGGATCAGGCGATCGAGAAATTGTTCAGCGCCTACTTCACCGAAGGAAGAAACGTCGACGATCGCGCGACGTTGATCGAGCTGGGTCGCGAGATCGGGCTCGATGGCGATGCAGTGGCGGCGATGTTGGACAGTGAGACCTACGCTGCGGAAGTTAACGCGGATATTGAAGAGGCTCGCGATCTCGGCATCAACGGCGTGCCGTTCTTTGTGTTCGATAGAGCGTACGTGGTCTCTGGTGCGCAGGACGCGGAGGTGTTCGCGGACGCATTGGACCGGTCTTTAACTCATTGGCGAGTGCATCCTGGGCCCGACGTCCCATCCCGAGTCACAATCTCCGAGGATGACGTCAGTCGTTAGTGCGTAGCAACCAGAGCAGTGGTCACGGCTCAGGTTAAAAAAAAGATTTGCACTTCACACCCGCGTTGCCATCCGTCTAGCTTGTTTCAAGGCGACAATATCGCCACGCAGACGTATGGAGTTTTTCCCCTACCACTACGCGGGCCGCAATTGCATCACTGCCCGAACTGAATAGGAGTCCGAGCAATGGCAATCTTCAAAGAACAACCCGTATCGAGAAAGGAACCTTCGCTGGGTCCACAGGATCTTCCTGCGAAGAACGAATCCGAGTTCTCTCCGCTCAACACCCCGAGCTACGAGCCGTCGACGAGAAGATCGAGAGAAGGGAAGGAATCCGTGATCGGCGCGGACCTCACCATCGAAGGCAAGATCGAAGGCGCCGGTCACGTCCGAATGGCCGGCCGCTTCAAGGGTGACGTGAACGTCGATGGCGATCTCACCATCGACGCAGGCGCCAAGATTACCGGATCCGTGCGGGCGCGCACCGTCACCATCGGCGGTGAGCTCGACGGAAACATCGATGCTGCGTCGCGCGTCGAGCTGCTCTCGACCGGCGTTCTCAACGGTGATCTCAAGGCAGCGTCGCTCACCGTCGCGGCCGGATCGCGCATGCGCGGTAACGTCTCCTTCGGTTGGGATGACATCGCAGTGGCGCCGAGGCTCAGAACGGAGAGCGAAGCGGTCGCATGACGCCGCCGACTGTCGCTGATGCGGGCAAGGCCAAGCTTTGCCCGCACTGCAAAGCGACCATCCTGCAGAGTGCGTCGATCTGCCCGGCATGCGATCACAGCCTGAGGTTTGATTCACACCGAAAGCGGAGAGCGCCACCGAGCTTCTCTCCGCTCCGCGTGGAAGGCACGATCAAGCATCCCGCCGCGGGCGAGCCATGGGAGTATTCGATCGTTCTCTCTATACTCGGCGAACACGGCGAGGAAGTGTCGCGTCAGGTCGTGAGCGTCGGCGCGCTGAACGCGCAGCAGCAGCGGACGTTCAAGCTGGCGGTGGAAGTATTTACGCTGGCGAGCGAAGAAGCTGGACGGGCGGCCGAGCTCAAAACTGCGGACTGAGTACTACGGACTAACATAGCATTGCTAATCGCGGACTGATTGAGGGTCGAGGACCGCTGACACGCGTTCCCAGGCTCCTTGGTTGTAGTCGGAGCTCTCAATCAGTGCGAACTTATCGATGCCGTTGGTCCGTAGTACTCGGCTCAGCAATTGGCAGCGCGAAAGTCACGGTCGTGCCCACCCCTAACTCGCTTTCCGCCCACATTCGTCCACCGTGCGCGTCGATGATTCCCCGGGCGATGGATAGGCCGAGTCCTGCACCCTTTGTCGCAGTCTCGCGCGATCTCCAGAAGCGATCGAACACGTGTGGCAAATCGGCGCGGCTGATGCCAACACCGGTGTCCGAGACCGACACGAGCACCTCGTTTTCCGTTCGTGTCACGTACAGTCGGACAGTACCGCCCTGGGGTGTGAACTTGATCGCATTGGACAGCATGTTCGAAAGCGCCTGACCGAGACGATCCTGATCTCCCGCTATGATGGGGATGCCCGGATCGATGTCCCTGTGGAGGTCAATCTTTCCCTCGCGTGCCTGCCTCTCGAACAGCTCCTGAACATCGGATACGAGACGCGGGAAATCGACGGGACCAGTTCGCAGGCTTAGCGTGCCATTCTCAATGCTGGCGACATCGAGCAGGTCGCTGATCAGTCTCTCCATCTGTCGTGCCGCTCGCTGGATCATCTGCACATGTCGCTCGTGCTGAGCGCCGTCATCAATTACGTCGATGACTTCTGCGGCACCGAGGATGGTGTGGACCGGATTCCGTAAATCGTGCGCGACCACCGCGAGCACATCGTCCCGAAGTCGCGTCGAGCGCTCGGCCAACGTCAGTGCAGACTCCAGCTCGCTGTTGAGTTTGTTCAGCTCTTCGTTGCGACGTGTCGCTGCCGCGCGCGCGGCCTGCTCCGCGGCCAGCATCCGCGCCTGCTCTTCCGCCTCTCGACGCGCAGTCAGATCGCGCGTGACTTTCGCGAATCCGATCAGAGTTCCGGTTTGGTCACGAATCGCGGTGATGACGACGTTCGCCCAGAAGCGCGAGCCGTCTCTGCGAATTCGCCAGCCCTCGTCCTCGAATCGGCCGACGCGCGCGGCTTCTTTCAGCTCCCATTTCGGAAACCCGTCGGCGACAGCCTCTTTCGGATAGAAAATCTCGAAAGAGCGACCGAGCACTTCCGGCGCGGTGTAGCCCTTTATCAGCCTGGCGCCTTCGTTCCAGCTCAAAATCCGTCCTTCCGGGTTGAGCATGAAGACGGCGTAATCCTTAATGCTGTGGACTATGAGTCGGTATTGCTCGTCCGGAATCCCCCGCGGGTAACTGCTGCCGCTCCCATAGGTCGATCCTGAGGGCTGTCCGCCCGAAGCCGAGTCGTGTAGGGAATTCATAGGCCGTGTTGTTGATACGGCAGGGAACAGGCCATCGACTACTGTTGTTAACTCTCTGTAAAGGCGCTTCCGGGCTCGAGGTAAGGAGTCGACTTTACTCGTCGCTCTGCTGTCCAACTGAAGAAAAGGGGAGCTGCCGTGAGAACTTCGTCGCTGATTTTCGCTGCTATGGCGCTGATCGCTTGTCGGCCGTCCGGACCGGAGCAGCGTTACGGTTTCATCGCCCGTCTCGGTCGCGATACGGTTTCGGTTGAGAGTATAACTCGTCGCGGGAACTTGGTTGTCGTCGATGGCGTCGACCGGTTCCCGCGCGTGCGCCGGCGCCATACTGAAATCGAGCTGGGGCCGGGCAGCGTCATTCGGCATCTGGTGATGGACATCCACACGCCGTCGGAGCCGCCGAAGCAGCGCGAGCGACACGTAACCGTCGATGTGACACCGGACTCGGTGCACATGGTGAAGGCGGACGATTCGACGCGAATGAAATGGCAGTTCGGGACGAACGGCGCCATTGCGATGCCGCACGTACCGCAGATGTACAGTCTTTACGAGTTGTATTTCGACGCAGCGTTGACTCGTGCGGCAGCGTTGAAGCGCGCAGTCGGTGATACCGTGCAGTTGCGCCAATTTTATATAGATCGCGAATTCGATCGCTTCCCGCTGCACCACGGGGTCGTGCGATTGGTGGCGGGGAATCGTGCGGACATCCAGCACGACTGGCTCTCCGGGACTGGGCAGGCGACTTTCGATTCTGCCGGCCACATGCTGAGTTATTCGGGCGTGCGCACGACCTATTTGGTGGAAGTGAGTCGGCTCGATTCGCAGCCCGATATCAGGAGCATCGCCGATCGGTTCGAACGGACTGAAGCGGCGGGCGGCGCGGTGAAGCAGCTCAGTCCGCGTGATACTGTACGCGCCAGGATCGGCAACGACTCGATCACCATCGACTACAGCCGGCCGCTCGCGCGAGGACGCGTGCTGCTTGGCAATGTCATTCCCTACGAGCGGGTTTGGAGAACGGGCGCGAATGCGGCGACGCAATTCTCGACGTCCGCTCCGATACGGCTTGCAGGGATCCAGTTAGCGCCCGGAACGTACACCCTGTGGACTGTCCCACATGCCAATGGAGTTGACCTGATCGTCAACGCCCAGAATGGCCAGTGGGGAACGGAGTACAACCGCGCGCGCGACGTCGCCAAAGCAGCGATACAATCGTCAACGCTTTCAACCCCGGTCGAGCAATTCACGATCTCAGTCGCACCGACCGACGCCCGTCACGGGACTCTGACCATGGAGTGGGGAACGTTTCGCTGGACTGCGCCGATCGAAGTGCGCTGAGTGCGGGCCCTCGGTCAGATCTTACTGATCGTTCAACACTCCGGTGAGCCAATGCATGACGTTTAGCACGAACTGAGCGTTCTGCGCGGCTTCCGGAGAGTTGAATCCCATTGGTCGGCGCGCAGGACCGGCGACCTGGGCGGAGAACATCGCCGCTTCGCCGAACACTGCGACGCGACCTTTCCCCACTCGCAACACACCGCCCTGTAGTAACCCCGCTGCGGATTTCCGCGGCGTCGCGCTCGAGAACCGCCACGCGGTGTCCGGCAGAAAGAGAACCCAACCAGGCCGAACGGTGATTAGAGCCGTACCGCCGGCCGGCAGTGGGAAACCCTGCCCGGTAAACGTAGTGACGGAATCGACTCGCTCTGCCGCGTTTCGACCGTTGGTGATTGGATGCGACGCGAGTGAGCCGTCGCCGCGGCGAACGGTGATGAGTCCGCGCGTAGTCGACGAATCGAGCACGAAGCCGTTGGTAAAACCGACTCCGAAGCTCGCGGCGAGATCCGCTGCCGCGCCGCCGAAGGGGAGATGGTCCGCGATCAGGAGGAGTGAGCCGCCGTTCTCCACCCAATCGTGCACTGCGCGGATCTCCTTTGCGTTGAACGCCGAAGGAGTCGGAACCGTCCAGTCTTTCTGATTTCGCGCCGCGAGTGCGTTGGCGACTACCAGCACCTTTGCCGGTCTGAGTAATCGCGCACTGAAATCCGATTTTCCCGGCTGAACGACATATCCGTCGCGTCGCAGCAGCTGCGCGAAGGGTGAGTAGCGACCCTCGGCGGTGTGGAAGTTGTGATGCGCCTCGTCGATGAGAACGATCGGCCCGCGCTCCGCTTCAAACGCTGGTGCGCCGAGCCGCGGTTGGAAAACTGTATCCGCAACCTGCTGGGCGTTCAGCGTCCCGGCACAAACGATCGCCGCGGCGAGAACCGCTAATGCTTGATGGCGATCAGCCATGAGGCGATGATCGGGCCGCGCGGGCCGCGTCCCGGCGGTGTTGACGATGCAGTTCCCGCCGCGGCCGCGGGCGCCGGTCCAAACTCCGGAGTGAAGACGTACGCGACATGCGTCGCCGGATTTACGGTGATGGTGCGCGCGCCTCTCATCGTCGGAACCGTTGCCACTACGCGATAAGTATCGGGCGTATCTTCATGGACAACCGTGACATCGCCGCTGCGCCCGCCCGGGATGTACATCAACTTCTCGGACTGATCCCAGGCGAGCCCGTCGACACCTTCGCCATTCGGAATTTGCGCGACCACCTTTCCAGTGCTCGCATCGACGACCACCGAAGTCTTTCCGCAGCCAGAGAAGATGCGATTGGTGGTGCGATCCATCGCGATGCCGGTCGGCCCGTCACACGGCGCGATCGGCCAGGTCGCAACGACCTTCCATGTTCTGGTGTCCACGACGTCGATCGCGTTCTTGTCCTCGAGGTTGATGAAGATTCGACCCTTGCCGTCGCTGACACCACCCTCGGGTCCGTTGCCGCTCAGCGCCACTCGGCCGACCAAATCTCCGGTCTTCGCATCGATCACAACCGCCGTTCCTGTCGGGTGGCTATGGTTGATCGTCAGCACCTTGTTGCTCGCCTCGTCGTACAGAAAGCCATCGAGCCCATCGATACCGGCGGGAATCTTCTTGATCACAGCTAGTGTTTTAAGGTCGAACATTGTCGCCGTGGAGTCGCCACCATTGGTGGTGAATCCGTGATTCTCGCTCGGCACCAGCTGCGCGCCATGAACTCGCGGCGTATTGGGAATATCGCCGAGCACCTGACCAGTGGCGCCGTCGACGACCATGATGTGAGTGCCGCGCGATACGAACACGCGGCCGGTCCCGGGATCGACTGACAAATAATCGAAGAAGCCATCACCGCCGATGTTCATCTTCTGGGCAGTGAATGTTTGGGCGCTGGCGCTGGAGGAGGCGGCAGCCAGGGCAAACGCAACGGTTGTGAGGACGGGTGAGCGGCGCATTAGGTGACTCGGCGTAAGAGCGAAAAATGTTATAAAAGGATTTACTGCCTTTACTCTGGAATGCGGGCCGACCAATGCATACGGCTCGAGAGCTGTAAGTGCTGTGTCGGTTGTCGTCGTCATTGACCGGTGAACGTCACTCTGACCGGCATCCCACTCAAGCGCTCGTACAGTTTGCGCTCCGCGCCGATCGGCCACCAGTCGTAGAGAAAGATCTCGAGGGGTCGCCACATCGCCACCCAGCCGCCAATCACCAGCGTTTCACGTAGTAGCGCTCCGATCGCCCGATCGCCGAGCGCGCGGTCGACGAGACTGGCGAGGGTCACTGCTACGGCCAGTGCGGCGATGCCGATGAGCAGGCTGGTGCGTCCGACGCGAAAGAGCTGACTGAGTCTGCGGTCGGCGCTTAGTGAGCGCTGTCGAAAGAACTCGCGCACGGCGTCGCCAACTGCCGTGGCATCCTCCGTCGCGACCGGAGTATCGACATCCACCTGCAGCGCCAGTTTCGCATCGCGTTTTTCCGCGCGTGCCCAGGCGACAATGAATTCCTCCGGTTGACTGGCGAGATCTTTCTCGCGCCGCGGAGATGGGTCGATTGGATTGAACAGCTGCTTGAGGTCGGTGACGTGAACTCTTATCAGCTCGCAGTCAGGACTGAATTCGTCCCCAACACTCCGCTTGTCCGCCATCGTCAAAAATGCCTACTGAGAGCCTCTATTCCTGGCGCGAGAGCCTTTTGAATTCTAGTTGCCACAGCAGCCGATTGGAGTGCCGGGTGGTAGCTGGATCACGCCCGTCGACCTTGGCGGCGCAATGCGTCTGTCGAGCCAATTCCTCGCATCACGCACCACCGCACCATTGGCGGCGCGATCATCGACGTCGCCTGCATTGCTCGACGCCAGGCGAGTTGCCAACCTGTTGAGATTGTTCTCGGCAACGGCGCGCACGTCAGCAGTTGCTCGCGGATTGGAAGCGAGCGATAGCAACGCATCGACGACTGCGCGGCGCGCTTCCCGGCGCAGCGATGCTTCATATGGAGTGGCGGCAGTCGCTCGGTCGTAAACGGCGGAGATCATCGTGCTCATGACTTCATCGGCGGTCGGCGCGGCTGGATTCCGGGCGTGAAACGCGAACAAGCGCTCAATCCGCTCCGGCTGCAGGATTCCGTCGGCCACGTAACTGCTCAACGCCCGGCCGACGGCGAGCGGATCGAAAACGATTCCGGCCGGAGAATCGAACCCCCAGCCGCCGCGATATCCGTATGGCGACGGCGGGAGCTTGGCGAGGATACGCTCGGGAATAGCGAGCTCCTTCGGTTGAATCGCCGCCATCAGCGCGTTGAGCGCTTCGCGCTGTCGAGCCGGATCGACGATCTTCGACGGCGTCTGAGTGTCGCCACGCAGCGCGAAGGTGTAGTCCATCCCGCCAATCGCCTTGATTGCACCTTCGATCGCATAGCGGTGATGCAGATAAACGGGCACCAGGCGCTCATTGAGGAACCACATCGGATCGCCGGGCGCGATCACGCTCTCATCGAACTTCGAGAGTAGCACGTCGCGCACTGCGCGCTGTCGCTCGAGCTCCTTCACCGCGTCCGTGCCATTGAGCCAGCGCGTCGCTTCCGGAACTACGCCGGCATCAGCGTCGCGGTCGGATAAGAAGCGTATTCCCCGCGCAATCGCATTCCGCATCAGAGTGTCGAGACCAATCCTCTCCTCTGCGGGCGAGGCGAACTGAGTGTAAGCGTAACGAATGGCCAGACTATCGTACGAGCCGGTGCCCGAACGCCAGGCATTGGAGACGTCGATGGTCCCGTTCGGCCGCAGCGTTACCAGCGGTCCCGGATAATCCATCACGCTCGCACGTCCGTAGGTGTGCGAGATGTAGTTGTGGGCGAGGCCAAGGGTGTGGCCGATCTCGTGGGCGATATGTTGCCGCCGCCGAGCCATGGTGAACTCGGTGCCGTTCACCTTTGGATCGAGCGATGTGATCCACGCTTCGGTGGCATCGTCCATCGCCGGCTCCATCCCGGCGAAAATATTGTAGTCTGTAATGGAGCGATATGTATCCATCTTGAGCGCGGCTTTGATGATCTCGCCGGTGCGCGGATCGACGAATGACTGGCCGACCGAGAAGCCGGGGTCGCTGCGATGCACCCACTGGATCACCGGATATCGCGCGTCCATCGGATCGGCTGAATCCGGCAGATCCTCAACACGGAACGCGTTGGTGAACCCGGCTGCCTCGAAGGTCTTGTTCCACCACGCCGCGCCCTGCTTGAATGCGGTGCGATACGGCTCGGGCACACCGCGGTCGAGATAGTAGACGAGCGGCTTCACCGGATCCGAGAGCGCTGCGTTCGGATCTTTCTTCTCCAGACGCCAACGCGCGATCCAGCGTTGCTGCGGCCGACGATTGAACGGCAGGGAGAAATCGTAGAAATCGACGGAGAACATTCCGACGCGTGGATCGAAGGCGCGCGGCTTGTAATTGTTGTCCGGCAGCTCGACGAAGGAGTGGTGCTGCCGCAGCGTCAGCGCGCGTGGATCGGGCGTATGTCGGGCGACGTCATTCCCCGGCGCATCCGATTCGAAAGTGAGCAGCACCTCGACTTCGGTGTTCTTCGGAAATGCCTTGGTGCGCGCGGGATAGGTAGCACTGCGATTCCTGTCGAGACGGAAGCTGCCTTGCTGGCCACGCTGCAGGTTGCCCCGCACATCGAACACATCCTGCAGCACGAAATCACTCGCGTCGATCAGGACCCTATTGCCTTCCTCGGCGACAATCGGGAATGACGCGAGCACCGAGTTGGCAAACGATTCCTCGACGGTGCGTTCTTCAACTGTGTCGCGAGACGCGCGGAAATCGAGATTCCGTCGCACCAGAAAAATCCGCGGACCGAATCGCTCGAATCTCACCACGCCATTGTCACCAGTCGTGCCGCGATCGAGACCGCGATCGTTGGACCCGAGCCCGGTGGCGAGGTAGTACATGTACAAGAAGTCCTGATCGAGTCGCGAGACCTCGAACAGCAGCTTTCCAGTTTTCTGATCGAGATAGAATGGAATGAATCCGTCGTGGCGCTCGAGCCCGGCGGTCTGCTGCGCCCACGTTTTTGGCGCGTTTTGTTGAGCGGGCTGCTGCGAGATTGCGGTCGAGGCCAGGGAAGCGACGCCGGCCAGCACATATAGAGATCTCATTGGACCGCCAATATGTGCGCGTGCGTCGCCGCGGATCAACCGCGGGCCCCGGACTCCCTGGGAGTCCAGGGCTAACACTCAATGGATTACTGACAAGTCATCCCGGGCGCGCATTGCGCGGTGAACGTGCCGTGGGCCGAGACGGTCGCTGTGCCGCTGACTGGATCCGTCGCGCTGAAGGTGAAGTTCCCCGCCACCGCCGACGCGGTAGAGGTCGTGATCACCAGCTGACCGGACGTCGAGTTGAACTGCTGCGCACTGCTGCCGTTCGTGTAATAGAAATTGGCGGTTGGATTAGTCTGAGCGCCTGACAATCCCGTGAGCGTGTAAGTGCCGGTCGGAAGGCGACCCGAGTAATTGGCGATCTGGATCGACCACGTATTGTTGCCAATCGTCGCCGGTGCGATGACGATCTGGAACAACGTTGTGCCGCCGCTCGACACCGACTGGAACATCGCCAGCCCACTGCCCGAGGCCGTTACTGCCCCGGTCGCGGTTACGTTCGCCGAGCCGAGCCCGGGCGCCAGCACTCCATCGCCGCCACAGCCGGCGGCCGTTAACAATGTCAGTGTCGACGTCGCCAGCATGATGGTGCGGCGCGCGCGGAGCAATTGATTCTCGGTCATCGGAGTCCTCGAAACCTGGTGCGTGTTGCACTTTGGACGAGGTTTAGTGTATCAATGTCACTTATGACAAACGTTCACGCTCTCCTCATCGCCGTCGCCGCCGCCTGCCTCGGCGCGCCAACACTCGAAGCGCAGCAATACAGCTGCACCAGTCATCCATCTCCAACTGAGAACGTGGCCGCTCAGCTCGCGAAATTCCGATCGGTGCAGATGCCCTTCGACACCAGAGGACTCTCCGCGCGCGAAGTGCAGATGGTCCGCAAGCTCGTCGAGGCGGGGCAATATCTCGAGAGCGCGTTCTGGCGCGAGAGCGATCCGCAGGGTCTCGCCATCTACCAGGCGCTGGCGAATTGCCCGGGCAGATCTGAGAAGGACATTCACCACTACCTGCTGATCAACGGCAGTCGCTACGATTTGCTCGAAGGCAACAAGCCCTTCCTCGCCAATACTCGTTACGAGCCGGGCCACGCGCTCTATCCGGCTGGCATCACCCGCCAGCAGATCGAGAGCTACGTCGCGGCACACCCGAACAAGAAAGCCGAGATCTACAATCCGTGGACAGTCGTCGAGCGTCGCGGCAATGAGCTCGTCGGCATTCCGTATCACGTCGCGTTCAGGCAGTGGATCGATCCAGCGGCAAAAGCGCTGCGCGATGCTGCTGCACTGAGCGACGATGCCGCGTTCGCGAATTTCCTGCGCCTGCGCGCCGACGCGCTGCAGACCGACGACTACTATAAGAGCGATCTCGCCTGGGTCGACCTCGACAACCACAAGTTCGACGTCATCATGGCCCCGTACGAGACGTACCTCGACGACCTGCTCGGCGTCAAAACCTCGTACGGCACCGCGGTGATGATCCGCAATCCCGCCGAGTCGGCGAAGCTCACCATGTACAAGCAGTACGCGGCGCAGATTCAGGATGCGCTGCCAATTCCCGCCGCCGACAAACCGTCAAACGCGGGACATCCGACGCCGATGGAAGTGATGGACACGCCGTTCCGCAGTGGCGATCTCCGTCACGGCTATCAGGCGGTCGCCGACAATCTGCCCAACGACGCTCGCATCCACGCCGAGAAGGGAACCAAGAAGATCTTCTTCAAGAACTTCATGGACGCCCGCGTCAACTATGTGGTGTTGCCGATCGGCAGATTGCTGCTTCGCGCGGATCAGGCGAACCTCGCGTCGATGGATGGCTATCTCACCACCACTGTCATGCACGAGATCTCGCACGGACTCGGCCCCGCTTACGCGCACGTGAACGGCAAGCAGGTTGATATTCGCGAAGCCGTTGGTCCGATCTACAGCGGGCTCGAGGAGGCGAAGGCGGACATCGTCGGCCTCTACGGCCTCAACTGGCTGATGAACAAGGGCGTGCTGCCGAAGTCGCGCGCTCAGTCGTACTACGCGTCCCACGTCGCCGGAATCTTCCGCACCGTTCGTTTTGGTACGGCGGAGGCCCACGCGAAGGCGGAGATGATGGAGTTCAATTACTTCGTGGAGCAGGGCGCAATCACCCGCGACGCGCGGACCGGCCGTTACGCGATCGACTTTTCGAAGTTTCCGGTCGCCGTAGCGAGCCTCGCGAAGGAATTGCTTACGATCGAAGCAACCGGTGACCGCGGTCGAGCTGAAAGGTGGATGACGAAGTACGGAACGATGCCGCCCGAGCTGAAAGCGGCGTTGGACAAGACGACCAGCGTGCCGGTGGACATCGATCCGATAACGTCGTTCGGCGAAACCGTCAGATGAATCAGCCGTTGCTGATCGTCAACGCGCCAGTGCTCGAATCGTAGCTCGTCGCCAGCGAATAGAGATTGCTGGTGCGCTGACCACCGACCCAGGTTCCCGACGAGTTGAAACGCGCACCATGGCAGGGGCACTGGAACGCCGAGCCGGTGATCGCCACCGTGCGGGCAGATGAGTGAATATGCGGAGAACGTGTCGGCGCCCGTGCGCACCACGGCGAGCGGAGAACCGCCGCTGTCGATTTCCGCGATGCCGCCGACATTGGCGAGCGCGGCATAGTTCGACACTTGAACTGTAAGTGAGACGGGGCCCGTTGCGACGGTTGCATCTCCGGCACCGCCGCATGCTGCGACGAGCAGCGCGGCAGCCGCCGCGGTCGCCGAGGATGTAAGGAACTCGCGTCGGCTGGTTCCCCCGCCGCAGTGAACACAGCCTGCGTCGGCGATTTGTTTCGCTTCCACTTTTCCCTCTGAGATTGAATGCGCGGATGAGGTCAGAGCTTGATTACAGCGCTGGCCCACTCAGTCGGATTGTCGTCGCTCTGATAAACGGTGTCGGGATCGACGACGATGTTATTAGCCGGATCCCGCCGAATGCTCAGGCGGTCCATGTTGCGCGTCGCGCGTCCGGTGATGAACACTCCCTCGGGAGTGTACTGCGAGTGGTGTTTCGGGCACTGGAACCGCGCGGCGGCATCATTCCAGCGAAGCGCAGTGTTCTGGTGCGGGCACGAGAGCGCGATCGCCTTGCGACGCTTCCTTATTGTATCCGATGCTGTCGCCGGGATGACATGCGCGCTGTCGACGAAACCAATCGGAAGAGCGCGCGGCCCGGTGGGAACGGGCGGCGATAACGACAGCGAGGTGATGGCGAGAATCTGTAATAGCATTGCGGATTACTTGGCAGTGCAAGGGTTGGACTTACAATTGGTAGACACGCGTGGTCGTCCGCTCCCCTACAGTGGGAAGAAGATTTCCGCCTATCGGAAGTGAAACAATTCCTGGTGGAAGTCAGATCTCGATAGCCCGGCAGCGTGGAAGTCGTGCTGGAGCGCTTTGCCGAAATTCACGGGCCCGCAAAACCAGATATCCGCAGATTTCCAGTCGGGCACTGCTTTCATGATCAGCTTGGCGTCGAGCAGGCCTTGCTCATCTCCGACCCACACATGGAGCCGTACCCCGGCATTCGCCGCGAGCCGCGACAGCGCTTCGTTGTAGCGAACCTCCTTGTCTGAGGTAGCGTGAAAGAGATCCACGACTCTGCCATCCGGAAACTCTCGCAAGTGCTGCATTCTCGAGACGAATGGCGTGATACCAATGCCGCCACTGACCCAGATCTGCCGGCGATGGCGACCGTTGAAGTTGAATTGCCCGTACGGTCCCTCGACTGTTACGAGCGCACCTTCCGTGAGCTCTGACGTCAGACCC
Organism: Gemmatimonadaceae bacterium; assembly: GCA_035718845.1. Taxonomy (GTDB): domain Bacteria; phylum Gemmatimonadota; class Gemmatimonadetes; order Gemmatimonadales; family Gemmatimonadaceae; genus UBA4720. The sequence goes on along the minus strand of DASTGU010000051.1, from coordinate 7,854 downwards.
CGCGTGTAATCGCCGAGTCCCTTGATGACGAACGAGAGGTTGCCGTCATCCTGCCAGTTGGAGGAAATGGTGAAAGGATGCGGCTCCTCGCGCTCCCTGAAGCGCACGAACGCAAATTGACCGGCATGGTGTCCAGGCCAACGATCCTGCAGACAGACGTTGACGGCGACGATTCGCCCGTCCTGATGCTGTGTGACTGATTCTATTTTGCCGACCGCCTGGCGGGTGCGGCCCACACGGTTGAACAGGAGGTAGATCGCCGCTGCGGCACCGGCTGCCATGAGAGCGGCGATGACGTAGCCAACCGCGTACGTCCAGTACGATGCCTTGAGCAGCACGATCGAGTGGAAGACGAGCGCGAGATACACGATCGAGAGCAGCTGGTGCGTCTGCAGGAAGCGCCGATACGGGATCCACTTCATCAGCGCAAGCACGATCAGAATCACGGCCGCATAAAAGCCCCAGTTCCCAACCGCGATGGCGGCCCCGGTGACTGGGCGAAAAATCGACGGTGACAACAGCGAGCGCGCCTCGTTCGGTGCGCGCAATGGCTCGACCGTCGTCACCAGCGACACCAGCCAGGATGGCCGCGTGACCCACAGCCAGTGGAAGATCGCCATCACGAGGCCTGCGACGCCGAGCCATTTGTGGAGGCGATAACTCTTGTCGAGTCCGCCGACGTAAGGTTCCAGCACCGTCGAGCGAAGCGCGAACAGCAGCGATACCGCCATCACTCCCATGGCGATAATGCCGCTGTAATTCAGCAGCGAGAGGCGCGTCTGGTTGAACGAAATGCGGCTCAACCAGACGCGATCCGCGTCGAGCCAGAGGACGGTCAGCCCGAGGATTACGCTCGCAAAAATGAATTTGATGCGAGTCATTTTTCGGATCGTTCAGCCCGGGCGACCTGGTGGCTCAACTCTCTACTGCTTCTTTGCGAGCGCCTGTGCGCGATCGAGATGCTTCTGCAGCTCGGGAAGCGATTTCTCCACGAGCTGTTTCACCTGCGGATTTTGCGCGGCGGACGCCGCCTTCTTCGCGTCAGCAATATCGGTCTGGTGGTCCTGGATTTCATGCGCGACGAATGCAGTGTCGAAGTCCTTGCCCTTGAGTGTGCCCAGGTGCTCCAACGTGTGCGCAGTCTCCTGAGCCGCGGTGTCATCCGCCGCCGGCTGAGGTGTTACGGATAGCTTCTTCGCCAGGGCGTGAACTTCCTTGAGCCCTTTGCCGTGATCGTCCACCAACAACTTCGCGTACGCTTTCACCTGCGCGGAAGACGCATGCGTCCGCGCGTACTGGCCGATCACGACTTCCGCTGAATCGCCGTCACTTTCCTGGGCGAGAATGTTAGCATCGCTCATCTGAGCTCCGCTCGCGCTGCTGGCCGTAGTGGTGTCTGTTGTCGACGCCGTCGAAGACGCCGCGACCGCAGCGGTGTCGGTCGTACTCGCGTCGTTCTTCTTCGAGCAAGCAGTCAACGCGAGTAGTGCAGCTATTGTAATCGATATCCAGATTCCCAACGGGGAGTAATCTCTGCCAGAGCAGACTTCCGAACGTCCACTGTTGATGTTGATGCTGCGCACTGAGAATTTCGAAACGAGCGACTTCATTCTTACTTCCTCCTGACACGATGATGACAAGTTTTTATCCTCAGTATTGCGTGAGTCATGCCGTGAGGGGCGTTATTGTTCTGCTCTTCTCGCTCATGGTTGCGAGCCTCGCCGTCGCGCAAACAGTTCACCAGCTGCCCGCGACGCCAACCACGGTTGCCTACGGCTATTACTGGTCGGAGGCGAAGCCTGCGTTGCGCATCAAGTCGGGCGACATCGTCGAAGTCGAGACGATGCTCACCAACACGCCGACCGGACTCGAACGACTCGGCGTCAAAGCAGCGGATATCCCGCAGGCTTTGCGCGACATCGTGGCGCAGGATACTGGTTCGCTACGCGGACCAGGCGGGCACATACTGACCGGTCCGATCTACGTTGAAGGTGCTGATTCCGGCGATGTGCTCGAGGTACGACTTCAATCGATCACGTTGCCGATCGACTACGCCTACAATGGTTGTCGAGGCTTCGTGCCAGAGCTATGCGGACCGCCGGGCGCGCGCGTCAGCACTCTGATTCATCTCGACCGCGCGCACATGACCGCTGAAGTCGCGCCGGGGATCGTAGTTCCGCTGCGCCCCTTCTTTGGCTCGATCGGCGTCGCGCCCGCGCCATCACTCGGCAGAGTCAGCAGCAACCCGCCATCGCGTCACGCCGGAAATCTCGACAACAAGGAGCTCATCCCCGGCACCACACTGTACATCCCGGTGTTCGTCAAGGGCGCGCTGCTCGAGATCGGCGATGGTCACGCCGCGCAGGGCGACGGTGAAGTCGATCAGACCGCGATCGAGACCAATCTGCGCGGCCGAATGCAGCTGATCGTGCGCAAGGATATGAAGCTCGATTGGCCCCGCGCCGAAACGCCGACGCACTGGATAACCATGGGCACCGACACTTCACTCGTCGTCGCGACGAAAACTGCGATTCGCGAGATGGTGAAGCTGCTGCAAGAAAAGAAATCGCTAACGGAGGTGCAGGCGTATCAGGCGGCGTCGATGGCGGCCGATCTGCGGATCACCGAGCTCGTCGATGGCAATGTTGGAGTACATATGATGATCGCGAAGAGCTACCTCCGCTAACTTCGCGACCGAGGCCCGAGGACTAACGGCATCTATGATTGCTGATTAATTGAGGATGTAGGACAATCGAGGATCCTCGGTTGTCTGCAACCCTCACTTAATCAGCAATCAGCAATGCCGTTGGTCCTCGGGCCTCGGTCCTCGACGACTACCGTGCCAAATCTCTAACCGCTGACGCCAGCATCCGCACCTTCGCCGCATCGGATGAACCGCCAGCATCCTTATCCAACTGCGATGCCAGCGACTTCAATGCGCTCGACCGTGCGCTGCCTGAACGCGATTCCGCAGTCGAAAGCGCGCCACGCACCGCGGAAATTCTGGCGGACGGCAGTCCACTAGTCCGCTCGAGCTGATCGACGTAGGCCCGCGCCAGCGCGAACGACGGCGGCCAGACGAACTTCTGCTGCCCCTGCACATTGTAGTAATCGAAATGCACCGTCTTCGCTGCGTCGATCTCGTTCTGTGAGATATAGGCACTCGGCGCAAGCTCGAAGATGTCGAGACCGCGGGTGATCTCCGAGCTCACGATCACTCCGTTGTACCAGTAAGCCGACCACGAGCCACTCAGCTTCAACGTCGTGTCGGCCGGCCCACGATCGAAGAACGCGATTTCACGCGGGTGGGCGGCGTCGGTCCAATCGAACACCGAGATGCCGCCTTGATACCAACCCTGCACCATGATGTCGCGGCCGGGAATCGGAACCAGCGAGCCGTTGTGCGCAACGCAATTCTCGTTTTTGGTTTGCGGAGCAGGGAGCTTGTAGTAGCTCTGGAAATTCATCGTCTTGCCCGACACAGTGAAGATCGCGTCGGCGCCCCACTCACGCGGATCGGTCGCGCGACACTTCGGCTGCATGCCGCCGCCCCACTCGTCCGAGAACAACACCTTGGTCCCATCGTTGTTGAACGTCGCCGAGTGCCAGTAGGAGAAATTGGAATCCGCGGCCGCGTTCAGACGAACCGGATGCGCGGGATCACTGATGTCGAGCAGCAATCCGTATCCGCCGCACGCGCCGCCCGCTCTGCCGATCGCCGGATACAACGTGATGTCATGGCACTGACTGGGGCCTCTGCCTGCCGGCCGCGGACCGTTTGGATCCGCACCACCGAGCATCTTACGGATGATATCCGGCAGCCTCTTGTGCAGTTCTGCGCTGTCAGCCGCCGTTGGAGCACCCGTGCCGCCACGCTCCTTCACGATTGTCGCCAGCTGGCCGGCAACCCACCCATCCGGCGCGACTTCTTCTTCGCCGAAAATCACCGCAGTATAGCCGCCGTGAGCCTTTGCTTCGGCTACTTCCTTCGCTTTCTCCGCCTTGTCGGCAGCCGTCTCTCCATGCTCCGGGGGGGCGACGAGGTCGTTGAAGATGCGCGGCGACGAAACGATTGCGGCCTGCTCAGGGTGCGCGAGCGGCACCTTGATCACTTCGATGCGGAACAGCGCTGAATTCGGATCCTTGTCCGGCGCCAGATTCGAGCAGCCGGGGAGCTCGGTCGGCGAGCGCACCGGCGCCGAGCCGGAGATGTATACGTAAACGTTGTTTGGATCCTTCGGATCGACCAGCAATGAATGCGTGTGCGATCCTCGGCAGGTCTGCACGTTGCCAACAGGTTTCGGATTCGCGATGTCGCTAATGTCGAAGATGCGAATGCCGCGCAGACGATCCTTGCTGACGGTGTCCTTCACGCCTTCGGCGCCGCAGTCAATTCGCGCGCTCAGATCTTCGCCCGAGACGAAGAGCAGATTCTTATAGACCGAGACGTCGCTCTGCGATGCCGGGCAGAAGTACGCCGTCTTTACCACCGGCTGCTTCGGATTGGAGATGTCCCACACCTGATATCCACTGAAGCTGCCTTGCAGGACGTAATTCCCGAGGAACGCGAGATCGGAGTTGATACCCTTCATGAACTTCTCCGACGGCTTGTTCTCCGACACAACTCTCAGATTCCAGATCGCCTCGGCCGCATTGTACTCGCCGCCAGCGAGTCCGACGCGTGGATCGGGAGTAGGCTCGCCCGGCGACATGTTGGTGACGACTGTCGAAGGAGTCGAGGTTGACTGCGAATACGTCGCGGGAGCGCAGACAGCTAAAGCACTGATCGCCAGCAATGTCGCAAAAGTCGGCCAGGCCGACTTTTGCCGGGTGGGAAGGTTAAAGCTCATTTGATTTCCTCTGAAACGTGAATGACGCGAGGTTTTCCAACAGGTACAACGACAGCTGCTACTGTGTTGGTACTTCGAATACCATCGACGCGAGCATCTTCTGCATTCGGTCGATCTCGGTCGTCCGATCCGCGCTGATGTCCGACGCCATTTTGTAGACGGTGATGTCCTGCGCAGCTCCGTTGGTCGCGAACAGGTTGTTCACCATGGTAACGGCACCCTGATGGTGCTGGATCATGAAAACCAGGAACAATCGATCGAAGTCCTTACTGCGCGCGGCGTCGAGTTGTTTCAACTGATCTTCGGTGAGCATGCCCGGCATCAGCATCTGGTGCTGCATTCCGCCCATGTTCATCGACATGCCGTGTGGATCGGGCTGCGGCACCGGCTGGTGCCGATCGCGCAGCCATTTCTGCATGCCGACGATCTCGTCGTTCTGGGCGTTGATGATTCTTTGGGTGAGCGTGCGGATCGCGGGACTCGCGCCGTGCGACTCAGCCCAGCCTGCCATCAATAGCGCCTGCGCGTGATGGGCGATCATCCCGTTCATGAATTCGATGTCCGCCGCGGAATAAGTCGGCGTCGTATCGCGCGCGCTCACGCTGACATCCGAAGCGGGCACGGGCTGCCGATATGTGCCGTGTTGCGCGTTAGCGCAGGCGCTCGCTGCCAAGACCGCAAACGCGAGCGCAACCGGTGGGAAGTGTTTTCTCATTGCGACAGAGAATAACCCTTCCCAGCGGCCCTTGCACGGGCGCTGGGAGTCCGCCCGTGCTAATCGCGATCAGCGCTCGGCGATGTGCACTCCGCCATTCGTCGTAATCAAACGAACAAGCGGTCCGCCGGATCCAAGCTGGGTCGAGATGCGCCGATTGAGCGAGCCACGCACCGTGATCGGGAAATCGATGTGCATTCCACCGTTGACGGTGCCTGTCTCGAGCTGCGCATTGTAATTGCGCGCGACATAGAGAGTCGCGCCGCCATTGGTGGTCTGCAGATCGAGGCCCTGACCCTGCCAGGTGGTGCCTGAGAGCTCGGCTTCGACTCCACCATTAGTCGTGCGGCCATGAACGTTGCCGGCAACGTCCGATAGATGAATGCCGCCGTTGGTGGTCTCGAAGTTCAAATCGCCGCGAACTCTCTCCGCGGAGATCCCACCGTTTTCGGCGAGTCCCTCGAGATTCGTCTGAGTTGGGACGTAGACGTCATAGCTTACCGCCCACGATTGGTGCCGGCGAGTCGATGGACCTTCGGCGCGGATTTGTCCGCCGTCGGTGAGAATGCGGATCTGCTTGGCGATCTCTGCCGCCGTTGCATCGTCGTCAGCGCTCGCCTCGACGCGTGCAACGATCTTCACGTCGCGACGGTCAGATCCGTAAAAAGAGACTCCGCCATTCTGGCCACCATCAACCGTGATTCTCGTCGAAGGAGCAATGGTGTAGGTGCGCACCTCGCAGACGCGCGCGCGATCATCGTTCCAGCCGCGTTCACAGCTGTCGCGCCAGCGCTCGGCGCGAGTATCGGTTTGAGCGCCTGCTACGGTCGTGACGAGCAGCACTGGCAACGCCAGAGTCGAAAGAAGACGGGGCATGGTCGGACGTCCGGTGAAAGTCGTAATCATTGGATGCGCCACTCGAAGAAAGGGTTGAGCCTAGTAGTCGTCGCCGCGGTCTCGACGGCGAACCAGCTCGTCGACACTCAGCTGGCGCCCGTACGTCGTACGCATCTGACGGGCGTATCCCGGCGTGACGCCGTGGTCGCGCATCCGCACGAACTCACGCATGCTCAGATTTGTGTACCCAAGGTCACGGAAATCCTCGATGAAGGACTCGGTTACGCCGTGATCGCGGGCCGTCAATAGCTGATCGGTGGTCAAATCGGCAAACCCGAATCGGCGCAATGACGCGATGAATTCAGGATCGACACCGTGATCGCGCAACTCCTGGAGATCGTCCAGTGAGAGATTCTTGTAGCCCGCGTCGTTGAGGCCGCGAATGAAATCGTCGGAGACGCCGTGGTCGCGGAGGCTGACGAGGCGATACGTGTCGCCGGCGCGATAACCGGCGGCGTTCAGCGACTTGATGTAGTCGAGATTGGCACCGTGCATTCCCATCACGACGAGCTCGTCGACTGTCGGCCGGTGATATCCCTCGCTGCGAAGCTCGTCGACCAGTGCGTAGCCAACATTGTGCAGCGCTAGCCAGAATTGCTGATCGCTGGTCGGGCGCTCGTAACCCCGTGACGCGAGCTGCTGCGGGAAGCGTGGGTCTGGAGCGAACGTGAAGAACCCAGTTCCGTACCCGTCCCGCATCTCGCCTTCGAAGTTGAAAGTGCCCGCGTCGCGCACCAGCTGGAATTTTACCGGGCCGGTATATGAGGACAGCTGCGTCGACGACAGCCCGCGCAGCTCCGAAGGGCTCACACCGAACGACGTCATGCCATGTCGGCGACGGCCATTCTCGTTGTGCTCGAAGGTGAGCTGAACGCGGTCCCGCGATGGCTGGTCGTAGATCCGCCAGGTGCCCCGGTCGACGCTCTGACCGCCCGCGGCGTATGGAAAAAATGAGAGAAGCAGCAGGCAAAGCGCCGCCGACATGCTTCGGCCTGCGTTTCCAGCACGGGTTCGATTTAGTTGCGACATTGGCGCTCCGGCGCAGAGTGGGTAGGCAGCAGACGGCCCCACCCATTGGATTAACCGACGCGGTCGAAGGTTTGAACGGGTCAAACCTTTAGTCGGAGCCCACCCATCCGGGTCAGGTCGCGGGTTTCGGCGGGACGATCTGTGCGTGCCGCGCGATCATCTTCCACTCTCCGTCGTGCAGCTGCCAGATGTTGGTGAAGCGCCGGTTGATGATCTCACCGTGTGGCGGTCCATCGACAGTATCCCGGCCCATCACGACCACGACGTTGTCGTAGCGCTCGACACGCTCGATGACGACATCGTCGAAGGTGTGCCGGATGCGGCCGGCCTTGAGCAGGTCGAGGACCCGTGCCTTGTCGTTGA